>CACYIC010000044.1 GCA_902774325.1 uncultured Ruminococcus sp.
TGTACTCACTGTAATTCCTTGAGCTTCTTCACTCAAAGTCATTACGGGTTTCTTTCTTTCCTTATTGTTCAATTTTCAAGGTTCTATGCACCTTTTGGGCAACTTTTCGTATGAATTTTACGAGGTCGTTTCTCAATAGTGCGTTTGCTATTATACATCATTCAAGCCGTTTTGTCAAGAGTTTTTTCAAAATTTTTCAAAAAAACTTTTTGGGCTCAAATTCCGCACCGCAAGCGCCGACGCCGCTTTTCGCTGTCGTTTCGCGCTCACACTAATTGAGTATTATACTCCCCTGACGTCGATTTGTCAATACCCGAATTTCGAAATTTAAAAATTTTAAATAACGGTTGACTTTTTCGGGTTTTCTCTATATAATAGATAATACAAATTAAAACCCCTTAAAAAACTGTGACGGGAACAAGATACGGTTTGTCTCGGCAAAGAGAGCCGGCGGCTGGTGTAAGTCGGCGCGAGAGGCTGTATGTATAGCTCATCCCCGAGTTTTCCGTGTGAAGAAATGTAATGCGGAACGCAGGACTGCGTTATCGGTCAGGACCTTGCTGGAGGTCTGTGAGGAGCGGGCGGCGACGCGCGCTTGAATTTGGGTGGTACCACGATTTTTTCGTCCCTTAATGTAACTGCGGTTACTTTTAAGGGGCTTTTTTTGAGTAAAGATTATGGAGGAAACAAAGATGAAACCGAGTTTTGAAAAGTACATTCCTTTTCAGCAAATCAACCTGCCCGACCGAACCTGGCCGGACAAGACCATCACAAAGGCGCCGATCTGGTGCAGCGTCGATCTGCGCGACGGCAACCAGTCGCTCGTCGATCCGATGACCCTCAAGGAGAAGCTGGAGTTTTTCCACGCGCTCGTTGACATGGGCTTCAAGGAGATCGAGATCGGCTTTCCGAGCGCCTCGGAAACCGAGTATGAGATCTGCCGCGAGCTGATCGAGAACAACCATATCCCCGACGACGTCACCATCCAGGTGCTGGTGCAGGCGCGCGAGCACCTCATCCACAAGACCTTTGAGGCGATCAGGGGCGCGAAGAACGTAATTGTCCACTTCTACAACTCGACCTCTACCTTACAGCGCAAGGTCGTATTTAAAACAGATATGCAGGGCGTTATCGACATAGCCGTTGAGGGCGCGCGCCTCATAAAGAAGCTCACCGACGAATACAACGGCGACACCAATATCCGCTTTGAGTATTCTCCCGAGAGCTTCAGCGGCACCGAGCCGGACAACGCGGTGGCGATCTGCGACAGAGTGATGGAGGAGCTCGGCTCCACCAAGGAAAACCCCGTTATCCTCAACCTTCCAAACACTGTTGAGATGTGCACGCCCAACACCTACGCCGACCAGATCGAGTATTTTATCCGCCATCTCAAAAACCGCGAGGCGGCGATCATCAGCATCCATCCTCACAACGACCGCGGCTGCGGAGTGGCTGCCGGCGAGCTTGCACTGCTGGCGGGAGCCGAGCGCGTCGAGGGCACGCTCTTCGGAAACGGCGAGCGCACGGGCAACATGGATATCGTCACCATGGGACTCAACATGTTCACTCAGGGCGTTGATCCCAAGCTCGATTTCTCCAATCTCCCCAAGCTCCGCGATATTTACGAGCGCTGCACCGGAATGAAGATCGACCCGCGTCAGCCCTACATCGGCGAGCTGGTATTCACGGCTTTTTCGGGCTCGCACCAGGACGCCATCAACAAGGGTCATCAGTACATGAAGGAGAGCGGAACCGAATACTGGGAGATCCCCTATCTCCCGATCGACCCCGCCGACGTCGGCAGAGAGTACGAGCCGATCATCAGGATCAACTCGCAGTCCGGCAAGGGCGGCGCCGCCTTTGTCATGAGCAACAACTTCGGCTATGATCTTCCCAAGCGGATGCACCCCGAATTCTCCAAGCTCGTCCAGGCGAAATGCGAGGAGCTCGAGAGAGAGCTGATCCCCAAGGAGCTCTTCGAGGTATTCGAGAAGAATTATCTGCGCCATCCGATGAAGTACACCCTGCTCAGCCGCAAGATCTATGAGGAGAGCGACGAATACGGCAGGGACTACGTCCACTTCAAGGGCAGAATGAGGATCGACGGCAGCTCCGAGGTCAAGCTCAAGGGCACCGGAAACGGCCCGATAGACGCCTTTTTCAACGCTTTGAAATCGGTAGGCATTGACAGCTACAAATTCATCTCATACAGCCAGCACGCTATCGGCGAGGGCTCTGACGCCAAGGCGGTTTCGTATATCGAGCTGAAAAAGCCGGACGGCAAAAACATTTTCGGCATAGGAATAGACTCAAACGTAAATATAGCCTCCGTCCTCGGCGTTCTCAACGCCATCAACAGAGCGGAAGCGAAAAACAACTGATTTTTGAATAGAGAATAACCGCGGTCGGGCGGAAGGGTTCGTTTATGATGAACCTTTCCGCCCGACCTTTTTTACAGATCAGATTTTGGATTTTAGATTTGAGAGTTGAGAGCCGAAGCTATTGCGCCTTTACGTCCGCTCTGGAGACGTATTTGCCGTTGTCGAGCAGGTACCAAACGCTGCCGTAGCCGTTCTTGACGGTTGCGACGGCGGTCACGCTCGTCCATCTCTTGTAGGTCGCGGTCAGAGCGCACTTGGTATATGGACCGCTGTAGGCGTAAACCGTATCGTTCGCGATGCGCAGGGGGATCGTTTCCTCAGACAGGATCTCTACGCTGTCGGGGTCGTAGTTTCCGCAGCCGTATTTGCACATGAAGTTCGTACCGAAATCATGCTCGCACATTTCGATCGCGACCTCCTCGGTCTTTCCGCAGATCTTGCACTTGCGGGTTCCCGCGCCCTCTTCCATGCAGGTCGCGGGCTTGGTTATCTCGGTATCCGCCCATTCGTGAGTCTTGTGAACCACGACGTCGGCGTTTGAGACATAGCTTCCGTTATCGAGTTTGTACCAGGTGCTGCCGTAGCCGTTCTTGACGGAGGATACGGCGGTCAGCATCTTTCCTTTTTTGTAGGCAGCCTTCTCAGCGCACTTTGTATAAGGTCCGCTGTAGGCTTTTATGCTGCTCTTCTCGACATAGAGCGAGATCTTTTCGGCGGAAACCTCAGTCACGCTGTCGGGATCAAAGGTTCCGCAGCCGTAGGCGCAAAGATGGTTTGAACCGAACTTGTGAGCCAGCTTGGGTATCTTTCTGACCTCGGTCTTTCCGCAGATCTGACAGGTGCAGGTCTTTGAGCCTTCCGCCGTGCAGGTCGCGGATCTTGTGACGCTTCCGCTGTCCCACTTGTGCTCGTTGTGGATCACAACGTCGGCGCTCGCTATGAAATTACCGCCGCTCAGCTTGTACCAAACGCTCTTGAAGCCGTTCTTCACGGTTGAAACGGAGGTGATCTCCTTTCCGGCGCTGTACGTCGCCTTCCTTGCGCATGAGGTGTACGGTCCGCTGTAGGCTGCCGCGCCGTCCGTGATAACATAAAGCTTGTTCTGCTCGCCCGAGATCGCCGTCACGCTGTCGGGATCGTAGTTTCCGCAGCCGTAGACGCACATGAAGCCCGAGCCGTACTTGTGGGATACCTTGCCGAGAGTCCTTGTCTCGCTGTGTCCGCAAAGCGTGCAGGTGAATACCTTTTTGCCCTCCTTCATGCAGGTCGGGGAAACGGTCACCGTGCCGCCGTTCCAGGTGTGGGTGTTGTGGACCGCGACGTTTGAATTGACGATATAGTTGCCGTTGTCGAGCTTGTACCAAATGCTGCCGTAGCCGTTTTTCACCGTTGAAACGGCGTTGAGCATGGCGCCCTTTTTGTAGCCTATGACCTCTCTGCACTTGGTATAGGGTCCGCTGTAGGCGATCGAGTTGGCGCTTGTGACATACAGCTTGTTGGCGGCGCTCGAAACCGTCTTCACGCTCGAGGGATTATAGTTTCCGCAGCCGTACTTGCACATGAAGTCGCTGCCGTAGGAGTGCCCTGTTTTGGGAAGAACCTCTGTTCTGGTCTTGCCGCAGACTGTGCAGGTGTAGGTCTTTATTCCTGTCTTTTGGCAGGTCGGAGCCTCCGTCACCTTTCCGGTGTTCCACTTCTCGGAGTTGTGGACGACCACGTTCTCCTCATAAATGTAGTTGCCGTCGCTGAGCTTGTACCATACGTTCTTATAAGCGTTCTTCAGGGTCTGAACCGAGGTGAGTATCTTGTTCTTGTTCTGCTTGGAAACCACCGCGCAGGTATCGTAGGGTCCCTTGCGGATGGGAGCGCCGTTCTTGACTACGCAGAGGGTGTTCTTAGCGCTAGAGGTAACGCTGACGCTCTTGGGGTCGAAGTTTCCGCAGCCGAACTTGCACATATGATCGCTGCCGTACTGATGACCGACCTTCGCGACGACCTCCGTCCTGGTCTTTCCGCAGATCGTGCAGGTGAAGGTCTTTACGCCTGTCTTTTGGCAGGTCGGGGCGGTCGTGATCTTTCCGCTGTCCCATTTATCGGAATTGTGGATAGCGACATTTCCCGAATAAATATAATTTCCGTCGCTGAGCTTGTACCAGACGTTGTTGTGCGCGTTCTTCAAGGTCTGAACCGAGGTGAGCATCTTGCCCTTGTTCTGCTTGGAAACCACCGCGCAGGTATCGTAGGGTCCCTTGCGGATGGGAGCGCCGCTTTCGACTACGCAGAGGGTGTTCTTAGCGTTAGAGGTAACGCTGACGCTCTTGGGATCAAATGCGCCGCAGCCGAACTTGCACATATGATTGCTGCCGTACTGATGACCGACCTTCGCGACGACCTCCGTCCTGGTCTTTCCGCAGACCGTGCAGGTGAAGGTCTTTACGCCTGTCTTTTGGCAGGTCGGGGCGGTCGTGATCTTTCCGCTGTCCCATTTCTCCGTATTGTGTACCGTTACGTTGTTGGCGAAGATATAGGTGCCGTTGCTTAGCTTGTACCAATAATTTTCGTAACCGTTCTGAAGCTTTTGAACGCTGTTGAGAACAGTGCCGTTTCTGACTGTTGACTTTATGCTGCACTTGTCGTAAGGGCCGCTGCGCAAAGGCGCGGAGTCCTTGATAACGCACAGCTTGGCGTTGTAATTCTGAATATTTTTCAGGCTGTTGGGGTTGAAAGTGCCGCAGCCGAACTTGCACATATAGTCCGAGGAGTATTTGTGTCCGCAGGCGGGAATAGTCTCGTATGTGCTGTATCCGCAGACGGTGCAGGTGTATTTCTTCTGACCCGCGGAGTAGCAGGTCGCCCCCTTCGTGACGGTTCCGCTGTTATAGTTATGGTAGTTATGGGGAGTAACGTAATCGTCGAATATATAATTGCCGTTACTCAGCCTGTACCATGTGTTTTTATATCCGTTCTTGACCGTCGCGTTATAGCTCAATCTTGTGCCTTTTGAGTATTGCGCTGTCGTCGGGCAATCCCCGTAGGGGCCGGAATGAGCGGGGCCGGCCTTTATCACCACGAGATCACCGCCCGAGTACGACGTAAAGGTGACGCCCGTATAATTTCCGCAGCCGTAGGTGCAGAAGTAATTGCTGCCCCAGCAATGTCCAACGGTGCCGAGGGTTTCCTTTACGGTGTAGCCGCAGACGCACTTACCGGTTTTTTCACCGGATACTCTGCACGTCGCGTTCCTTGTCACGGAATAGCTGAATTTATGATTCGTATGCGGTTTGGCGTGACCCTCATAAAGATAGCCTCCGCTTGTCTTGTACCACCAATTGCCCTTTAAGTTTTTGATCTTGTCGCTCGCATATACGATCTCGCCCTTTTTTAAGGTCTTGATGATCTTGTCTTTATTTGTATAACCCATGCGGACGTAAGCTTCGTTGTCCAAAATATCCAGATATCCGCTGTAGCCGACCTCCTCCTGACCGAGCTTCGCCGCCTGCGCGTCTTTTCCGAGCGCTTCGGAGATTTTCCCGGAACCATTATCGGCGCCGACGTCATCGGCATCAGTTCCCGCAGGCGCGGTGCTTTCCGTGGCGGCGGGAGCGGAGGTCTCCGCCGTCGAAGCCGAGTCGGGCGTCGCGGCGTCCTGCGGCGTTCCCGAGCAGCCGCTCAGCGCAAGGCTTGCCGACATCATACAGGCGATCAACACCGCCGTTATCCTCGTGCGCAGCTTATTCATAAAATGCATCTCCTTCTCAATCGCTTTTCCGATTTTCCCGAAAACCCGGGCGCGCTCTTTGCCCCGGCAGATCAGTCTTTTCGGTCTGTAAAGATCTGGTATTCGTATGACATATAATATCATATTTTTTTGACTTTTTCAATGTTTTTTGGGCAATAGGATAAAAAGCCGCCCTTTCCGACAGAAATATCGGAAAGGGCTGTCTGAAAAAGGATTATTTTTGTACAACGTCCGCTCTGGAGACGTATTTGCCGTTGTCGAGCTTGTACCAAACGCTGCCGTAGCCGTTCCTGACGGCGGCGACGGCGGTCACGCTCGTCCATCTCTTGTAGGTCGCTGCGACCTTGCAGCCGGTATATGGACCGCTGTAGGCGTAAACCGTATCGTTCGCGATGCGCAGCTCGACCCTCGCGGTCGAAACCGTCGTTACGCTCTTGGGGTCGAAGCTCTTGCAGCCGTAGACGCACAGGTGGCTGCTCGCGTTGTATTTGTGGGCGCATTTCGGGATCGTCTCGGTTGTGGTCGTGCCGCAGACCGCGCACTTGCGCACCCTTGTTCCCGTCGAGTGACAGGTCGGGGATTTTGTCACCGTACCGCCGTCCCACTTGTGGGAATTATGCAGAGCGACGTCCGAGTTGGGGACGTAGCTTCCGTTCTCGAGCTTGTACCAGGTGCTGCCGTAGCCGTTTTTGACCGTCAGAACAGAGGTCACGTTCGTGCCCTTCTTGTAGGTCGCGATCACCTTGCAGCCGGAATAAGGGCCGCCGTAAGCGGGAACGGTATCCTTTTGGATCCTCAGAGTATTGCGGGAGGTCGAAGTCGTCGTAACGCTCGAGGGGTCGCAGGTCTTGCAGCCTCGGGTGCACAAGTAGTTGGAGCCGAAATTGTGACCCCTGGCGGCGATCGTCTTGCTCTGCTTGCCTCCGCAGCGCGAACAGGCTCTTGTCTGAGTGCCCGACGCGGTGCAGGTCGCGGACTTCGTCACCGTCCATGAGCCGTAGCTGTGACCCGGCGCCGCTATGGTCTGGCTCTGCTTGCAGCCGCAGCGCGAGCAGGTCTTGGTCTTGGTTCCCGAGGTCGTGCAGGTCGCCTTTGTCGTCACCGTCCACGAGCCGTAGCTGTGACCGAGGGCTGAGATCGCCTCGTCATAATACGCGCTGCAGATCAGGCAGTAATGCCTTCTTTTTCCCGCGGAGGTGCACGTCGGCGAAACGAGTATCTGACCGTCGTTCCAAACGTGCTCGGTATGGATATCTCCGGAGCCGCTGACGGTGAAGGTCTTTCTGATCGACTCCGCGGCGCTTGTCAAAACGCTGTATTCGCTCTGGTAGCGCCTGTCGAGATCGTCGGAAGGACCCGAGGTGTGACCGGGTCTTAACCATCTTACGTCCGTGGGACCCTCCCAGAAGAAATAATAGGACGAGCTCTCGCCGAGATATCCTCCCCTGTTTTCATAACCGTTGCTTTTGGTGATCCCCGGCTTGCTCTTTGATATCGCGTAGATCCACATCACCTGACCGCAGCGGTTCGGGTAATTGTCGTCGAGCTCCCTGTGACAGAAAACCACCGTTCCGCGGCGGTCGGAGCCCTCGACGTCCGAAAACTCCTTTACCTTTCCGTAAAGCAGCCAATTGTCGGACAAGGTCACGCTCCAGCCGAATCTTGTATTCTGATATCTTTGCGTGCCGAGCTCAACGCCGCCCGGGGCGCCGAGGCTCTCCGCCGTCCCGCCTCCCGCTTCCGCTGCCGAGACTGCCGAGGGCACGGCTGCGGCGATCGAGGCGATCATTACGAACATGAGCGCGGCAAGCGCCTTTCTGATTATTTTGGTCATACTCTTCAAAGCCTCCTTTTATCAAATAATATCTGCCGCTTTTATTTTACAATATATTCCGCGATATTTCAATACTTTGACAGGCTTTATTGTACTCCGAGGCTGAAATATTGAGCCTTGGCAAGCTTACGCCCGAGCTTCGCCCATAAGCCGAACGCGCAAAGCGATTTCCGCGGTATGACGCTCGACTTTTGCTTAGAGGAAATCGCTTTGCGCGTGAGATATTCTTGCAGCTTTAGATCAAGGGTATCAGCCGATACCGAAGAAACTAAGGATATTGAAGCCCGTGGGCAGCGGAATGGTGCACATATAGATCGTAGCGAGAACGTCGCCGACGACCGCGACGATAAGCACGACCGCGCGGTTAGGCAGGCTCTTGAAGATCCCTACGATACCGAGCAGGAACAGCACTACGGAAAAGATGACGTTGACCAGATTATAGGCGTCGCCGTGGGCGTTGTCCGCCTTGCCCTCCTCGAGCAGATTCTGCGACTCTTCGATAAGCTCGTTGGAGTGGGTAAAATATTTTTCGACCGTGCCCTCGACCTGGAAGGGCGAAACCATATCACTGTCCATTTTGCTGATCGCTTCCGTCATGATTTCGCTGCTGTTCTGATTGATGTACGTCTCCATCTTATTCCGGTAGATCTCAGCCTCTTCCGTACTTCCCTTCATTTCGGCGACCTCGGCGTCGATCGAATAGTCGATAGCGGTGTTCCACGCCATCAGATCGGAAAGATAAAGCTGCATTGCCGCGTTGTATTCCGCATTGCCCTCGGCGGCGAGGTTGTTGCTCTTTGTATAGTTCGTCGCCTGATTTCCGCCGTGAAGCGAGCCTATCCATGTAGCCCAGGCGGTGAGCAGGGCGGTGATGCCCAGGAATACCGCGCAAATAACCTCGATGCGGTTTGATGTGAAAAACTTCTTCTTTCCGGGAGCCTCATATTTGGCGGCTTCCGCCTCGGCTGCCTCGAGCTCTTTGATTTCTTCTGACATATTGTTCCTCCGTCCTTTTGTGTATCTATTGCGTAAAAACGCAATAACATTATAGCATATTGCGGAGCCGATAACAAATGATTTTTTTTGCGGGCGGCAAGATTTAGATAATCTGACGTCTGAACGCCAAAAAGCAGGCTGCCGCTTGTGGAAAATCCCGACAGATCCGCGAAGCGCTTCCCTTTGAAGAAAACTTCGTGCATGAAAGCTTTGTACCCGCTATCATTTCCAAAGAGAAACGGGAAAAGAATCCGTTTAGTCACTATACAAATTTCGAAATACAACTTATAATATTGGTGTAGTTTTTTCATTAAACCGAACAGCATCGTCATTTCCGAGCATGACAAAAAGCTGCAAATCAAAATAAACCTCAACGCCAAATTTGAACGGCATAAGGATTGTTATGATGAGGACGGCAACTTAACAGAAAGCGTATTTATAGCATAATAAAACGGCAGGCGTACCAATATGGTGCGTCTGCCAAATTGTTATTTGATTAAAAAAACGTTACATCAATTTGATGCGTCTGCCATGCTTTTCAGCAATATGAAAAGCCCAAAAAGTCAGTGTTTATCAGGCTTTTTGGGCTTTGGTGCGTCCGACATACGTTTATGATTGTTATACGTTTGTTTTTCGTTTGCTGCGGTGTGTGCATCGCCATAATGAAGCGTAACTCTCTCGCGGAAAACAGTCCACCGGACTGTTTTCTTTTCGCTCGCCTTCGAGTCCTGTCAGCCGCTTGCTTGTACAAATATAATTGAGGGCGGTCAAATGACCACCCTCAATTATATGGTGCGCCTGACAGGACTTGAACCTGCACCCCGAAGGACCGGAACCTAATGGTAATGTCATCTCGGTAAAAGAAAAAGTCGAGGCTTCCCATCAAAAAATCGACCGTATCTGTCTGTATCACCCAAGTAATACTTAATGACGCATACTTTTTGTTGATTGCTCCATATTATAAGGTTAGAATTTCGAAGGCTTTTTTATCTTTACTGTTAACTTATATGTTTTTGTTTGCAAAGTCGCGTGCTTCGTTAAGGTCTATGCCGAGCGCATCCGCTGTGTTGATGGTTATCTTGCAGCCGTCTTTCACCTTCTGCATGATCAGCTTCATGATAGCTTCATTTACCGCAACGCAGCCGCCTGTGTAGGGCTTGACAAGACTCATGCAGTGAAAGAAGAAGCAGGAGCCCTCTCCGTGTACACATTCGCTGTTGTAGCCCATGTTCAGACAGTAGGTGTACTCGTAGGTGTAGTCAATGAGGTGTTCGCTTTCCTCGGTATCGAGATCGGGAACATCCTTAATGTTAACAAACTCATTGAAGTGCATGCCCTCACGCTCATCTCCCGACCAGTAATCATCCTCGGTTACCTTGGTATATTCCATCTGACAGCCGGGGTCGTCCGCAATACCGAAAGCCTTATCAATGGTGAAGGTGCCGATCGGTGTGACCGCGTGATAGCTGTCTGCTTTGCCCATACCCTCAAGTCCGATATATCCGGGCGTCTGAAGTATCATTTTCCAGTTGCCGTCGGCGTCCTTTTCGTGCATGCTGACATAGCAGGTGGTTTCTCCGACGCCGGCTACGACGATCAGCTGATCGCAGTCCTTTGCCGCATCGAGCTTTGTGAACCATTTGGGAGAATCAACGACCTTTTGGCTTTGAATATGCAGGCTGGCTTCACTTGTTGTGCCGCTTGCGGCTGTATTACTCTCGGAAGGAGTACTGCCGCAGGCGGTCAGTACTGCTGCTGCCATCAGAACAGCTAAGATGACACAGAGAAGCCTTCTTGCAAGTCTATTGGTTTTATTCGTTCTTTTCATCATAGTATTGATCCTTTCCGTTTTGATTATGGGATTGATTAGTATGATACCTTCATAGTCGTGAACAAGTCTATGCCGCAAACCGGAGACAACGCTCCACGGTATATCCGGGTGTGATTGTTTAAATTCAGGACTGAGCATATAAACCTGTTGATGATCTTTTTCAGGCGTTCTTTATCGAAATCTTCACGCGATCTTCACTCCTTCTTTCATCAGGTTGTCATAAAATGGAGTGTCGCGGTTGACTTCACTGATTTCAAATACATCTGCGTTTTTTCCCAGCGCTTCTCTAAGATCCTCGGCGAAAGCAAAAATATTGGATTTCTTAATATCCTTGCCGCCGAAAACAACTACGTCGATATCGGAATCAGGAGTTTCCTCGCCTCTGGCGTAGGAGCCGAACAACAGCGCGTATTCCGCGTTGTAGCGAACAAGCAAGCTCTTTATTGTATTTTCAATATCAATCCTTGTTGGCATACCATCAGCTCCTTTGGATAGTGTTTGTGAAAGAAACGCAAAAATCCGATTCATAAGAAGAATCGGATTTTTACGAATTTGGTGCGGGTAACAGGACTTGAACCTGCACGGAGTACTCCGCAAGAACCTAAATCTTGTGCGTCTGCCAGTTCCGCCATACCCGCAAATCTATAAAATCAGGTCGCAAAACCCGAAATTTATCTCATATTTAATTGTTACACCGAGGTGACGTTACCTAAATCCGGCGCGGTGTGTCCCGCTTGAAATATAGTCGTACCGCGTCGCGCTGTTAAGCGCTTCCTTGTACTCCTTATTTCAAACCTCGCTTTTGCTCGCGGCGCTTATTCAATTGAAAGTTGAAAATGGAAAATGGAAAATTATACTTTGCCCGACTTTATTATCGAGGTAAGGATTTTCTCAATCTCAACACAATCTGCTAATATTGTTTTAATCTCAACGTCGGATAAATAATCAGTTGAGTAGAGTAATCTCAGCCAATACTTGGTTTCGGTTGTTTCTTTCAATGCAATAGAGATTTTGGAAACGAAATCCGCTTTGCTCTGTGCCTGCTGTGCTTCGGCAATATTTGCGCCAATGCTTGTTCCCGAACGAAGAAGCTGTTTTGAAAGAACAAACTCTTTCTTTTTCTCACAAAGATACCTATAGAGTCTTACAATTCTAATTGCAAAATCAAAACTCTTTTTTTCGATGATGATTTCCATAAGAAAAATATAAATCGGAGCGAAGCGACCCTAAATTTTCAACTTTCAATTTTCAATTTTTCATTGTACCACCGAGGTGCTTTTTAGCTTAAAAGCTTCGCGGAAAAACCGACTACGAAAATTATACATAAAAACGCGCCGCTTGTCAACCGAGAAATGTTTTTCGCGCGCGACGTCGGCTTTATGCGCGGCGTCGGCTTTGGGAGCGGGGACGGCTTTTTGAGGGATCGTTTCCGCAGCGTCCGGGATCGGGCTTAGGCGCTCAAAACGCCGCGCCGAAAACGACGCGGCGTGATTTATTTTCTTACTGCTTCGGAGAGCCGCAGCCCTCACAGAAATTGCCCGAGTTCACTGCTCCGCAGTTGGGGCAGGTCCACTGCATCGGCTGAGCGAAATTGCCCTGCTGCTGGAAATTGCCTTGCTGCTGGAAATTGCCCTGCTGCGGGAAGCCCTGCTGAGGATAACCCTGCTGCTGCGGGAAGCCCTGCTGGGGATAACCCTGCTGCTGCGGGAAGCCCTGCTGGGGATAGCCCTGCTGCTGCGGGAAGCCCTGTTGGGGATAACCCTGCTGCTGCGGGAAGCCCTGTTGGGGATAGCCCTGCTGCGGGAAGCCCTGCTGAGGATAACCCTGCTGCGGAAAACCCTGAGCGGCATAGCCCATGCCCATTCCCTGCTGCTGGAAGCCCATATTCTGCTGACCGAATCCGCCTCCGGTGAGAGCCGAAACTATCTCGTTAGCCTCCTGCTCATAGCGGCGGAACTCGTCGGTATAGCGGTTGTCGGGGCGGTGATCCGTAAGCTCAAACTCGATATCGGAGAAGTAGGGCGAATTGACGGTGAGATACACGGTGATCTCGTAGCTGTAGTCGTAGCGCGGGGGATTGTAGGATACGCTCTTGCCCTCGCTGTCCTTTCTGTAGACCTCGGAGCGGTGCTCCTCAACCTCATAGCGGGCGTTGGCTACCTGAGAAAAATCGATCAGGTCGGCGTTCTCGGAGCGGTAGTCGCTCTTCCTGCTGACGACAAATTTTCTCTGTGCGTCGTCGATATATATCTTCGTTCTGCTGCCGTAAATGCGGTTGGGGCTGAAGCTGTTGAGGTTCTGCCTGTTCTGCTCCCTGTAAGCGAGCTGCTGCTTGATGTCCTCGATAGTCGATTTTTTTCTGCCCGTGAAGAAGGGCGAAAGCTTGCCGGCGCACTTGCTGCAGACGTTGCCGTCCTCTACCTTGCGGTTGCCGAGCAGACCGATCTTTTCGCCGCAGATATCGCAGTATTTTTTGTCAAAAAGTCCCATTTTTATTCTCCTTTTATATGATATGTTTTTTGCTTCTAATGCTCTTGCCGCCGATCACGCCCAGGGGTTTTCGCTTTCGGGCTTGCGGATATCCGCGAGGATGTACTGCTCCCACAGATACCACTTGCCGTCCTTAGCCTTGCGAAGCTGGATACCGCGCGGGCTGTCCGCGCCTCCGGAGTGAACGTAGAGCATGGCGTAATTCTCGGTTTGATAGGAATAGGGATTTTCGCTGACGTTGACCGTATAAGGCGTCTGCGGGGTATAGTCGTTGGCGGGAACAGAGCCCTTGAAATACGAGCGCGGGACGTAGTCCTTATCCCTGAAGCGGTCGCGGATGAACTGCATATCTCCGCCGCTGAGGGGACGGGGACCGCGCAGCTCGTTGAGCATCGAGAGCGAAAGCTCGGGGTTCTGCGGATAGAAGCAGAACGCGAGCACGGTCATCGCCGCGGTGTCGAAGGGATTTGATAGAGCCGCCTGAGGAAGTCTTTTGAAATCCTCAAGGGTGTTGGGCAGCCGATCGAAAACAACGTTAACGGATTTGTTGCCCGCCGCCTGCCTGACGGTGTTTGCCGCCTGGTTCATGAAGCCGCTCGCCTGGTTGGCGATATTGCCCGCCTGACCCGCGCCGCGAAAGATGCTGTCAAAAAGTCCCATTTCGTTTGCCTCCTGTTCAAATCGGCGTATTGGAAGGATGATACAGTTTTTTCATCCCGCCGCCGCATTTTATATATACTTTTTCATATTATATCATTATTATCTCTTGCTGTCAATCTGTAGAAAAACAAAATGTTTCGCCGCCGCGCCGACTCCATCCTTTGAGTAAGCGCCGATCAAGCAAGCTGTTAACGGTCACTTAGCGTAGACCTGAAGCAGAACGTCGATCTCTGCCGTAAGGCTCTCAAGCGCCTCGAGCCTCGCCATCCCCCGGCTCGGAGTATGGTAATAATACGGAGTCATGCGAAACAGCGAAAGGATATCGTCGCGGTCGCCGAAAGTCAGCGTTCGCTCGACCCTGACCTCCTCCAAAAGCCTGAGCCCGTCCGTTTCGGGCGGCTTCTCGTCGTTGAGGTACGGAGAATCATAAAGGACCTTCTTTAACCCGTAGAGGTGACGAGCGCCGGGAACCGCGGTTATTATCACCCCGTCGCCGGAGATGATCCTCGAAAACTCGTCCGCGCGGAAGGGCGCGAAAAGGTGGAACGCCGCCCTGACGCTGCCGCTTCTGACGGGAACGGAGGAAATATTCGCCACAAAGAACCTCGCCGGGCATTTCCTCTTTGCCGCGAGCCTGACCATGCTCTTTGAGAGGTCAAAGCCGAAGAAATCACGGTTCAGCCTTTTTGTGAGGAAGTCGGTGTAATAGCCCTCGCCGCAGCAGATATCCAGCACGCTGTCGCCCTCGTCGGAGTATTTTTCGACAAGCGAACAGACAGCCCCGGCGATCGGGGCATAAAAGCCCTTGTTGAGAAAATCCCTGCGGGAGCGCGCCATCTCCTTGTTGTCGCCCGTCTTATCCCCCGCCCTGCTGCCCGAAAGCAGGTTTACGTAGCCCTCCTTGGCGATATCGAAGCAGTGGTTTCCCCCGCACCTCAGCGCACGGTTTTCGACTGTCAATCCAAGCCCGCAGACGGGGCATTTTAATATGCTCATAAGCTTTCACTCCAATCCTGATGAGTCTATTCTATCACAAAAGCGCCGACAGCGCAATAAGCCGAATGAAGGGCGCCTGCGAAAGATCCTCTCATTTTTCCGGCGGGCAGATCGGCTGTTTCCCGATCCAAGGGCAAAAACGCTTCCTGACAAACAAAAATGCTCCCTGAAAAATCCGTCTTGCATGAACGCGGTATTTGTGTTACAATGAGAGAGAAATAATAATTTGGGAGTAGAGGAAATAAAAAAGAATACCGGAACGATCCTGTCCGTAATAATGGCCGCCCTTCTCTGTTGTCAGCTTGTTTTTGCCGCGCCCGTTTCCTCCTTCGGCGCGGAGCGGCTCACCGTTTCAGCCGTATCGAATATTTTTGACAGCTTTTTCGCGAGCTTTGACGCCGCGACAGAGAGGATCACCGTCACCTACTTTGTACAGAGCAGCGAATGGAAGATACTCAACGCCCAGTGGACGCTCACCTACGACCCGGAATATCTCGAGCTTGACGACGCCGAGGATGTGAACTACACGATCGACGACGACGTTGCCATCGGTTACATGATGCCGTTCGCGGGCGATGACGGCGTTTATAATATCGACGATCCCGGAGCTGTTGTCGCCAACACCTCAAAGCTCAACGGTTACAGAATAAAGGAAAAGGACGGCAGCAAGGTCGGCTTTGTTTCCGCGACCTTCAAGCCGCTCAAGGCTGGCAGCACCGTGGTCTCGCTCGACGCCGAGGTCGTGACCCTCAAGAAAGGCGGAACCGAGATCAAGGTGGTCGACGGCTCAAGAATCACCGACGAAACCATAAGCTTCATCCCCGAAAAGACCTAAAGCTCCGTTTACGAGGGCTATTACGATTCGGACGTCGAGAACCCCGAGTCCGCTGTCACCGTCGGAGACGTGAACGGGGACGGCTTGATAAACATCGACGACGTGACCATGATCCAGCGTTATCTGGTCAAGAGCGTCGACCTTGATACGAACGTGCTTGCCGCTGCCGACACGAACCGCGACGGCAGGATCGACATCCGCGACGCTACGCGCATACAGAAATACATCGCGCAGCTCATCACCGAGTTTTATTAAACCCGAATCCGCTTCGGCGCGAGCCTTTTGCCCGCGCCGGTTTTCTTTTTTCCGTTTGTGCAATTCAGACAAATTGCGCGGCTGATTTTTGTATCGTGACAGAGCGCAAAACCGATTGTAACAAAGCGCAAAATATGATATGATATTTGTGTATAACCTTCAAGGAGGTAAAAAACATGAAAAAGAGCTTCAAATCAACTTTTTCCGTAATTCTGGCGCTTGTCCTGTGCTGCCAGCTTCTCGCCGCGGCTCTGCCCGTCGGCGCGGCGGAGGCGGGAACGGAAACCGGCGCCTCGGAGATTTTGACAGTAACGGCAAAATCCAACGCATTTGATGAAACGGCAGGAGAGTTTTATCCGTCCGTCGAAAAAATCACCGTGACCTACTATATTCAATGCTCATACAAGCTGCTCAATACGCAGTGGATACTGAACTACGACCCGGAATATCTTGAGCTGATCGACGAGGATGAGATCAACTACTATATCGACGACGGCGATATAGAGGGCTATATGATGCCCTTCGCGGGCGACGACGGAGTTTATAATCTGAGCTACAGAGGAAAGGTGGTCGCCAACACCTCAAGCACCAACGGATATAATATCTCGGCAAGGTGCGGCTATGTCAGCGCGACCTTCAAGCCTCTCAAGGCAGGCAAAACAGAGGTATATCTGGATACCCAGGTTTTCACTCTCAAGAGCAGCGAACCGCTGAGCTTCTCGTGCAGCTACGGCATGAAGGTCGAAACCGTCGAGTCAGGCGAATACCGGCTCGCGCGGATCAGGAATATCCCCTCCGCCTTGCTCGGGACCTCCTTCACGCTGTCGGTCGGCTCGACAGGCTCAATCGCCTACAGCCCGATGAACTACTGCAAGAAGGTTCTCAGCGGCGGCTCCGACGACGAGGCTCTGCAAAACACCGTTAAGGCGCTTTACTTCTATTACGAGGCGGCAAACTCCTATTTCGGCTGATCCGCCCTTGACAGAACGACAACAGCCCATACCTTCCGTACAGGTCGGTATGGGCTGATTTTTGTTGTTAGTTATTTCGCGTCACGGCGCGATACGCCGCAGCAGCCGCGCGAGTCCGCGATAGGCTGTCCGCGATACGCGCAAAGCCTCTAAAATCAAAAATTATTCAAGAGGCTCAAAATCAGCGACGCCGTGCTTGCAGAGCGGGCAGATAAAGTCATCCGGGAGCACGTCGCCCTCGTAGATATATCCGCACACCTTGCAGACGAAGCCCTTCTTGCCCTCGGGCTGAGGCTTGGGCTTGACGTTGTTCTGGTAGTAGGTGTAGGTCATTGTCTCCTTGTCGGAGGTCACTCTCGCCTCGGTGACGGCGCAGATAAACATCCCGTGGGTGTCGAGGTCGATATACTGCTCAACTCTAAGCGACATGAAGGAATTGATATACTTGGGCAGGAAGGCGAGTCCGTTGTCGGAGCGGAGAAGCTCCCATTCCGCGAACTTGTCGACTTCCCTGCCGCTTTGGAAGCCGAAATGCTCAAACACCTTGAAGGGCGCTTCGACCGAGAGGCAGTTGACGTTGAGCTTGCCGGTATTCTTGATCACGTCGTGAGAATAGTTCTGCTTGTTGATGGTCACGGCGATACGGTTGGGCGTATTTGTGACCTGGGTGACGGTGTTGACGATCAGACCGTTGTCCGTTTTGCCGTCGTTGGAGGTGACGACATAAAGACCGTATCCGATATTGAAGAGCGCGGTGAGGTCGTTCTTGTCGGCGGTCTCGTCGTGCTGGGCAAGATAATCCATGCACATCTCGGCGGCGAGCTTATCGAGCTGGAGCTTGTTGTCCTCGCTCATCGCCGACTTGATGGTAACGGTGTCGAGGAAGGTGAGGTTCTTGGAGTCCGCGAGCATATTCTTCATGACCTTGGCGGCGAGGGGCGCCCATGAGCCGTTTTCGATGAGGGCGATAGTCTTGTTGCGGAAATTGCGCTCGGTGAGGTGGTTGATGAACTCGCGCATGAAGGGGAAGATCTCAGCGTTGTAGGTGGTGGTGGCGAGCACGATCCTGCCGTAGCGGAAGGCGTCCTCAACGCACTCCGCCATATCCTCGCGGGCGAGATCGTTGACAACGACCTTGGGGCAGCCGTTGATCCTGAACTGCTCGGCAAGATACTCCACCGCCGCCTTGGTATGACCGTAAACCGAGGTGTAGGCGATCATGATGCCGTCGGTTTCAACGCTGTAGGACGACCAGGTGTTGTAGAGGTCGAGGTAATAGCCGAGGTTCTCGGTCAGCACGGGACCGTGCAGCGGGCAAATGATCTGAATATCGAGCTTAGCAGCCTTTTTGAGCACAGCCTGCACCTGAGCGCCGTACTTGCCGACGATCCCGATATAATATCTTCTCGCCTCGCACGCCCAATCCTCATCAACGTCAAGCGCGCCGAATTTTCCGAAGCCGTCAGCCGAGAAAAGCACCTTGTCTGTGCTGTCGTAGGTCATTATGACCTCGGGCCAGTGAACCATGGGAGCGGCTACAAAGCTGAGGGTGTGAGCTCCGAGCTCAAGGGTGTCGCCCTCGGAGACCACGATCCTCCTGTCGGCGAAATCGGTGCCGAAGAAGTTCTTCATCATGGCGAACGCCTTTGCCGAGGAAACGACAAGCGCCTCGGGGTATTTCTCGGTAAAATTCTTGATATTCGCGCTGTGGTCGGGCTCCATGTGCTGAACCACGAGGTAGTCGGGCAGCCTTCCGCCGAGCGCCTTGTCGAGATTCGAGAACCACTCGTCGGTAAAGTTTTGGTCAACGGTGTCCATAACGGTCACGAGCTTGTCCATGATGAGGTAGGAGTTGTAAGCCATGCCGTTGGGCACGTCGTACTGTCCCTCAAAAAGGTCGATCTTATGGTCGTTCACGCCGATGTAGATGATATCCTTTGTAATATTCATAATCCAGCCTCCTGTAAGATTGATGCCGATCTCCGTTTTTTCGGTTATCGGTATTGGTTTTTCTTTCATATATTTTACAATTTTCATGAGGATATGTCAACAGTTTTTCAGCATATTCTACCGCTGCCGTGAAAAATGCCTTGATAAAACTACAATAATATGGTATAATCATTGAGTCAATTTATTATCGCAAGGAGTGATATCCATGGTACAATGTCCAACCTGCGGCGCGGGTCTGCGATTTGATATCGCCTCGCAGCTCGCTGTCTGCGACCATTGCCAAAACAGGTTCGACCCAAAGGAGATAAGAGATAATTTCGGGGATGAGGCAAAAACCGAAAAAGCCTTTGACAGCTTTGTTTTCGTATGCCCCTCCTGCGGCGCCGAGCTCGACACCACCGACAAAAACGACGCCGTGGGCTTCTGCCCCTACTGCGGCGGCGCGTCGATGATATTCGACAAGATCCGCAGGGACTGGATCCCCGAGAAGGTGGTTCCCTTTCAGATCACCAAGGAGCAGTGCAAGGAAAAATATATCGCGGAGGTCAAAAAATTCCCCTTTGTTTCCCGCAAGTTCCGCGATCCGAAGTTAATAGAGAGCTTCCGCGGCATCTATATGCCCTACTGCGACTTCGAGGGCGCTGTAGACGGAAAAGTAACGCTTCAGGCTTTGGGAGCGGAAAAGGACGTCGGAAACTATTACTACGAAACAAACCTCTATGAGATCACCGGAAACGCCAAATATATCATAAACGGCGGCTCCTCGCACGACGCCTCGATCGCCTTTGACGACCATATCAGCGAAAGAGTCGCGCCCTTTGACCCGAAAAAAGAGCAGGATTTCCGTCCCGCTTATCTGAGCGGCTTCTACGCCGAGACCGGAAATATCGACATGAACGAATACGGCCCCGTGCTGCTTGACAAGATGATTCCCACCGTGACAAAGCAGATGGCGTCCGACTCTCTGATCAAAAACTCGGTCCCCGGCGACAATATTTCCGTAAACACCTCGCATTCCGAAAACCGGATCCCCATGAAGATATCTCCGGTCCATCGGAAGCTCTTCCCCGTTTGGTTCATGAGCTACCGCGTCGGAGATAAGATAACCTACGCCGCCGTAAACGGAGAAAGCGGCAAGGTCGTCGCGGATCTGCCGCTCAGTCCGCTCAGGATCCTCATCGCGGCGCTTATCTGCTCCGCCGCGATCTTCGGTCTGCTCTTCCTGCTCATGAGCTTCCTTCCCACGCTTCCCGCCGCGACGACCCTCGCCGTCTGCACCATGCTGGGCTTCACCGGGATGTACGTTCTGCAGCATTCCTATATAAATACCGTTGGCGGCGCGCTCAATCAGGACGAGCTCAAAAAGAAAATGCCGATCTCGTTCATCGTGTTCTCGGTGCTCGCGACGGTCGGACTCATACTCATCACCACCGACGGCACCTATGAGCAAATGCGATGGCTGATCGGAATGGTCATGGCGGGCTTTTCGATGTTGAGCCTCGTGACCCGTTTTTACATCAAGCAGGCGACGCTCACCTCCAAGATCAAAAAAATAGAGCTGAAGGGTCAGTCCATGCAGACAAACGGAATCCTGATCGAAGCAAAGAGATTCAACGTCATCAATAACATCGTCAGAATCATCACCTTCATCACCCTCGGACTCTTCCTTCCGATCATTCTTGACGGAACCTGGGGCAGCGGGGGCTTCTACGCCCTTTCGGGCGTCGCCGCCGCCGAGCTCTTCGTTCTCGCGCTGATGCACATCCGCTTCCAATCCAGGGTAGCCCTGCGCAGGCTTCCGCAGTTCAACAAGAAGGGAGCGGCTTACGATGAAAAATAAGGCAATAAAAGCGGCGTTCTGCCTCGCCCTCGCGCTTATCCTCGCGCTTAGCTCCGTTGTTATCGCGGGCGCGTCGGATGAGCCGAAATACGTCGATCCCGATACCGACTACAAGGTTATTATCATGGACGACGACGACCTTCTCACAAGCTCGGAGGAGGCAAAGCTCGTCGAGGATATGATGCCTCTGACAAAATTCGGAAACATCGCCTTCTGGACAACGAGCGAAGACGCCTCCAATGAGATCGAGCAGGCGCGCCTCAAGCGCAAGGAGCTCTTCGGCGCCGACAGCGCGGGTATATTCGTGATAAATATGAACATCCGCAAGCTCACGATCCAGTCCTACGGCGCAATCAACGACTTTGTCAACGATTCCTACGCCCGCTCGATCACCAACAACGTCAGCCACTACGCGACCTCAAAGGATTACTACCGCTGCGCGCAGGAGGCGTTCTCTCAGATGCTCGACGTCTGCAACCAAAAGCATATCAGCGAGCCTCTTAAGGTCAGCGGCTACATCGTGATCTCGATCATGCTCGGACTCATAATCGCGCTGGGAGTCGCCTTCTCCAAGCGCAATAACCCGCTGCTTCAATACGACGTCGGAGAATACGGAAACGACTTCAAGGCAAGCGGCTCCTTTACGGCTCCCGTCGCCGCTCGCTGCACGGGAAAGAACACGGCTCACCGCCCGCCCGCTCCCAAGTCGTCAGGCTCGTCGGGCTCGAGCTGCTCCTCGTGCTCAAGCTGCTCTTCGTGCTCCAGCTGCTCCTCGTGCTCAAGCTGCGGAAGCGGCGGAAGCTCCTCCTTCTAAGGCATGGAAGGCTTCGGCTATAAGGATTTCACCCTGCAGTGGCATATCACCCACCGCTGCAATCTTCGCTGCAGGCATTGCTATCAGGACGATTACAGCGCCTTCGACAGCCTTGACGACCTCCTTCCCGTGCTCGATCAGTTCAGCGCCCTGCTAAAGGAATACGGCTGCGTCGGGCGGCTCAATCTCACGGGCGGCGAGCCGCTGACCCACCCCGACCTGTTCAGGCTGCTGACCCTCGCCCGCGAGCGCGGGATACGCACGGGAGTGCTCACGAACGGCACCCTGCTGGGGGAATGGGAGGCGCGCAGGCTCAGGGCTTGCGGCGTGGATTACGTCCAGGTCAGTCTTGACGGCTGCAAAAGCGTCCATGACTCGATACGCGGCAAGGGCAGCTTTGACCGCGCCGTAAGCGGGATAATCGCGCTCAGGGCGCAGAATATCTTCACAAGCGTGTCCTTTACCGCTCAGAGCCAAAACCTGCGCGAGCTTCCCAAGCTCGCCCGATACTGCGACGCGCTCGGAGTTGACAAGCTCTGGTTCGACAGGGTAGTTATTCCCGACGCCGAGGACAAGGACAGGCTAACCCTTTCCGCCTCTGATTTCCGCAGGCTCACAAACAAGGCGGCGGCTCTCAACCGCCGGGGAAAGGTGTTCTGCGGCAGATCGCTCCAGTTCATCCCATGTAAGAAAAAGCTGTTTTACCGCTGCGCGGCGGGCGACAACCTGCTGATCGTCCTCGCAAACGGCGACGTGATGCCCTGCCGCAGACTCCCGATCGTGATCGGAAACGTCCGCGACAGCGACCTGCTGACCCTTCACCGCGAAAGCCCCGTTATGAGGGAGCTGCGCGGGCTGGGGATCCCCGATGGCTGCAGGGACTGCAAATACGCCGAGATGTGCCGCGGCGGTTCAAAATGCGTCGCCTACGCCAAAACGGGAAGGTACGACGTCCCCGACCCCGATTGCCGGCTGGCGCTCTCATGAGGACTAAGCCCCTTTGCCGCTGATCTTATCCTCTCTGCACCGGTTTCATTCATCGCGGCATGGGATTTATTATAAAACCCGTGGATCATGCGGTATTTCCTTAATAAAGTCAAAACCCGAGGTTTCAAACACCTCGGGTTTTTTGATGGAGACAATATCAAATTATGGTGGAATGATCTAGATTTTTCCGCTTGCGGGAGTATAAAGCATGACCTCTCCGCTTTTGAGCGACTTCTTCACGTCGATTATCCTCTGGTTGGAGCTTCCCCTGAATTGCAGGCGGATATCATGCAGAGCCTCGACGTACTCGCCGTCTACGAGGATATCAATATACGAAAGCATTTCGTCGGTAAACTCGCAGCGGGCGCGGCTCTCCGAAAGCAGCTCCCTGTCAAAAAGATAGCCGGTATAGCACCAGATGTTTTTCTCGGGGAACCTCTCTCTCACCTTTCGCAGGAAAGGCAGCAGCGCCGCTTGATTCTCCGGCTCAAACGGCTCGCCGCCAAGGAGTGACAGACCGTCGATATAACCGGGAGAAAGCTCCCTGAGAAGCAGCTCCTCGGTTTCGGCGGTAAAAGGTTTTCCGTAGTCAAAGGACCAGGTTTCCCTGTTGAAGCAGTTTTTGCAGTGATGGGTGCACCCGGACACGAACAGCGAAACTCTCACGCCCTCGCCGTTCGCTATATCAAAATTCTTGATCTCGCCGTAATTCATCAGAGGTGAAGCACCCTCTCGCGGATCTCCTGGGTCCTGCCCTGGTTCCAGAACTGAGTGCCGATATAACCGCAGGTCCTTCTGGCGACGTTCATCTTATCCTGATCGCGGTTGTGGCAGTGCGGGCACTCCCAGAGGAGCTTGCCGTCCTCGGGGATATTGTCCTGCATATTGGGGACCTCAACGTAGCTGATCGCGCCGCCGGGAGAAAGCGCCTGGAACTCGGATTCGAGCTTGAGCTTGTCAAAGGCGCTGATATCCTCCGTGACGTGGACATGATAGCTGTTTGTGATATAGTTGCGGTCGGTCACGCCCTTGATGATGCCGAAGCGCTTTTGCAGGCATTTGGCGAATTTGTAGGTCGTGCTCTCAAGGGGAGTTCCGTAGATGCTGTAATCAATATTTTCCGCAGCCTTCCATTTCGCGCAGGCGGCGTTGAGGCGGCGCATGATCTCAAGACCGAGCTCCTTGCCCTCCTCCTCGGTGAGCTTCTTTCCGATAAGGCTGTAAACGCATTCCCAGAGTCCCGCGTAGCCGAGGGAGATCGTGGAATAGCCGCCGTAGAGAAGCTTGTCGATGGTCTCGCCCTTTTGGAGTCTGGCGAGGGCGCCGTACTGCCAGAGGATCGGGGCGGCGTCCGAAAGCGTGCCCTTGAGCCTTTCGTGGCGGGTGCGCAGCGCTCTGTGGCAAAGCTCCATCCTCTCGTCAAAGATCTCCCAGAATTTCTTCATGTCGCGGTTGGCGCTCAGACCGATATCGACGAGGTTCACGGTGACGACGCCCTGATTGAAGCGTCCGTAATACTTGTGCTGACCCTCGACATAATTGCCCGCGTTGGCGATATTGCCCACTCCCGCGTCGGTAAAGCGGTCGGGAGTGAGGAAGCTGCGGCAGCCCATGCAGGTGTAAACGTCGCCCTTGAGCTCAAGCATGACCTTCTCGGAGATGTAGTCGGGAACCATGCGCTTCGCGGTGCACTTCGCGGCAAGCTCGGTGAGATACCAGTACTTGCTGCCGGCGGTCACGTTGTCCTCCTCAAGAACATAAATGAGCTTGGGGAACGCGGGGGTGATCCAGACTCCCGCCTCGTTCTTTACGCCCTGATAGCGCTGCTTGAGGGTCTCCTCGATTATCATGGCGAGATCAGCCTTCTGCTGCTCGTTTTCAGCCTCGTTGAGGTACATATAAACGGTGACGAAGGGCGCCTGACCGTTGGTGGTCAGCAGGGTCACTACCTGATACTGGATAGTCTGTACGCCGCGGTTGACCTCCTTGCGAAGGCGCTGCTCAACGATCTCATCTATCTTGTCCTCGCTGACCTCAACGCCGAGCTCCTCGATCTCCGCGAGGGTCTCCCTGCGGATCTTCTCTCTCGAGATCTGGACGAAGGGCGCGAGATGGGTGAGGCTGATGCTCTGTCCGCCGTACTGATTGCTGGCTACCTGCGCGATGATCTGGGTAGCGATGTTGCAGGCGGTGGAAAAGCTGTGGGGCTTTTCTATGAGGGTGTCGCTGATGACCGTGCCGTTCTGGAGCATATCCTCGAGGTTGACGAGGTCGCAGTTGTGCATGTGCTGCGCGAAATAATCGGAGTCGTGGAAATGGATAAGACCCTGCTTGTCAGCCTCGACG
Source organism: uncultured Ruminococcus sp. (assembly GCA_902774325.1). Classification (GTDB taxonomy): domain Bacteria; phylum Bacillota; class Clostridia; order Oscillospirales; family Acutalibacteraceae; genus Ruminococcoides. Next base: position 24,926 of record CACYIC010000044.1, read on the forward strand.
ATGTCGGGCGGGAGCAGCATCCTGCGGGTGAGGTCGCGGCTGACCTCGCCTGCCATATAATCCCTCTGGACGCTGTTGACGGTCGGGTTCTTGTTGGAGTTCTCCTGCTTGACCTCCTCGTTGTTGCACTCGATCAGCGAAAGGATGCGGTTATCGGTGGTGTTCGCCTTGCGGACAAGCGAACGGTTGTAGCGGTAGCGGACATATCGGCGGGCAAGCTCAAAGGCGCCCTTTGCCATGAGCTGATCCTCTACCATGTCCTGGATCTCCTCGACGGAGACCGCGCGGTTCATCTTGTTGCACTTGTATTCAACATAGTCGGCGATGTCTGTGATCTGCTCCTCCGTCAAAAACGGGCTGTCGGCTGAATTGTTCGCCTTTCTGACAGCGTTGATGATTTTCTCTATATTGAAAACCTCTTCGGAGCCGTTTCTCTTGATGATTTTCATATTCTTCCCTCTTTCTTCGCGTTTTTTCAAAATCTAATTCCGTTCTCCGGCGAAAAGCTCAGGCTTCCGTCCGGAGAAAAACCGCCGGCGCGTTTCCGGTCGCGCCCGCGGACCCGATAAAGCCGAAAAATCGCTCTCGGGTTTTCTTACGTGCGAGATTAATTATACATCAAGATTTTCGAAAAATCAAGTGTCAGTTTCGCCAAAAACACAATATGTTGTATTCTAAAAAAGAATTATACACTGCATATTGAAAAATTGTAACCGTCGTTAAATACTTAACAAAGCCCGGAAACGGCTTGCCTACGCGGTTTTTGAATCCGCGATAATAAAAAAAACGCTTGTAAAAGCGCATACATTACAACTCTTTTACAAGCATGACATTATTGGAATATTTTGTGTAATTTTTGAACAATTTTGTTTTCAGCCACTATATATAGTGTCTGCGGGCGTTTTGCGAACAAAATCGGCGGGGATATTTATTCATTTTCACGACTCCGGGAGAAAACGCAGCCGCAGTAGCTCTGGCGGTAGAGGTCGAATTCGCGGGAAAGCTCGATAGAGCGCTTGTAGCCCTCTCGCTTCTTGAAGTCGCTGCACAGCCAGCTGACGCCGTGCTTCTCTCCCATCCTCATGCCGATCTCGTTGAGCAGGTCGGCGTTCTTGAGCGGGCTTATCGTGAGCGTCGTGGTAAAATAGTCGAAGCCGAGCTCCACGGCTTTTTTCGCGCTCTCCTCAAGCCGCAGCTCAAAGCAGACCCTGCAGCGCTCTCCGCCCTCCGGCTCGCGCTCAAGCCCCTTTACCGCCTCAAAAAACAACTCGGGCTCGTACTCGCTCTCCGCTATGCGGACAGGCCGCGGGAACCTCTTCTCGCGCAAAAATCTCTTTTCCTCGCTCAGCCTGAAGGCGTATTCACTCGGCAGCGTTATATTCGGATTGTAGTAAAAAACCGTGATATCAAAATAGTTCGATAGATATTCAAGGCAGTAGCTCGAGCAGGGCGCGCAGCAGACGTGCAGCAGCAGAGAGGGATATTCGTCTCTTTGACGGTGTCCCTCGATTATTTTGTCGAGCAGCTTCTGATAGTTTTGCTTGTTCATAGCGATAAGATATACTCCTCCAGCTCGCGGGCGGTATCGGCGACAAAGGGCGCGCCCGCCCCGGTCAGCTCGGCTTTTCCGCGAAAGCCCCACGAAACGCCCGCCATCTTCACCCCGGCGTTTCGGGCGGTGAAAACGTCAACGTCGCTGTCGCCTATATATACGCATTCCTCATGCCTAACGCCGTGCAGCGCCAGCATCGCGTCCAGCGCCTGACGGTCGGGCTTGGTGCGGTATTCGGGCTTCTGTCCCCAGGCTTCGGTGAAGCTGTGCCCGGGATAAAGCCTCCCGAGGAGCTGAGGAACGAACTCGTCGGGCTTATTGGAGAGCACGGCGGTCATTATCCCGCGCGAGGCAAGATGCTCGAGCAGCAGGTCGCAGCCCTCGTAGGCGTCGGTATTATCGTTGCAGTGGAGCTTGTAGCTGCGGTCAAATTCCCGGAGGACGACCGAATAAAGCGCGTCGTCGCCGCTTTTGCCGCCCATTGCGCGTCGGATCAGTCTTTCTCTGCCGTTGCCGACGAATTTATTGTATTTTTCCAGCGGCTGCTCCGGAAGTCCCGCCGCGCGCAGCCCCCTGTTTACGCAGAGACCCAGATCCGTGAGCGAGTTCACAAGAGTGCCGTCAAGGTCAAAAACCGCCATTTTTATCATATCATTACTCCGTTTCGCGATTTGCTCATTGTGCATTATTCGTGGCGCAGTTCGTGCTTCCTTTGAGGCGCTATCTCCTGTTGAGCCCCTTTTCCATCTCCAGCAGGATCGCGCGGCAGGGCGCCGCCTCAAGCCCCGAGAGCTTGATCGGAAAGGCGCAGATGTCATATTCTCCGTCCCTGATGCCTTCGAGGTTCAAATTTTCAAGTATGGCGATCCCCGCGCGCGCAAGGGTGCGGTGGGTTTTCGCCTCGTCAAAGGGCGGCGCGATCGAATCGGCGTCGGTGCCGACCATCACGACCTTGCTCTCGGCAAGCACGATTGCCGCCGAATAAGAGAGAAAGGTCTTGCCGCCGCCGTGAAAGATCACTCTTCGCTTGCAGTAGGGCAAAAGGCGTTCCATATCGCTGCCCGTGAGGATGCCTTCAACGGAGATGACCGTGCACTTGCCGTAGAAGGTGCTCAGCCTGAGCTGGTCTATCGACTTGCCGTCGTCGCTGAAATGAAGCGGCGCGTCGATATGGGTGCCGCTGTGCGTCGTCATGCTTATCAGGCTCAGATTGTACTCCTCGTCCTCTTCCATGCTTTTGAGCCATTCCGACTTGGGCTCCGGGTCGCCCTCGTATACGGGCGTCGTCAGCGCGTCCCTCGAAATATCGTAAAGAATCATTCCTTTCCCTCACTTTCCCCATGATATCTTTATATTTTACCACAGGGAAGCTCTTTTTGCAACACAAAAATGCGCGGACACTAAGACGGCGCGGAGCCCGAAAACTCCGCGCCGTATATTTTATGTCGGGATCAATAATAAATCCTCACGTTGCCGTAATTCTTCAGATAGTCGGGGGTCGTAACCTTCGCAAGAGCCTCGGGAAGAACCCTCAGGAACTCGTCCACCTCTTCCTCGGTATTATAGATACCGAAGCTCACTCGGATCATGCCGGGAGTGTTCATCGCGCCGCAGGAATCGAACTGATCGAGAGTGTCGTCCGGGATATGCATCAGTCGCCATACGTAAGGATGCGCGCAGAAGGCGCCCTGTCTTGTGGCTATTCCGCCCATCTTTGAAAGCTCCTGAGCAAGCAGGTACGAGTTGGCGTTCTTAAAGTTGAAGGTAACAACGCCGACCTTGTCGCTGATATCATCAGGGTCGCCGTAAACCACAACATTGTCGCCGCCGAGCTCCCTGAGGCCGTCGATAAGCCTGCGGTTGAGCGCGTACTCATGCTGCTGGATATCCTCAAAGCCCACGTCGCTGAGAACGTCGATCGCCTTGCCCAGACCGATCACGCCGGGGTAGTTGGGCGAGCCCGCCTCATAGCTTGCGGGAGCGTCCTTATAGGTGACGCTGTAATCGCCGACGATCTTCACCGTGCCGCCGCCGTAGAATTCGGGCATGTGCTTCTCGAGCAGATCTGTTTTGCCTACAACAGCTCCGCCGCCGTAGGGTGAATACATCTTGTGGGCGGAGAATACGAAGAAGTCGATATCACTGTAGGAAGTGCCGCCGGTCATTCTGAATTCGCGGTGAGCGACGATCTGAGCTCCGTCAACTATGATCTTGGCTCCGTATCTGTGGGCGAGTCTCGCGATCCGGTGAACATCGTTCACAAAGCCGGTAACATTTGAAGCGGCGGTGACCGCAACGTATTTTACACGGTACTCCTTGAGAAGTCTTTCCATGTCGTCGTAATCGACGCGTCCCTTTTCGTCCACCTCGGAATATACCACGCGGCAGCGCTCGCGCCACGAAAGGTCGTTCGCGTGATGCTCCATGCGGGTGGTGAGCACGATATCGCTCTCATTCTCGATAAGAGCGGAAGCGAGCTTGTTCAGACCGTCGGTGGTGTTATTCACATAGAAGCAGGTATATTTGCTATCGGAAGCGCCGACAAAGTCAAGCACCTTCTGTCTGACGATATTGTAAAGATCGGTGCTGTGGTTGGATTTCTGGGAAAAGCCTCTGCCGATAGAGCCGTACATCAGCAGCTCCTGGTTCACCGCGTCCATAACAGACGTAAAGGCGGGAGTGGTGGCGGCGTTGTCAAAATTGATGAGCGGTCTCTCGGTACCGTCCTCAAGCTCAACAGGCGTATCCAGACCCACGATATAGTCGCGGATATTGTCGATAGTATAGGTTCCGTCCGGCTCGGTATGTCCCCAGATATCCGCCGGAGTTTCAGGGTCGACCTCACCGGGATCGTACGGATCTTCGTAGTCATAGCCCGCGATACTCTTCTGGATCGCGGTAACGTCGTTGATATCCACCTTGTCGTCGCTGTTGAAATCGGCGGCGAACATAATATGATCGTCGTTTTCAAACAGCTCAACGACCTCGGGGTATTTTGCCAGATATTTCTGGAGCAGGGTCACGTCGTCAATATCGACCTCGCCGTCCTTGTTGACGTCGCCAAACGCGATATTGCCCACTGCCTGCTGCTTCTGCGCGGCAAAGGCGCTCACCGAACAGGCGGAAAGCATGGTGACCGCTGCAAGCGCGGCAGCGATGATTTTTCCGTAAAGCTTTTTCAAAAGCTTCATCTCCTTTCTGTATTGCCACATAGTATATCACGTTTTTTGGGACAATTCAATAACCGATTTGAATTTTTTACAAAATAACGCGCCGCGAAAAGCGGCGCGTCAAAAGCTTATTTAACTGTCAGCCGGTCTGATCAGACAGGAGCGGGTTCGTACTCGAACTCCTCGCCTGCCTTAAAGTAACCGTCGGTGTACTTTGCGACGTACTTCTGAACAGCGGTAGCGTCGAGGATCGAGATCCTGCCGTCGCCGTTTACATCCGCTGCCTGGAGATAAGCGCCCTCAAGAGCGATGAGGTCAACGCCTGCCTTCTGGATCAAAGTAGCGTCGTCGATGTTGATCTTCTTGTCGCCGTTCACGTCGCCGTAGATGAATTTCTCCTTCTCGGGAGCGGTAACGGTGATGGTGTACTTCGCGCCCTTCTTGGTAGCGAAATCGAACTCTCTGAGGTCGAGCTGAGCCTTAACGGTGGAGCCGTCCTCCTCAACGTTTACAACGATGTTGCCGCCGTCATAAACAGCGTCGACAGTCTCGTTCATGGGTGAGGGAGCGGGGATCTCTTCGCCTGTTTCGGGATCGGTAGTGGGCTTCGCGTTGCCCCAGTTGGAGGTCCAGTTGCCGTTAGCGGCGAACTTGATCTGCCAGTTGTCAAACGCGGGGATATCCGTGAAGGTGATCTCATAGACCTTGTCGATGACCTCGGTCATGACATTGTCCTCGCTTTCAAAGGCGTCGCCCCAGGCAAGGCCGTTGAGCCATGTGCCTTCGCCGTTACCTACAGCGTACATCTTATCAACTACAAGCTCGGTCTCGAAGTATACGGTATCGCCTGTTGCGGTGATTTCCTTGGTTTCGGGATCGAAGGTAACTGTTACGTCGCCAACTCCGTTGGTGTTGAAAACAAAGTTGCCTTCGCCGTCGCCGTAGGAGGGATTAGCCCAATCGTGGTTTGTAATTACCTTGAACTGGATGTTCTTGAGCTCGGGAACAGCCTCGAGAACGATGCTGTACTTGCCGTCCTCACCCTTGGTCATGTCGGTAGCCTCATTGTCGGCTTTCCACTCCGCTCCGCCGAATACGCTTGCGGGAGAGCCCGCGAGGCTGTAAACATCATCAGCAACAACGGGATCGGTTGTCTCGGGAACGGTTGTTACGGGAACGGTTGTAGGAGCTACGGTTGTAGGAGCTACGGTTGTAGGAGCTACGGTTGTAGGAGCTACGGTTGTGGGAGCTACGGTTGTGGGAGCTACGGTTGTGGGCTCGGGAGCTGTTGTGGGATTAATGTCCGCCTCAGTCAGTCCGAGAACCTCCATGACGTACTCGGGAGCGGGGATCATGGTCATTACAGGCTCGCCGTTTTCAAACTCGAGATTGCCGTCCGCGTCTTTCTTCTGAGCCTCGACAGCCTTAAACTGATAAACCTCCTTGCCGGAAGCGACCTCGTTGATCTTCGCGGTGCCGCGTGCGAGGAAGTCGGCGTTGTCGTTCATGTACTGGTTGTAAACCTCAAGGGGAGTAACCTCAAGACCCTGGCACAACTTCATGTTGTGCGAGTAGTCAAAATAAGGAACATTGATGGGGTTGAAGAGGTAAGTCTTGAGAGCGTTGGAGAGCTGCTGAGCTCTGGGCTGGTACTTGGGCCATACGCCGGGCATGAGCTCGCCGAGAGAGGAGATGTTGGCCTTTACGCCGTACTCTGTCTCGTCCTTGTTCTGCCACTTGGCATAGTCGTCCATCTTCTTGGAGTCGGAAGCGTTCTGTCTGCTGCCCTCGATAACAACGATGGTATCGCCGATGCACTCTGAGCTCATGGTGATATCTGTTGTCTGGTAGCCGGTTCCGTTCTGGGTGGAGAAGATGATACCGTAGTCGGCATTGTCATCAATGTGACCGTATACGGAAACGTCGAAAGAGAAGATCTTGTAGCCGTCTACCTCTCCCTCATACTTACACTGAGTAGATCTTGCCTGCCAGGAAGCAGCCTTGTAGGGAGTGGTATTGCCGTAGATCGAGTAGCAATAGCAATAAACGTTCGCCAGGCCGCTCTTCTTGTTTACCTTTACTCCGTTGGGGTCGCCCCATTTGGGTGACTTGGGGTACTGAAAGTAAACCTTCTGACCTTCACCGTCAGCCGCGGATGAAGAAATAACGGCAAAGGCAGTGAAGCAGGAAACCGTCATCAGAACAGCCAACAGCAAACTGATGAATTTTGTTGATTTTTTCATTTGGATATGTCCTCCTTTTCATAGTGACTCATTTTGAGTAATTATATTATATATTAAATCAATTTATTTTACAAGTCCTTTTTTAGAAATTATGCAACTAATTTTGCCGAATTTCATTACAATCTCAACAAAAAGCTCATCTCTGCTTGACAATCCGTGATTTTGATTGTAAAATTTTCCTTGGCGACATTTATTTTTTTAATGAAAGATGAGGTAATATTATGGACAATTCAAAAAAATCCATGGACAAGCTGGTGGCTCTCTGCAAGGGCAGAGGCTTTGTCTATCCCGGCTCCGAGATCTACGGAGGCCTTGCGAACACCTGGGACTACGGCCCGCTGGGAGTTTCGCTCAAGAACAATATCAAGCAGGCGTGGCTCAAGAAGTTCGTTCAGGAGAACAAATACAACGTCGGTCTTGACGCCGCCATTCTAATGAATCCCCAGACCTGGGTCGCTTCGGGTCACGTCGGGGGCTTCTCCGATCCCAAGATGGACTGCAAGGAATGCAAGACCCGCCACCGCGCCGACGATCTTATCGAGGACTTTGACGGCACCAACGTAGCGGGCTGGACGAACGAGCAGATGACCGATTACATCAACGAGAAGCAGATCCCCTGCCCCAACTGCGGCGCTCACAATTTCACCGATATCCGCCAGTTCAATCTGATGTTCAAGACCTTTCAGGGCGTTACCGAGGACAGCAAGAACGAGCTTTATCTGCGTCCCGAAACCGCCCAGGGCATTTTTGTAAACTTCGCCAATATCGCCCGCACCACCAGAAAGAAGCTTCCCTTCGGCGTCGCTCAGGTAGGAAAATCCTTCAGAAACGAGATCACCCCCGGAAACTTCATCTTCCGCGTGCGCGAGTTTGAGCAGATGGAGCTCGAGTTCTTCTGCAAGCCCGGCACCGACCTCGAATGGTTCGACTACTGGCGCGCCTACTGCCGCGACTTCCTCTATTCCCTCGGTATCAAGGAGGAAAATCTCAGGCTGCGCGACCACGATCCCGCCGAGCTCGCCTTCTATTCAAAGGCTACCACCGACTTCGAGTACCTCTTCCCCTTCGGCTGGGGCGAGCTTTGGGGCATTGCCGACAGAACCGACTACGACCTCACTCAGCACATCAACGAGAGCGGTCAGTCGCTCGACTACTTCGACCAGACCGACAACACCAGATACGTCCCATACGTCATCGAGCCCTCCCTCGGCGTCGAGAGACTCTTCCTCGCCGTCCTCACCGAGGCTTATGACGAGGAGCAGCTCGACGAAAAGGACAGCCGCGTAGTGCTGCACTTCCATCCGGCTCTCGCGCCCTTCAAGGCGGCGGTGCTCCCGCTCTCAAAGAAGCTCAGCGAAAAGGCGGGCGAGGTTTACGATCAGCTTTGCGCCGATTTCATGACAGACTTTGACGACGCCGGCTCGATCGGCAAGCGTTACCGCCGTCAGGACGAGATCGGCACGCCCTTCTGCATCACCTACGACTTCGATTCCGTCGAGGACGGCTGCGTAACGGTCCGCGACCGCGACACAATGAAGCAGGAGAGAGTGAGCATCTCCGAGCTCAACGCCTACATCTCCGAAAAAATCAAGCTTTAATATTTTTTAACGCATTTAAGGGCGCCCGGTTCATCGAATCGGACGCCAGTTTTTTTAAAAAGAATAATGAATAATGAATAACGAATAATGAATAACGAATAGCGAATAATGAATAATTTCGGGTCGCTTCGCTCCGGATTTGTAATGCTGCGCGTTTGGTCGAAAACGACATCTCCTGTATCAAAGGCTTTGTTTCACCCGACCGAAATCAAGGAAGCCCGCTGCGTTTTTCAAATCCGCAGCAATAAAAATTCGGTCGGGCACGAAAGGTTCATCATCAGCAAACCCGTCTGCCCGACCAAAATTTTCCATTTTCATTTTTTCATTTTCAATTTAAAAACAGGAGAAGCCNNNNAAACCCGTCTGCCCGACCAAAATTTTCCATTTTCATTTTTTCATTTTCAATTTAAAAACAGGAGAAGCCGTTCTCAACCAAAACCCGCAGCAATAAAAATTCGGTCGGGCACGAAAGGTTCATCATCAGCAAACCCGTCTGCCCGACCGCAATTATTCATTATTCTTTATTCACTATTCATTATTCATTGCTTTCCGCTCTTCTCCTTGACCCTGTAGCTGTCGCCGAACTTCTCGATCAAATCGTCGTCGATCATGGCTCGGATCGTATTTGTGTAATCCTTTCCTATGGCGCATCTGTCGAGAGGATCGCTGCCGTAGTAGCTGTTGTATCCGGTCATAATGCTGCTGAACAGCGCGCCGTAGAAGGAATCCTGATCGAGCGGAGCCGATTCGGGCTTGAGATAGACATTCATGAGATTATCCGTTGTCTTCGATCTGCCCTTCTCGGCGTAGTCCTTGCGGAAAGCCTCGAGCACGTCGCGGATCTTATCGTCGTCCCTGCCGTTTTTGAGCTCGATTTTTCTGCCGCCGAGCGATATTTGAAGAGAAATGATGTTTTTGGGCTCCGCCTGCAAAGCCGAGCTGTAATTCTCATAATAGGCGTCGGTATCTACGATATCGTCAGCGATCTGCTTGTCGGCATAGCTGAGACCGTTGCCCGAAAAGTCATAGTAGCTTCCGGGATAAAGACGGGTGAAGGTGCTGCCGTTTTTGAGCTTGTAGGAGATCCCGTAGCCCCCGTTCCACGACTCGGTGGGGAAATTGCTCGTGACCATGTTGATCCATACCCTGCCGAACTTTTCGTTGGAGCGCTTGCCGATGGCATTAACATAGCTGCTGTGGAAGCTGCGGATGCTGTAGATGTTGTAGTCGTCGGTATAATCGTCCGCCATGTCCCTGAGCAGTCGGCTGTTGCTGACCTTGCCGTAGTAATAGCAGCTGTCGGTCTCGATCAGTCCCGCCGAGGCGATATCGTCAAGCTCGGGGATCCTTGTCGTATAGCCCGTAACGTCAAATGAGACGAACGCCATTGCGCCGACGACCAGCACGACCATAGCCGCGTAGGGGATCGCGGTTTTAAGTATTTTGGAAACGCCCTTGTAAAGAATGATATGGGTGATGAGATAGGCGGGTATGCTTCCGACCACAAAGCCGAACACAAAGCTTGCAAAGCCCATATCTATGTCGAGTATCGCGCCGAAAACATTCAGAGAGCCGAACATGACGCCCATGAACATTCCGACGATGAAGGCGACCAGAAGCTTTACCGCGTAGCAGGGCAGATAATAGGCAAACGAGGTCTGAGCGCTCTCCGCCCTCCTCTTCTTGACGAGCAGGGTGCCGAGGAAAATACAGGCGGCTGTGAAAAGCAGCCAGTAGATCACGTTATGGCCGTTGTAGGCGTCAAGCGGACAGAGCGCCCTGAGCACAACGCTCTGATTGAAGAGGTTGGCGTTGAGTCCGATATAGAAGGCGTTTATTATGCCCTTGATAAAGAGCGTCGCCACGGGATAAGCGATATTTATCGCCACAAACGAAAGCACGGCGTTGACGGTCGTTCCGCAGCAGACCGCCAGAAGGCTGTAAAGCGAGATGCAGGAGATCGAGCCGAGCAGCAGCTTGACGTACATTTCCGCCGTCTCGTTCACCATCATCTGTCCGAAGCAGACCGAGATAATGGCGATAAGGCTGAAGAAGAACATCGTCGGCAGAACCGAGATCGCGAATGCCGAGAAGGTTTTCGCGAGGTAGAAGGTGCGCCTGCTCACGGGCATCGCGCCGTACATATCCGCCTTGCGCTTATTGTGGAGATAGGAATAAATCTTGATCGTGTAAATGATGGTGAATACGGCGTTGAGGGCAAAGACGGCGTAGGATGAAACCATCTGGAACACCTTTAGCGCCGTGAGCACGTGGCCGTAATCGAACTCCTTTTCGCTTATCGCGCTCTGGAAGCCGACCGAGAGAGAGAGCACCAGAGGAACGACAATGAATACTCCCGCGAGTATCGCGAAAACTATCAGCGGACTTTTGCAGTTGCGAACCTCCCACTTAAAGACCGCCCAGCCCGTTTTGAGCTTATCCTTAAAGGATGCTGTTTGTGTCATAGCCTGCAGCCCCCATTTCACTGATAAATATTTCCTCGAGAGTGAGCGGCATAGCCGAGATATACGCCGGTCTCAGCGCGTTGATCTGCGGCATGAAATCCTTTTCCTCTCCCTTGATAGTTACGTTGAATACATTTCCGTTGCGCCACAGGTTCACGACGTTGATTCCCGCAAAGGGATTCGGCACGCTCGGAAGCTGAGTGAACGCTATCTGGAGCTTGCGGTAATCCATGCGTATGGAGTCGATGTCGCGCTCCATGAGCACCTTTCCGCGGTGCATCAGGCAGATCCTGTCGCAGAGATCCTCCAGCTCGCGCAGATTGTGGGAGGCGATTATCACCGTCATATCGTGCTCGGAAACGTGCGAAATGATGATTTTTTTGAGAAGATGGCGCACGACGGGATCGAGTCCGTCAAAGATCTCGTCCATAAAAAGATAGTGCGGGCAGGTCGAGAGCGCCAGGATCAGCGCCGCCTGGCGCTGCATTCCCTTTGACATATTGATCACGGGCGCTTTGCGGTCGATCGGGAAGATCGAGCAGTATTTTTCGTACTGCTCCTCGCTCCAGTGGGGATAGAGGTCGCGGTAGATGGTCGCGGTGTTCTCGACCGTGCTGTTGTTGTAGAAAAACGGAAAGTCGGGGATGAAGTAGCAGTTGCCCTTCGCCGAGGGATTGTCAAACAGCGTTTCGCCGTTGAGCAGAATCTCTCCGCCGTCAGCCTGATAAACTCCCGCCAGCATTCTCAGCAGGGTGGATTTTCCGCTGCCGTTGCTGCCGACCAGTCCGAGCACCGCTCCTTCGGGCAGGCTCAGGCTGAGGTTGTCGACTGCGGTCACCTTTTCAAACCGCTTGGTAAGGTTTCTTATTTCTATCAATCTGTATACCTCCTTTGTCGGTCGTTGATATTCGATTTTTCGGAGCGCTAAAAGCTCTCAAACGCCTTGTTGAGCAGCTCGTCGAGCAAAGCCCGGTCGGCTCCCAGAAGAACGGCTTTTTTTGCGGCATTCTCAAACTCGCGGATCGCCTCAAGCTTCTGAGCCGATTCGCTGCCCAGCTTATCGGTGAGGTAGCTCCCTCTGCCCACCGAGGAATAGATGTAGCCCTTCGCCTCAAGCTCGCGGTACGCCTTAGCTGCGGTATTGGGATTTATCCCGAGCTGAGAGGCTACGATCCTGACGGGGGGAAGCTTGTCGCCGGGCTTGATGACGCCCGCTCCCGCAAGCTTTACCACGTTGTTGAAAAGCTGTTCGTAAATCGGAACCCTTGAAGCAAAATCGATTTGAAACATATAATACCCTCCGTGCCGCGCATAGAGTTTTTCCGCAATGCTTTACCGCGCGTTGTATTAATCAATCTAGTACTATTACATAATAATACAATCAGTTCAAAAAGTCAAGTTGTTTTCGTTTTTCACCGATATTTTATTTGATACTCATTATTTTTCGCTAAAAGTTGAAAAATCCTCTCCGCTGTGATACAATATTCCGAAAGGAGAGATTGCTTATGAAACAATGTGATTACTGCGCGAAGGAGATCTCCTATCACGAGCAGTACTGCTGCGAGGAATGCAGACAAAAATACGCCCGCAGCTACGATCTCAGCCAGAGATTCGCCAAGCCCTTCATGTATATCAACGTGCTCTGCGTTTTCGGGATCCCCATCGGACTGTTTTTCATGTCGCTGATAAAGCCGCTGGGCGCGGGTATCGCCTCCGGAAGCTGTCTGCTGCTCGGGATCATGCTGCTTTTGCTCCCGTTCCCCACCGAGGGAATGATAAAAAAATTCAAAATGAAAAAAGCGATACTGATCACCCGCATGATCGGTCTCGGTGTTATCGCCCTCGGAGCGGTCATAGCGGGTCTGCTGTTTTTTGTTTTCAAATGATTTCAGATTTTTTTGCATAATCATTCTTTTTTTGCCCAAACTATTCGCAGTACCGTTAGAAAGGGTGACAAAATAATGATTATGGACAGAATCGCGCTTGTGCTGCTCATCATCGGCGGTCTCAACTGGGGCAGCGTCGGCATTTTCCAATTTGATCTCGTCGGCTTTATCGGCGGCGGTCAGTCGGGAGTCGTCGCCAGGATCATATATATTCTGGTAGCGCTTTCGGCTATCTGGTGCATCTCCCTGCTTTTCAGGGATTCGCGCCGAAGCGTCATGGACAGCCCCACTCACAGCGCGGCATAATACCGATCCGAAACAGAGAGCAGACAGAAAGCCGCGCGGAAATCAGCCGCAGGGCTCGTCCGCTTTTCATCCGGTTCAGGTATCGGTACGATACAAGCACACAAAAAAGGAAACGTCAGCCGGCGTTTCCTTTTTTTCGGTTTATTCGATTTTATTTTTTCGGTTTTCAAGCGGGCGCCGACCCCGGATCTAAATCGGGACGGCGCCGCGATGAAAAAGCCAACAATAGTTCTTTTACGGAATAATATCCGGCTTTTACGGAAAATTATTCAAAAATCATCCCTTGGGCTCGAAATACTCCTTATAGTCCTTTATGCCCGCGAGGACCTTCTGGATTATGGTGGCGTCTATGATGTTGATTTTTTTGTCGTTGTTCATATCGGCGACGGACATCTGATAATCGTCAAAGTCCGTGAGCTTGGCGATATACTTCTGCATTGCGGTGACGTCGTCAATGGTTACGTCAAAGTCGTGGTTGACGTCTCCGTAGCTCTTCATAAAGCGCGCGGTAAGCCCGAATGTATCGCAGTACCGGTGCGCCGTGGAATTTTCAAAGCAGTAAACGGTCATAACCGACTCGGAGTAGAGACACCGCTGAGGATCGCCGTTTTCGTCATACTTAAAGCCGATGCAGTAGTCTCCGAGAACGACCTTCCTGTTGAAGATCTTCGCGTGGTTCATTATGCAGCCGATGAACGCGCCCTCGCCGATATAGGTCACGGTTTCGGGGATCTCCTCAAAATGAAAACCGTAGACCGGACCGAAGCTCACGCAGTTCTCAAAGGCGTAGTCGCCGATCACCTCGAGGCGGTCGCTGTCGCGGAAAACGCGGTAATACATGAGCGAGGTGCAGCCTGAGAACGCCTTTCTCTCGATCATGCGGAGAGCGGATCTCGTGCTGCCCTCATCATCGTAATACTCGACCTTGACAAGGTTTTTGCAGTCCCTGAACGCGGAATCGCAGAGCCTCTCAAGGCAGCAGGGCAGCTTGACGCTGTTCATTCTCTTGCCCGAGAATACCGAAGGGGCGATCTCGACAACGGGGCAGCCCTCGAAGGACAAAGGAACGGTGACAGCCTTCTCGTCAAGATTATAGCCCGTTACGGTCGCCTCGCCGCCGTTGATCTCATAAGTGAAATCGGTTCCGTCGAGCGGGATGAAGGGGAAGGAATTATTCTCGGCATAGGTTTGAGCGGTGGTATTGCTGAAGCCCGTCACGGTGAAGCCGGGATACTTGGTGAAGGTCCCGTCGTGCTGATCGACATATCCGAAGGGACTGCCGCTGAGCTCCGCGGTGCGGTTATAGACGACTACTCCCTTGACGGGAACGCCCGTAAAGGCGTTGTTTTTGATCTGGTTCGCGTTGAGGTACAGGCAGTCCGGCTCGAGCTCATGGCACTCTCTGAAGGCGTTCTGTCCGATATAATTGACGTTTCCGACCGCGAACGCGGGATCGCTGTTGCCGACCGCCGTGATGGAGGTAAGAGCCTCGCAGTAGGCGAAGGCGTTGTTGCCGATCCTGATGATGGTGTTCGGAAAAGCTACGCTGTGAAGCGTATCGTCCGCGTAGAAGGCGTTGTCGCTGACAGCCACAACGGGCTTTCCGAGGAATTCGGAGGGAAACACGAGGTCGTTTTCGGTTCCGTGGTAGCCCGTGATCGAGAAGCCGCCGTTCGTCCCGGCATAGCCGAAATCGTCAAGCGGCTCGAAGAGAAGGGTATTTACGGTCGAGGGATACGACGCCCACTCGCGCGTGCAGTAGTCATAAGCGAAGGAGCCGTAGTAGCCGGTGATCGTAAAGGGGGGAATTGTTGGACTCAAAGCAGTCGTTGCCTATAGTTGCGTCGTAGGGGATGGTTATGCCGTCGAGGTCGTTTTCCTCAAAGGCGTTGCTTCCGATGCTTTCCACGGTCTGCGGAAGCTCGATGGAGGTGAAGCGGTTATAGGCGAGCGCGTAGCTTCCGATGGTCTTTAGCTTCGAGGGAAGCCTGATCGAGGTGAGGTTATTGGGATAGTCGTAGTTGTACAGAAAATCGTCGCAAAGCTCCGTGACCTCAATATAGCCCAGCTCGTCCGGGATATAGAGCGAGGTGTTGCTCACCTGATCGTCTGATTCGTAGTTGGTGTAGCTCAAAAGCTCGTAGCCGTCATAATCGTAATAACCGCTGTCGTCGGGCTCGTCCACCGTGTTTTTGCCATACTCGACCAGCGCGGTATGTCCCCCGCGGCTGACGATGTCATCGGCGACCCGCCTCGCGAACGTGGTTTCTCCCTCGTCGGGGGGGTAGGAGTAGAGCGTGAGGTTTTTCATGGAAACAACGGCTTTCTTTCCGCCGGGCATGGTGATCTCGTATTTGTCTAAGATCGGCAGCGTCTCCTCCCGGCTGTTGGTCGGTAAATCGACCGCCGAAACGCTCGGACCCAGGCAGTAATCCTCAAAGACATAGCCGCCGATAAAGCTGACGCTTTTGACCGTGAGGCTTTCCGCAAAGGCTCCTCTGCCGATAGTGCTCACAAAATGTCCGTCGAGACGGCTCGGAACGACCACATCTGTTTCGCTTCCGAGGTATTTGATCACCTTTGCGAAATCGTCGCCATCGACGGTGTACTCAAAATCGTCGCAGACGTAGGTATCTCCCACGGGCGCGCCGCTCTCCGCCGCGGAAACCGCGAAGGGAACCGCCGAAATGAGCAGGCACAGCGCGAGGGCGATGCTGATTAGCTTTTTCATAGAATTCATCCTTTCATTATATATTTTAAAGCGATATCATCGCTGCTGTTACAATACCGTATGACATAACCCCAAAAAATATTTATTCTATTATGCACCATAATGATGGCTTTGTCATCATCTTTTTGGATTAAATATACAATTTGTTATAAAAGGCTTATCCGCCCCCGGAAAACGCAGGGCAGACCGCAAGCCCTCTGCAACGGCGGGTCAGAAATCGTTCTGTCCCCGCCATAAGACTGCCCCAAAAAGCATCGCCTTTATTCGGAACTTTGCAAATAAAAGAAGCGCCCGATTTTCAGGATCGGGCGCCGATATTTATTCTGTTTTCGCAAAGCCGCGGTCAGACCGCGTCCTTGTTGTTGCCGTAGTAGGCGTTGAGGTACATCTGCTTGATCTCGCTCATGAGCGGATAGCGGGGATTCGCGCCGGTGCACTGGTCGTCGAACGCCTGCTCGGTCATCTCGTCGAGAGTCGAGAGGAAGTCCTCTTCCTTTACGCCGTAGTCAGCGATGGTCTCCTTGATGCCGACCTTCTTTTTCAGCTCGTTGATGCCGTCGATAAGCTTCTCGACGCTCTCGGCGTCGTCCTTGCCGGCAAAGCCGAGATAACGCGCGACCTCGGCGTAACGCGCCAGGGTGTGCGGATGATCGTACTGCGGGAAGGTGCCCATTTTGGTCGGGACCTCAGCCGAATTGAAGCGGATGACCTGCTCGAGCATGAGGGCGTTTGCCACGCCGTGGGCGATATGGTGGAAGGCGCCGAGCTTGTGAGCCATCGAATGGCAGACGCCGAGGAAGGCGTTGGCGAACGCCATTCCCGCCATTGTAGCCGCGTGAGCGACCTTTTCGCGGGCGAAGGGCTCGTTCTGTCCGTTTTCATAGCAGGCGGGCAGATACTCAAAGATAAGCTTGAGCGAGCGCAGAGCCAGACCGTCGGTGAAATCTGTCGCCATCATCGAGGCGTAAGCCTCGAGGGAATGGGAAACGGCGTCGATACCCGATGCGGCGGTGAGTCCCTTGGGACCGCTCATCATATTGTTGGCGTCCACGATCGCCATATCGGGCATGAGCTCATAATCGGCGAGCGGGTATTTTATTCCGGTGTCCTGATCGGTGATGACCGCGAAGGGAGTCACCTCGGAGCCGGTGCCGGAGGAGGTGGGGATCGCCACGAAGTAAGCCTTCTCTCCCATCTTGGGGAAGGAATAGACGCGCTTGCGGATGTCGACAAAGCGCATAGCCATATCGCTGAACTCCGCGTCGGGATGCTCATAGAGCACCCACATGATTTTCGCCGCGTCCATAGCCGAGCCGCCGCCGAGCGCGATAATAACGTCAGGCTCAAAGGCTGCCATGGCTTTTGCTCCGCTCTTTGCGGAAGCAAGCGAGGGATCGGGCTCAACATCCGAGAATACCGTGTAGGCGATGCCCATCTCGTTGAGCTTGTCAGTTACCGGCTTCGCGTAGCCGTTTTTGTATAAGAAGGAGTCGGTGACGAGGAAGGCGCGCTTTTTGCCCATATCGTCCTTAAGCTCCTGCAAAGCGACGGGCATACAGCCGCGCTTTATGTAAACCTTTTCGGGTGCTCTGAACCAAAGCATATTCTCTCTCCTCTCGGCAACGGTTTTGATGTTGAGCAGATGCTTTACGGTGACGTTCTCCGAAACGGAGTTGCCGCCCCAGGAGCCGCAGCCCAGAGTGAGCGAGGGCGCGAAGCGGAAGTTGTAAACGTCGCCGATGCCGCCGAGAGAGGACGGCGTATTGACTATGAGCCTGCAGGTCTTGAGTCTGGAGGCGAAAAGCCCGAGCTTCTCGCGCTGATTGACCGTATCGATCCAGAGGTCCGCCGTATGACCCAGACCGCCGTTGTTTTCGAGCAGGGTCTCGGCGATCTCGAGGGAGTGCTCAAAGCTCTCGGACTTGTACATTCCGAGGATGGTCGTGAGCTTTTCGTGTCCGAACGCCTCGCTGCGGTCGGTGCTCACAGCCTCGCCGATGAGCACCTTTGTGCTCTCGGGAACCTCGAAGCCCGCCATTTTGGCGATAGTCACGGGGCGCTGACCGACTATTCTCGCGTTGAGAGCGCCGTTTATGAGCATGGTGGAGCGGATCTTGTCAGCCTCCTCGTCATTGAGGAAATAGCAGCCGCGCTTGATGAACTCAGCCTTGACCTCGTCGTAGACGCTCTTTTCCGCGATAACGGTCTGCTCGGTCGCGCAGATCATGCCGTTGTCGAAGGTCTTGGAGTGGATGATCGAATTGACCGCCATCACGATATCCGCCGAGGGGTCGATGATCGCGGAGGCGTTGCCGGCGCCGACGCCTATAGCGGGCTTGCCGCTCGAATACGCAGCCTTGACCATGCCGGGACCGCCGGTCGCGAGGATGGTGTCAGCCTCCTGCATGAGGATGTTTGTGAGCTCGAGCGAGGGGACGTCGATCCAGCGGATGATGCCCTCGGGCGCGCCCGCCTCAACAGCAGCCTCGAGCACGATCCTCGCCGCCTCGATGGTGCTTTTCTTGGCGCGGGGATGCGGGCTGATGATGATGCCGTTGCGGGTCTTAAGACAGAGCAGGGTCTTAAAGATCGCGGTCGAGGTGGGGTTTGTGGTCGGTATTACCGCGGCGATAACGCCGATAGGCTCGGCGATCTTGGTGATGCCGTACACCTTGTCCTCCTCGATAACGCCGCAGGTCTTGGTGTTCTTGTAGGCGTTGTAGATGTACTCGGACGCGAAGTGATTCTTTATCACCTTGTCCTCGACGATTCCCATGCCCGTTTCCTCGACCGCCATCTTAGCGAGCGGGATCCTGGCACGGTTTGCCGCCGTAGCCGCGGCAAGGAAGATTTTGTCGACCTGCTCCTGCGAATAGGCGGCGAATTTTCTCTGCGCCTCTCTCACACCCGCAAGCGCAGCCTTGAAGCTTTCTGCACTTTCCACTATAGGATACTCTTTGTTACTCATAGTTCTTACCTCTGTCAGATATTTTTACGCTGCTCTCCATACTATATTATAATAATATCATCAGCGCGGGATTACCTCATATTTGATGTTGTGCGACTTGGCGAAGCCGAGAGCATAGGAGTCCTCATAAGCCTTTATCACCATATCGGCGGGGCACTGCTCAAAGCAGTTGTCGGGGATAGTCGTGATCGTCACGGGGATCGTTACCTCCTTGAGCTCGGGGCACTGGAAGAACATATACTGCGAAAGAGCGGTGAAGGTTTTGCTCTCGGGGAAGCTTATGCTCTTGATTCCCGCGCCGCAGAAGGTGTAGGCGTCGATCTTCTCGATCGAAGCGGGCAGCTCGACCGTCTCGAGGTTGGGACAGCTGAAAAAGACGTTTGTTCCGAGCACCCTGAGATTCTCCGAGAGCTTTACCTCCTTGAGTCTGGTGTTGCTCGCGAAGGCGTAATCCTGGATCTCGGTGATGGTATCGGGAACGGTGATCTTCTCAACCTTCGCGGTGTGGAAAACGCTGTGGCCGATCGTGGTCACGGTATAGTCGCGGAAGGTAGAGGGGATGGTCACCTCGTTGTCGCTGCCGTAGTAGCGGGTGAGCATGAGCTCGCTCGAATTGATGATGTAAAAGCCGAAGTTATCGTCCTTGAGGTCGGGCTGGGTCGTCGGCATCACATATCCGTTCTGTTTCTGACCGTCGTTCTCACCGTTGTTGTTCTTTGACTTGTTGCAGCCGCAGCCCGCGAAGCTGAAAGCGGCGGCGGCGCACATAACGCCCGCGAGGAGCGCGCAGATTAATCTTTTCATACTTTCAATCCTTTCCGTCTGAGGATGGCAGCGCGGTCGTCCGCCTGCCGCGTAATTGATTACAGAATACGCTCCGCCGTCGTCACGTGAGCGGCGCTTTCGTATTTTTAGTATATAATATTGTATACGAAAGAGCGCGTATAATGATCTGTATATTTTATTGTATCACGACGACGTATTAAAATCAACCGCAAAAACAAAACTCTGAAAAAAAGTTTGATCAGCGGTCGGAAAATCGCCGGAGGTTCATCCCAAAGCGGCAAAGGCTCAACAGCCGCCCGCCATTCGCGCCGATAGGATCGGCAAAAAGCGGTCGGAAATATGCCGCCGGAAACCGTTCGCCGTTCAGCTTTCCTCATCCCAAAAAGAGCGGCGCGGCGACAAAAAAGACGGAAATCAGACGATTTTGTAACCTTTTAGACATATTTGGGATAAAATTGTTCTGATAGAGAATCAAAACTTAGTTAAGCTGACAGAAAATATTGTGTTCATAATTTTTTTGCCACTAAATATTGACAATTTGAAATCGCGGTGCTATAATTATTACAAATTTGTTATTAAGTGGTTTTGAATTTGTAACCCGAAAGGGCTTCCGGAGCGTTACCGCGCCGGACTGAACCGTTAATAATTTGGAGGTAATTATCATGAACAGGTTAAAAAAGCTCGTAGCGATCGGTTTGAGTATCGCTACCGTGTCCGGCGTCAGCGTTGCGGCTGTCAGTCTTCCTGCTCAGGCGAGCGGCACAGGCGCGGGCCTTGCCGAGTGGGCGCTTAACGCCTATTACAGCAACTGGTCCTACGTTTGGGGCGGCTCCTCCGAGGGCGCTGTCGACTGCTCGGGTCTGATTTGGTCATACTGCGGCGGCGAACGCATGGATATGCTCGGCGCGAGCACCGAGTCCGGCTCGGTCAGCGCGGGTATCCCCAGGGTTCACGGTCTCGGTCTTTATCAGCCGGGTCACGTCGGCGTTTATGTCGGCGACGGCATGGAGGTCGACGCCAGAAGCGAATACTACGGCGTTTGCTATCAGAGCGTGGAGTCCAACTGGACAGGCTGGAGCTATTGGTTCAAGCTCGCGGCTGTAAGCTATCCCGATTACGGTTGGGAAGAATTCAACGGCAACTATTATTTCTATGAGGACGGTCAGTACATCGTAAACACCTCAAGAACCATCGACGGCGAGACCTACTACTTCGACGCGTCGGGTGTTTCGAGCACTACTCCCTCCAGCACATCGGTTTCATCCTCATCAAGCTCATCCTCATCCTCCTCCGGCTCTTCCAAGCCCGCCAAAAAGACGGTTTGGAGCAACGGCGACAGCGGCGACGAGGTAGAGAAGATCCAGGAGAGGCTCGCCGAGCTCGGTTACTATAACGGCGAGATCAGCGGCTACTTCGGAGACGCTACAGAATCCGCGTTCATCGCCTTCCAGAAGGCAGCGGGACTCACTCCCGACGGCGTAGCGGGCTCAGACAGAGACGTTCTCTATTCCGACGACGCTCCCGAGTACACCGCTCCCAAGCAGGAGGAAAAGACCGAGGAAGAGACAATGCCCGCCGAGGAAAACAAGGCGGACAGCGAGGACAACGCCGAGGCTAAGACAGACGACGAGAAGAAGGCTGACGAAAACACCGATATGACGGCGATTTCCGAGGGCGATTTCAGCGACGAGGTCGCGGCTGTTCAGTCAAGGCTTTCCGAGCTCGGTTACTTCGGCTTAGAGGCGACAGGCTTCTTCGGCGAATACACGACCCAGGCTATCGCCCAGTTCCAGAAGGCGAACGGAATCGAGGCTACCGGAGTTCTCGACGAGGCTACATATAATCAGCTCATGAGCGAGAAGGCGGTCAAAAGCGCCGCCGAGCCCATTGAGTACACCGAGAATATGAATACGGGCATCGCGGAATCCACAGGTCCCGTACAGATCGTCGGAAACAACTCCGCCGCTCCTTCCAACCTGATCGTATCGAGCAAGGAAAACGCCGGTTACACCGACGACGCTTCCAAGACAGTCAAAAAGACAAACGAGATCACCAAGAAGGCTCTCGCGAACTCTTCCGATATGATGTCTGCGGTTTCGCTTTCAAAGGTAAAGCGCTCCGCTAACGTATGGATCTGGTTCGTGCTCACAGCGATCATTCTCGCGACGCTTTCCATCATTCTCCTCAAGAGAACAACAAAGAAGGCAAGCCGTTACGACAAGTATCTCGCCAAGAAAAAGAAGAACGAAACCAAGGCGCAGCTCAATAAGCGCTGGTAATCATCAAAAATTCAAACAGGGATGGCTCAAACAAAGAGTCATCCCTGTTTTTTCTTCTCTATCCCTGCAAGCCGAAGGAAATCGAGATCGCGTTATCTATCGCGTTCATGGCGTTATCATCCACCGAGCCCATCTTCTCTCTCAGCCGGCGCTTGTCGATCGTGCGCACCTGCTCGAGCAGCACAACGCTGTCCTTCGCGAGTCCCGAGGACTTGGCTCCCAGAGGTATATGCGTGGGCAGCTTCGCCTTAGTCTGGCGGCTGGTGATCGCCGCCGCTATAACTGTCGGGCTGAAACGGTTGCCCACGTTGTTCTGCACGATAAGCACAGGCCGCACCCCGCCTTGCTCCGAGCCGACCACCGGACTGAGATCGGCATAGAAAATATCTCCTCTTTTGACGGTCAAAACATTCACGCTCCAAATATTCCGCGCCGTAACGCGCGGGAATAAGCGATCGGCTGTTGCTTTACCGATATTCCGCGATATCCGTTGACTGCCGCCTCGCGTACTTCGCCGGCGGAGAACAAATCAAATACCGGTATCAGCGATCGCTTTAAAATATCTGTTTGTATTATGAACTGAAGGTAAAATTTTTATTCACAGTACATTTTATTTTCTCGGGCGCAAACGGTGAGCGCGAGACGACATCATACCGATCCCGAACGGAAAACAGACCGCGTCAGCCGTCCGCTTTTTTCGGGATCATTCCGTTTTTACCTCTCTGAACGTGATTTTCAGACCCTCGCCCTCGAGCGAGCTTATTATTCCGTCCTCCCCGACCCTGACTATGTACTCCCCGCCGCCGAGCCTCGCCACGATTTCTCCGTTTTCGTCGGGAAGTGCGCTCGACGCCTCTCTCAGACAGCCGCCGATAAGCTCGGGCAGGCTGTCCTGCGGAAGATAGCCCTCGTCCGCGGTGCAGAGCAGACTGCCGCGACCGAGCAAAACCGCGCCGCCCCTCTTCCCTATCGTAAGCCCCTCGAGCGTATCGGGAGAGGTAAAGCTGAGCTCCATGAGTCCCGCTCTGCCCGCTGTGAGCCTTCCCCCGACCGAAAGGGAGCGGTATACTCCGGAAAACTCGGCGCTGAAAACGGTCAGGGCGCTTTTGGGCGTCGGCTCCTGTCCGCAGGCGGCAAGAGAAAGCAATAAAAAAAGAGCATATAACGAACGCAAAACCTTCTTCATAAAAACCTCCGTAAGGGTCCAAAATCTCGGTATACGGTTCATTATATGTTCTTTTGCCTTTTATAATTCTATCGGCGCCCTAAACGCAGCGCGCGAAGGCTGCGGGGATGCTCTCGATAAGATCGCGCGGAAGCAGCGATATCCTCCCGACCCGCTCTGCGGCGAGATCGCCCGCGAGTCCGTGGAGATAAGCGCCCGCCGCGGCAGCCTCAAAGGGCTTCGCGCCCTGAGCCAGCAGGGAAGCCGTCATTCCGGCAAGCACGTCTCCGCTGCCTCCCGTAGCCATTCCGCTGTTGCCCGTCATATTTATCAGGGCTTTTCCTTCGGGAGAAGCGATTATCGTTCCGGCGCCCTTGAGCACGGTCACAACGCCGTACTCCGCCGCAAAGCTCCGGGCGGTCTCCTCGCGCGCGGAGTTCACCGACGCGGCGGTTCCTCCCGCAAGACGAGCCATCTCTCCCGGGTGAGGCGTGACGATAACGGGAGCAAGAGCCGCTTTCAGGCGCTCCGGCGCTTTCGCGACGCAGTTGAGCGCGTCGGCGTCAAGCACCATCGGCTTTTCACATTTTTCCAAAAAGGAAAATACTATCCTCTCGGTATCCTCGCACAAGCCCAGTCCGCAGCCGATAAGCACGGCTCCCGCGCTCTCAGCTCTGCTCAGGAGCAGGGGGATATTCTCTCGCGAGAGCCTTCCCTGAGCCGTCTGAGGAAGAGGCAGAAAAACGCTTTCGGGTATCCTGACCGCGGCAAGCGGATAGACGCTCTCGGGCAGGGCGCATACATTGAGTCCCAAGCCGCAGCGAAGAGCGCCCTCGGCGGCGAGCATGGCGGCGCCCGCCATCCCGTAGGAGCCGCAGATACAGAGCAGAGTGCCCATCGTGCCCTTGTTAGCGTCGTCGGGACGTGGAGCGACGGCTTTTCTGACGATATTTTTATCGGTTCTCTCCATCTCAGCGCTCTCTCTTATAGAAGAGCTTGACGACGATGGACTTGTCAAGCCTCGGCTTCATGCCCTCGAGGATCTGATCGTTAGGCGAGAAAACCAGCAGGCATTTGCCGTACATGGGGTTGTTGAACACGGCGTAATAGTTTTCGTCCTTCGCGTCAACGTCGCGCGGAGCGATATAGGTCTTGGCGAATCTCATATTTTCGATCTCGGACTCGTCGCGGGTGAGTATTTCGATCTCATTGATAGACACCTGACACATCTTCTTGCGCTTGCGCAGCGAGATGACCTTTGAGATGTCGAGATCGTTTCCCGCTACCGAGTAATCGTACTCGACCCTCTGAGAGGAAAAAACATACCAGACGATATAAATGCCGGCGCAGAAGGCGAAAAAGCCCACCACGAAGACATATTGGACGTGAATAAGAATGGCTATCATGGCGGCGATAACGGGAATAAGCAGCAGTATCAGGATCGAAATGATCTTGATTATCAGATGCTTAGGCTTGTTGACGCGCTTTACGACCTGTTCGTTAAATTCCATATTATCCATAATAAGGCGCTCCTTTTTATACTGATCCCCGATAATCAGCCGGGCTTTATGTCGGGGAAGGCGCCGTGAAGGCGCCGCACAGATATTATAACAGATAATATATTAGCATAAGTTATTATTTTTTGCAAGAGCGAAGTTGAATATATGCCGCGCGCGGAGGTTGAGTATCAGCCGAGCGGTTTCAGCCTTTTCCGCATATCAAAAAAGGAACGGCGCAAACCGTTCCTTTTATAGCTTTATTATTTTTTCACAACGCGGTAGGTGAGGTATTTCTGAAGTCCGGTAACATCAGAGATGTTGACCCTTCCGTCGAAGTTGAAATCCGCCCAGCTCTTCTGCTCGTCGGTAAAGTCGCCGAGACCGGCAACGATCTTCTGGATGCAGGTCGCGTCAACGATATCTATCTTTCCGTCGGCGTTTACATCACCGACTCCCAAGCCCTTGGTCGCGGGCTTTGTGGTCGCGGGCTGAGTTGTGGGCTTAACCGTTGTGGGCTGAGTCGTGGGTTTCACGGTGGTGGGCTGAGTCGTGGGTTTCACGGTGGTGGGCTGAGTCGTGGGTTTAGCCGTTGTGGGCTGAGTTGTGGGCTTAGCCGTTGTGGGCTGAGTCGTGGGCTTAGCCGTTGTGGGCTGAGTTGTGGGCTTAGCCGTTGTGGGCTGAGTCGTGGGAGCGACCGTTTCCTCGGGAAGCTCCGAGATGTACTTGCAGAAGTCCATGCAGACCCATCCGGTCTTGTTCTTGAAAACCGTCTTGCCCCAGTTGACGCCGCTTACGGTCTTGATCTCGGTGATATTGAGCTGTACGCCCGTACCGATCGTGGTTACTACGCTGTAATCCGTGCCTGCGCCGCTTCTCATATTGAGAACGCCGCTGAGCTCCGTCTGATAAACGCCGGGCTCGAGGGGTTTGGCGGGCTCTGTAACGTAATCTTCGCCGTCGAGGATGTAGATATATCCCTGGAAGTTCCACCATGAGGAGCCGCCCGCGTTGCTGTCGTTCACGCTCGCGGTGGTGAGATAGAACTCAGCGCCGCCCCATGCGGAGTTTGAAAATGTGATGATGCCGTTTTCGATCTTCTCGACGACCGCTACGTGACCGCCGCCGCCGTTATAGTACCAGCAGGCGATCGCGCCGAGACGGGGATTCTGACCGTAGTCAAAGGCGCCTGCCTCGATATTATCGTCATACCAATATTCAGCGCTCCATCTGCTCAGGTTGGGCTTTTTGCCGAGTATCTCGTAGGCTCTGCCGTAGGCGTAAGCCGTGCAGTTGGGCATCCCCCAGCCGTTTGCGTAAAAGAGGTTCGAATCGCTGTAATAATATTTATTTGAATAGTCGGGAGCGGTGAGCCTCGGCGAATATGTTGCCGCGCTTGCCGTAACCGATACCGTAAATACCGTTGTGATAACAAGTACCGCCGCGACGATAGCCGCGAGGGATTTTCTCAAACAGAATTTCAAAATAACACCCTTTTCCTGATTTGATTGTCATTGTTACACGACTGTAATCTTATTTTACCAAAAAGAAAGAAAAATGTCAAACCGTAATTCCACCGATTATAAAACTATCGCAAAGAAATATTTGCTACAGATTATACAATCGTTTGTAACCTTTTTCCCCGGGTGCATAATAATTCTTTTTTACAATCAAAAAAATTCGTTCATATTGAAAAAATTCAAAAAAACCCTTGCTTTTTCGTTCCCGATGTGATATCATACTTAAAGCGGTAAAAAACCGCCCATGCGCCGGTAGCTCAGCTGGATAGAGTGTCTGACTACGAATCAGAAGGTCGGGAGTTCGAGTCTCTTCCGGCGCGCCAGAAAATCGCACGCTTCGGCGTGCTTTTTTCTTTTTCTCGCTTTTTTTAGGCGATACCTCGCAATTCGCTGCACGCCTTTTTTCATATTCGCGTAAAACCGCTCGCGTGTTTTGCGCCGCCGCGAAAGCTTATCGCGATCGAGTAGGAGGGGGATTTGAAAAAAAAAAAAATCCCCCGACCTCTCACA
>CACYIC010000045.1 GCA_902774325.1 uncultured Ruminococcus sp.
GGCTCCACCGCCGAGCAGTGCGCCTTCTTCCTCTACGGAACCGGGCGCAACGGCAAATCCACGTTTCTTGACGTCATCCGCGATGTTTTCGGCGACTACGCCGCTAACATCCAGCCGGAGACGATAATGGTTAAGAACAACTCCGGCAATGCGATCAACAGCGACATCGCGCGGCTCAAGGGCGCGAGGCTCGTCACCTCGGTCGAGCCAAACGAGGGCGTGAGGCTCAACGAGGGCTTATTAAAGCAGCTCACAGGTGACGACACCGTGACGGCGCGCAAGCTCTACAGCGAGGAGTTTGAGTTCAAGCCGGAGTTCAAGCTGTGGATGGCGACGAACCACAAGCCGATCATCCGCGGCACCGATACGGGCATCTGGCGGCGAATCCATCTGATCCCCTTCACCGTGATGATCCCGGAGGAGAAGATCGACAAAAACCTCCCGCATAAGCTCCGCGCCGAGCTGAGCGGCATCTTCAAGTGGTGCGTTGACGGCTGCGCGCTTTGGCAGAAGGAGGGCTTGAAAATGCCGCTTGCCGTCCTCGAAAGCGTCAGAGAGTACAGGCGGGAGATGGACGTGATCTCCGCCTTCGTCGAGGACTGCTGCGTGGAGGAGGGCAGCGTTTCGGCAAAAAAGCTCTATGCCGCCTACTGTCAATGGGCGGACGACAACCACGAGTACCGCATGAGCAATACGAAATTCGGGATCGAAATGACCAAGAGCTTCGCAAAATACCATACAAGTCAGGGATGGTTTTATAATCGGCTGTCCTTAATCGGGATCGGAGAATGACGACTCTTGACGGGTTTTCGAGGTTTTTAAACCTTTCGTGTAAGAAAAATAAATGGTAATATATGGTATATATAAATATATAGAGAGGTATTTAAAAAACGGCAAAAACCCGTCAAAGCCCGTCACGGAGGTGAAGCATGAGAATAAATTTCAGTGATCGGCAGCAGTTTGAGCGGCTTGAGGATATGGCGATCGACGGTCAGCTCGACTATTCGGACTTCCCGCCGGAGGAATATACATACTTTTCAAAGCTCGCGCGGCTCGGCTATCTCAACCGGCATAAGGGGCTGGACTATGATATCTGCATAGCTCAGCAGAAGGAGCTGCGCGAGGATTATACCCGTCACTGTGAGCGCCGCGACGAACAGTTAAAGTTTTCAAAGCGCCTTTTGAAAATGCGCATAAAAGCGACCGGGCTCCTGCGGCAGCTCAACACGGCGCGCGACCCGGAGCAGGCTCTCAGGCTCGCGTGCAGATACATAGAAACGATCAGAAACGAGGACAGCGGACTCGAAAAGCGCGTCCTCACAAACACGGGAAAGGAGTAATAAAATGCAATTCTTTATCGGATTAATTATCGGCGTGATCTTCGGCGGCGGGTGCGGCCTGGTGATCTTCGCGCTGCTCAGCGCAAACGGCGAGGAGCAGCCTGAAAAGCCCGCGAAGCTCTACACTGTCGGTCAGACGGTGCTCTACGACGGGCAGGAGTGGGAGGTCGCTCAGTTCAATGATTTAGGCGACGGTCAGACGGGAGTTATGCTAATGAACGAAAACGGCAGGGCTTTTGTAATGCTCGAGGAGGTGGAGTGATGGCAACTTGTAAAGAGTGCTTACACGTTGAGGCGTGTGAAAACCTGATGAAGCATTTGAGTTATACGCCTGTTCCTTGTAGTCTTTTCAAAGACCGCTCGCGTTTCGTGGAGCTGCCTGCCGATGGCATTATGTACGGAATTATTGACGGAAGAGTAACTGAATTGCTTAACCTGATTATACAGCCGGGCGACAGCGGAATGTGTGTGCTTTCTCCCGATAACATCAACAAAACAATCTTTTCAACCAAGGAACAAGCCGAGCAAGCCTTGAAGGAGCGTGAGGGCATTGGATGAAAAAGAAGCTATTATAATCATCAACCGCTTTAAGGGCATAACGACCGCTCCGGTTAACACCGAGGAGGTGCGGGAGGCGTGTGCGCTGGCGATCGCGGCGCTAAATAAGCAGGTGCCGAGAAAGCCGAAGAAGTCGGGAGACTATACAACTGGCTGGGAGTGCCCGCATTGTAAAGCTGAATTTCCCGCGCTTTTTGACGAATACTGCTACAACTGCGGGCAGGCGCTTGACTGGGGGTGACCATCATGAATACGGACTTTACAAAAGAAAGGATCGCGCTGTTTACGCGGTATTTCATCGAGGACGGACGTCCTATCACAGTGCCACAGCTCATGAAGAAAGCCGAGGACTATTGCGGATTTATGCCGCAACGGCAAACAGTTTATGACGATCTAAACGCTATTGATATTGTGCTCGGACTTGAAAAAGAAATCCGTGCTCATTCAAGCGGACGCGGACACGCGGTCTATTGGTCATATAGTTGCAAACACTGATCCCGCGCGGTCGGTAAAATAAATATCCATACAAACATACAATTTCAAAATTTCTTACGTGCAAAAATAACCGCTCCCGGCGCGGCGGGGGCGAAGGGAGGTATGCGGTATCACCGTAAAAGAACTGCGATACATCAACGGCGAGATCAGGCGGCTTTCCTCGGAGCTGGGACGGCTTGAGGGCGAGCTGTACAGTTGCTCGCCCAAGCTTGACGGTATGCCGCCGGCGGAGGGCGCGGGCGACAGGCTCGGCTCGGCTGTGGCGAGGATCACCGACATCAAAATAGATATCCAGGCGCTGACGCTCAGGCGAGACATGGCGCTCAATCTGCTCAGCCGCGACAGGTTCGAGGAAAACTGCATCTACCTGTTCTTCAAACTCGGCTGGTCGTGGCGCAGGATAGCCCGCAAGGTCGACGGCAGACCCGACACCTCGGAGGCGATCAGAAAGGCGTGCGAGCGCTACCAATGGTAAACTTGTCCGTTTGTCCGCCTTAGGTGTGATATAATTACAATAGAAATTTTCGAGAATAAGTGAAATGGTCATAGCGTTTTCATTTTAGGTTTCTCCTTTCTAAAAGATCCGAAAGAGCCGTCCGCTTGGGCGGCTTTTTCGGCGCAAAAAAACGCCGCTCCCGAGAGAGAGCGGCTGAGAATTATTCGGCGATTTTCAGTTCGTGCTTTAAGGCAGCTTGCAAAACCTGAGAAAAATTGATGTTTGCTTTTTCGGCTTCATAGCAGAGCCAGCTTGGAAGCGTACAGTTTTTCTTTACTGTGCGAGTTTCGTTTTTTCTCCTGTATTCGGTGAAATCAACATCAACCAAAGTCAGGATCGAGTTTTCATCCGCGGTGATGTCGCAAAGCTGACTCGGAACGGGGAGAGGCTTTTGATCGTCCTCGTAATCAATTCCCATAATGCCGATCGCGTCGCGCGCCATTTCAATGGCTTCGGTGATGTTTTCTCCCTGAGTGTTGACGTCAAAATCCGGAATATAAACCAAAAATCCGAAATCGTCGGGAGCAAGGATGACCGGATAAGAGTTTTTCATTTGAGCTTCCTCCTTTATATCTAATCAAAGGCGTTGGGGCTTATTTCAGCCCCTGCCTTTTGATGATTGCGTTTGCTAATCTTTCGTTGATTTCACGGTGTCTTGGTATCGGTTCAACGGCGACACCGTTTGTGTAAATATCGTGGTTGGCTCCGCGTCGTTTTAACCACCAGCCGTTTCTTTCCAAAATGGTTATCAAGTCAACCCGTTTCATGTTTTTCCCCCCTCTCTATGTTTATATTATACGCCTCTAATACGTATTTGTCAAGCCTTTTTACAAAAATTTTTTTATTTTTTGAGGTGAAAAATGCCCAGAAAACCGCTTCGCCCCTGCTCTTTTCCCGGCTGTCCCAGGCTCTGTGAGGGTCGGTACTGCGACGAGCACCGAATACATGAGCGGCGGCGCTACGACAGCACCGAGCGTTCGGCAGACGTCAACAAGACCTACGGCAGAAAATGGCGCAAAATACGCGCCGAGTATGCCAAGGCGCACCCGCTGTGTGAGCGGTGCCTGAAGGACGGCAAGCTCGTGCCGGTCGAGGAGGTCCATCACATCCTGCCCGTTAAGTGGGGCGGGACTCATGATTTCGGCAATCTGATGTCGCTGTGTCAATCGTGTCACACCGAGCTCGAAAACGAGATCGGCAGCCGAGGGGTAGGGGGGTCAAAATCTCCATGAGTGAGCAAAGCGGACAACGCGCATGGGCTCTGTGTATGAAAATGAGGAAATCAAAGGGGATATATCCCTATACGATTGATTAATAATCAAACAAAATCAAACATATTGCAGAAATCAAACGGAATCAAACGGAGGTGATCTCATGGCAAAGGACGGTACAAGACGCGGCGGTGCACGCCCGGGCGCGGGCAGAAAGAAGAAGGTTCAGCCCGAAGAAGTGCGGAAAATCATTTCCGAAAACGCTCTGACCGAGGAAGAAAAATCGAAATATCCGAAATTCAATCCGCTGCTGTGCGACGGCTCCGGGATCGGCTGCACCGAGGACGTCTACTACAGCATTTCAAAATTTGCCGATGACAACGGCGCTATTGAGCGCCTGCCGAAGGAGCTGATCGAGCTTTTCGCCGTCGCCTACAGCCGCTGGGTGCAGACCGAGGGCGAGATCACAAAGAACGGCTTCATCTCCGCTCATCCCACGACAGGGGCTGACTGCAAATCACCGCTTGTGGAGATCGCGAACACCTACTCAAAGCAGGCTCAGAACTATTGGTATCTGATCTGGGGAGTCATCAAGGACAGCGTCAAACCTCAGGTAGACATCGACAACATGGAAAGCCTCATGGACGGAGTGTGAGAGTGTGCTTGATTATCAACCGACGCGATTCATGGCAGAGGACAGCCGCTACGACGAGGCTAAAGCGGACAAGGCGGTCAATTTCATTCAGAACTTAAAACATACCAAGGGCAAATGGTTCAAAAAGCCGTTCCTCCTTCTGCCGTGGCAGGAACAGATAATCAGAGATATCTACGGTGTGGTGAAGCCCGACGGAACGCGGCAGTTCTCGACCGTGTACATAGAGATTCCTAAAAAGATGGGAAAATCGGAGCTTGCTGCGGCGGTCGCGCTCAAGCAGCTTTGCGCGGACGGTGAGCAGCGGGCTGAGGTCTACGGCTGTGCGGCTGACAGGCAGCAGGCGAGCATAGTCTTTGACGTTGCCAAGGACATGGTCGAGCTCTCCCCGGCGCTCTCGAAGCATATCGAGATCCGCAAAGCCAACAAGCTGATGACCTATCTTCCGACCAATTCAAAATATCAGGTGCTTTCGGCTGAGGTCGGCGGCAAACACGGCTTCAACATTTCTTCGGTTGTGTTTGACGAGCTGCACACCCAGCCAAACAGAGATCTGTACGACGTTATGACAAAGGGCAGCGGCGACGCGAGGACGCAGCCGCTTTTCTTTTTGATCACGACAGCGGGCAACGACACGCATTCCATTTGCTATGAGACGCATCAAAAGGCGCTCGACATCATAGAGGGCAGGAAGCACGACCCGACCTTCTACCCGGTGATCTTCGGCGCTCCCGAGGACGCCGACTGGACGGATCCTGAGGTGTGGAAGCTCGCAAATCCCTCGCTGGGCGTCACCGTCGACATAAGTAAGGTCGAGGCGGCGTGCGAATCCGCGAAGCAGAATCCCGGCGAAGAAAACGCCTTCCGTCAGCTCAGGCTCAATCAGTGGGTCAAACAGTCGGTCAGGTGGATGCCTATGAACAAGTGGGACGCCTGCTCCTTTAAATTTGACGAAAAGGAGCTTGAAGGGCGCCCCTGCTACGGCGGGCTCGACCTCTCATCCTCGACCGATATCACAGCGTTCGTTCTGGTGTTTCCGCCGAGGAGCGAGGACGAAGAATACATCGTCATCCCGCACTTCTGGATCCCGGAGGAAAATATGCGCGCTCGCGTCCGGCGCGATCACGTGCCCTACGATGTGTGGGAGCGTCAGGGCTTCCTCGAAACGACTGAGGGCAATGTGATCCACTATGCGTATATCGAGCAATACATCGAGGAGCTGGGAAAGCGCTTCAACATCCGAGAGATCGCCTTCGACCGCTGGGGCGCGGTCCAGATGGTTCAGAACCTTGAGGGCATGGGCTTTAGTGTGGTTCCCTTCGGTCAGGGGTTCAAGGATATGTCTCCACCAACCAAGGAGCTGATGAAGCTGGTGCTCGAGCGCAGGCTCGCCCATGGAGGTCATCCCGTACTGCGCTGGATGATGGACAACATTTTCGTCCGAACCGACTCCGCCGGGAATATAAAGCCTGACAAAGAAAAATCAACCGAAAAGATAGACGGCGCGGTTGCCATGATAATGGCGCTCGACCGTGCTATTCGCAACGGCAATAACAACGGAGCTTCTGTTTATGACGAACGGGGGCTTTTTGTTATATAGGAGGAAATTGCTATGGGTTTACTTTCAAAATTCAGATCGCGGGACAAGCCCCGCAATATGAGCGGCGGTATGCCGTTTTTTTTAGGCCGATCATCAGCGGGGACCGTTGTTAACGAGCAGACGGCGATGCAGCTTACGGCGGTATATGCCTGCGTGCGCATCCTCGCCGAGGCTGTGGCGGGGCTTCCGCTTCACCTCTACCGCTATACCGACGGCGGGGGAAAGGAAAAAGCGGTCGACGATCCGCTCTATCGTCTGATGTACGAGGAGCCGAATCCCGAGATGACGTCATTTTCTTTTCGCGAGACGATGATGACGCACCTGCTGCTGACTGGCAACGCCTACGCCCAGAAGATCCACAACGGCAGGGGCGAGCTGACAGCGCTCTACCCGCTGATGTCTGACAGAATGAGAGTTGAGCGCGGCGCGGACAAGAAGATCAGGTACTACTACACCTACTGCGATGACGACGCGCAGGGAGGCTGGAAAACCGTCCCGCTCACCCGCGACGACGTCTGGCACCTTCCCGGCCTTGGCTTTAACGGGCTTGTCGGTTTTTCGCCTATCGCGATGGCAAAGAACGCGCTCGGACTGGCGATGGCGACCGAGGAGTTTGGGGCAAAATTCTTTGCCAACGGCGCACAGCCAGGAGGAGTTATCGAGCACCCGGGCACGATTAAAAATTCCGAAAAGCTGCGGCAGTCGTGGCAAGCCGCTTTCGGCGGTTCCTCAAATTCCAACAAGACCGCCGTGCTCGAGGAGGGCATGAAGTATCACGCTATAACGATCCCGCCCGATCAAGCTCAGTTTTTGGAAACAAGGAAATTTCAGACAAATGAGATCGCGAGGATATTCAGAATAGCCCCGCACATGATCGGCGATCTTGAAAAATCGAGCTTTTCAAATATCGAGCAAATGTCGCTTGAGTTCGTGATGTACACGCTCAACTCCTGGCTTGTTCGCTGGGAGCAGAGCATGCACCGCGATCTGCTGCCCGAAAACAAGAAAAAACGGTATTTCTGGAAATTCAACGTTGACGGACTTCTGCGCGGCGACTACGCGAGCCGCATGAACGGTTACGCGACAGCGAGACAAAACGGCTGGATGAGCGCGGATGATATCCGCGAGCTTGAAAACCTCGACAAGCTTCCCGAGGGTCAGGGCGGCGATATTTATCTTATCAACGGCAATATGCTCCCGCTCTCGCAGGCGGGCGCTTACGCGAAAAAAAACGGGGAAGGAGGAAAGTCTGATGAATAAATTCTGGAACTGGAAGATCAACGCAAAAAACGACGGCGGCGAGGAGCGCGTGCTTGAGTTGGACGGCGTGATTGCCGAGGAAACCTGGTTCGACGACGACGTCACGCCGAAGAATTTCAAGCGGGAGCTTAACAGCAGCGACGGCGATATCACCGTCTGGATCAATTCTCCCGGCGGCGACTGCATAGCGGCGAGCCAAATCTACACCATGCTCAAGGAGTATCCGGGCAAGGTGAGCGTCAAGATAGACGGCATGGCGGCGTCCGCCGCGTCTGTTGTGGCGATGGCGGGCGACAGCGTTCTCATGGCTCCTACCGCCATGATGATGATCCACAATCCCGAGACAGGCGCTTGGGGCAACCACAACGAAATGCAGAAGGCAATCGAGTTGCTCAACGAATTCAAGGAGAGCATTATCAACGCTTATGAGCTCAAGACCGGGTTGTCCAGGGCGAAGCTTTCGCGCATGATGGAAGCGGAGACCTGGATGAACGCGAAAAAAGCTGTTGAGCTGGGCTTTGCGGACGGCATGACGACCGACGCTCAGATCGAGGCTTACGCTTTTTCGGCGGGTACCGTCGAACACAATTTGACTAATAAGGTCAAAAATTTCAATCGTAAAGAGGGCGCGAGGGTCAGCGACCTGAGAAGCGCTCTTTATAAAAAGCTACTCGAAATATAGGAGGTAAAAAAATGACGATCAATGAACTCAGACAGAAAAGAGCGGAGCACTGGGAAAGAATGAAGAACTTTCTCAATACTCACGAGCAGAAAAACGGCACTTTAAATGCCGACGATACCGCTACCTATGAAAACATGGAAGCGGAGATGCAGGACTACGATAAAGCGATCGAGCGCGCAGAGGCTGCCGCCGAGAGAGAAAAGCAGCTCGGCGAACCCGTAAGCTCTCCGCTTTTCGGCAAAATCGGCGGAACGAGAAAAGCAGGCAGAGAGAGCGACGATTACAAGACGGCTTTTCTCAACTACATCAGAACACGCACTCCCGGCAACGCGCTTCAGGAGAGCACCGCGAGCGAGGGTGGCTATCTTGTGCCTGTCGAGTTTGAGCGCAAGCTCTTTGAAGCTCGAGACAAGGTCGATCCGATCTTTTCTCTCGCGGGCCGTCTTGTTTTCGGCTCGCTCGAGAAGAACATTCCCTACGTGGCGAGCGAGGGAGCCGCGGCTCTGATTGCCGAGGAAGGAAGCTATGGCGACACCGACGACTCTTTCGGTCAGGTAGTGTTTCACGCCTATAAGTTTGGCAGGATATGTAAGGTAAGCGACGAGCTTATCAATGATTCTGTCTTTGACATTCAGGCGCATCTTTCAAAGAGCTTCGGAAGAGCTGTCGGCAAGGCTCAGGCGGGCTACTTCTGGACAGGAACCGGCACCAATCAGCCGCAGGGCGTGCTCACCGCCGCCGGCGTGGGCGTAACATCTGCCGCGACCGCAGCGATCACGGCAGATGAGCTCATCGACCTGTACTTCTCGGTTCCGGAGGAATACAGAAACACTTCAAAATGGGCGATGAACAGCAGCACGGTTAAGGCGATCCGCAAGCTCAAGCTCAGCGGAACCGGCGAATATCTCTGGTCTCCCGGGCTGTCGGATGCTCCGTCCACAATTCTCGGAAAGCCTGTTTATACCTCGGCGTATATACCCGAGCTTGCCGCAAACAAGGCGGTCGTTGCCTTCGGAGATTTTGAAGAGGGCTATAAGATTGCCGATCGTCAGGGCTTTAACTTCAAGGCGCTCAACGAGCTTTACGCCGCGACCGGTCAGATAGGCTTCAGGGGAGATCAGCGCTCCGACGGTAAGGGCGTTCTCGCTTCCACTGCGATCAAGGTTCTTAAGACCAAAGCGTCTTGATTTTAGGAGGCGGCGGAATGAATGAGAATGAATTGCTTCAAAAGGTTAAGGCAAATCTGATTGTCGAGCACTTATACGACGACGAGCTTATTTCAAATCTGATTTCCGCCGCCGTCGATTATGCTGAGAGCTTTCAGCACCTCGAGCAAGGCTATTACGACGAGCACAGCGCGTCAAAAACCACAGAGCAGGCGGTCATAATGCTCGCCTCTCACTGGTATGAGAGCCGCGACGGTTCGACGGGCGGCTTTTTCGGCGACAGCGTGCAGGCGGGTGGCGCGGCGATGACGGCGGTCAACGATCTCCTGCGTCTGGACAGGGAATGGAAGGTGTAGAGGATGGGCTTCGGTAAGATGACGACTCCCATAAGGCTTATGCGCCCGGACTACTCCGCTGACAGCGAGGGCTTCAAGGCAGAGTCGGGCACGCAGTTAGCCGCCGTACGCGCCTATCACGAGGAGCGTCACGGCTCGGTGCGCTGGGTCAATCTGGCGGCGTTTTCAAGCGCGACCGACCTTTTTCGTCTGCGGGTCATCCCGGAACTCGAGGTCACGCCGGACTGCTTTTTGGTCTGCGGCGAACGGAAATATAAAATTCTATCGGTCGAGGATGTGAAGGGGCGCGGAATGTACCTCGAGATCCTCGCGGAAAGGTGTGAGGGCGTCAATGGCTAAATGTCAGGTCAAGCTCCCCGACGAGCTTATCAGAAAAATTTCAAGGCTGGGCAGCAGA
Source organism: uncultured Ruminococcus sp. (assembly GCA_902774325.1). Classification (GTDB taxonomy): domain Bacteria; phylum Bacillota; class Clostridia; order Oscillospirales; family Acutalibacteraceae; genus Ruminococcoides. The sequence goes on from CACYIC010000045.1 coordinate 10,214, forward strand.
ACCGACGAGGTCGTCGGAAAAGCACTGACAGCCGGCGCTAAGGCGACGCTTCCTTATGTTCAGCGCTCACTCCACGACTCGATCGGCAGTAATTTGAGATCTCACAACGGGAAAAGCCGATCGACGGGCGAGCTGGAGAAAGCTCTCGGAGTATCTCCGGTGAGAATCGACAGCGAGGGCAATGCGAATGTAAAAATTGGGTTTAGCGAACCGAGAAGCGGCGGAGGCAGCAATTCAATGCTCGCTTCCGTCCTTGAGAACGGCAAGCACGGACAGCCGCCGAAGCCGTTTTTAAAGCCCGCGATAAAAGCCTCAAGGAACGCTTGTAAGGCGGCTGTTATAAGCACTCTCGAAAAGGAGATGGAAAAGCTGTGAGCCTTCTTTCAGAGCTGACCGGGATCGTCACGGAGCTGGGACTCCCTGTGGAAACGGGCATTTTCAAGAGTAAGGCGCCCGATGAATACATCGTTATAACGCCGATGACGGAGGAATACGCGCTTTTCTGTGACGATAATCCGGAGATGGACATTCACGAGGCGCGGATCTCGGTCTATACAAAATCGAATTACAAAACAATCAAAAATCAGCTTTTGACCGCCTTTTGGGAAGCGGATTTCACGATAACGCAAAGGCGGTTTGTCAATTTTGAGCCCGATACGGGCTACTATCACTACACCATTGATGTGGAAAAAACTTACAATTTAACGGAGGTATAAAAATGGCGACAATCGGTCTTGATAAAATCTATTACGCGCCGATAACCGAGGACTCAAGCGGAAACGAAACCTACGGAACGCCGGTTCAGCTCTCTAAAGGCATATCTGCTGAGATATCAGTCGAAATGAGAGAGGGCGAGCTTTTCGGTGACGACGGTGTGGCGGAGTCGGTTAAAGAATTTCTGAAGGGCAAGCTCTCCATGAATCTTGTTGATCTGATCCCGACGGCGGCTGCAGCTATTCTCGGAGCTCGCGTCGATAACAACGGCGCCCTGGTTTCCTCCGCGGAGGATGTCGCGCCCTACGTGGCTGTCGGTTTTCGCGCGCGCAAGTCAAACGGCAAGTATCGTTATTTCTGGCTCTACCGTGTGAAGTTCGGCATTCCGAATACGTCGTTGCAGACCAAGGGCAGCGGTATTAATTTTTCGACTCCGACGGTCGAGGGCGAGTTCACTCGCAGGAACAAGCTTTCAGGCGACGACCATCCGTGGAAAGCGGAGATTACCGAGGGCGATTCCGGCGTATCGGCGTCCACGCTCACGGGTTGGTTCTCTTCCGTCTATGAGCCGAGCTTTACCGCGGGCGGCGGAAACGGCGGTAACATTTGATGAGGTGCAACATCGTGAACAAAACCATGAATAACGAGCGCTCTTCAAAGATCCTTCTCGGCGGTGAGGAGTATGATCTGTTTCTTTCAACCAGAGCTTCGCATGAACTCATAAAGCGCTACGGAAGCCTTGAGAAGCTCGGGGAGCGCCTTTCAAAAAGCAATTTTGACGATCAGCTCACAGAGATCTCATGGATCACCGCGCTTCTCGCCAATCAGACGATCACAATAAACAATCTCAAGGCGGGAGAAGAGGAAAAGAAGGAGCTTCTGAGCGCGGAAACTATCGAGCTTCTGGCGAGTCCGGGCGAGCTCGGGATCTTTTCGGAATCGATCGGCGAGGCACTGAAGAAAGGTGTCTCGCGTTCCGTTGAGAGCGAGGACGACTCAAAAGAGGGCGACGAAAAAAACGCGGAGGTCGGGTAAGCAACGAAGAGTTGTTCACCCGACTTCTTTACTTCGGACTCGCGCGTCTGCACCTCAGTCAGGACGAATTCTGGCTGATGAGATACGGGCTGCTGCTCGACCTGTGGGAATGCGACAGACAGTACAGAGACAGCGCGATGCCTAAGCGCGAGCATACGATCGATGAAATCATTCCCGTCGGTATCTAAGGTGGTGAAGAAATGTCCGAAAAATTCGGCTTTAAACTAGGCGTAGAGGGTGAGAAGGAATTCAAGTCCTCTCTCGCGGATATCAACCGCACCTTTAAGGTGCTCGGCTCCGAGATGAAGCTGGTGCAATCGCAGTTCGATAAAAACGACAAATCGGAGGAAGCACTGACGGCGCGCAGCAAGACGCTCAATAAGTCCATTGAGGCGCAGAGAGAAAAGATAAAGGTTCTTGAGGCTGCGCTGGAAAACGCCTCGGAGAGCTTCGGAGAAAACGATAAGCGTACTAAGAATTGGCAGATCCAGCTCAACAACGCGAAAGCAACACTCAACGGCTTTGAGCATGAGCTCAAGGAAAATACCGGGGAGCTCGACAGACTAAAGGACGCCGAAAAGGGCGCCGCCGAGCAGGGCGACAAGCTCGGGGACGAGCTTAGAAAAGCGGGCAGCGAAACCGAGAAGGCAGCCGAGAAGGGCGAGAACGCGAAAAACCGTTTTCAAGCCCTGGGCAATACCTTAAAGACGGTCGGGACCATGCTTGCGACGACCACCGCCGCGATCGGCGCCGCCACCGTTACCGCAGGTAAGAAAATTTGGGATTTATCGCAAAGCGTAGCCGAGAGCGGCGACGAGATTGATAAGCAGTCTCAAAAGCTCGGACTCTCAGCCGAGAACTATCAAAAGCTTTCCTACGCTATGGAGCGCAGCGGTGCCGATATCGAGGACTTCAAGCGCGGCACTATCAACATTTCAAAAGAGCTCGCAAACGTTCAAAACGGCGTTGAGGGTGCGGGCACGACCTTTGAAAAACTCGGCGTGAATCTGAAAAACGCCGACGGTTCGGTAAAGAGCACAGAAACGGCTTTGCTTGAGACGATTGATGCGCTTGCGAACCTCAAGGACGAAACCGAGCGCAATTCCTATGCTAATACTATTTTCGGCAGAAGCTACACCGAGCTTGCGCCGCTTCTCAACTCAGGCTCAGAGGGTATAAAGGAGCTGATGGACGAGGCGGAAAAGTACGGGATGATTATGAGCGATGAAGCCGTTTCCGCTTCCGCAGCGTTTAGCGACAGCCTCACAAAGCTTGAGGGGGCGTCAAACGGATTAAAGAATAATTTGCTCGGCACTCTCCTCCCGTCCCTCACAACTCTTATGGACGGATTTTCCGATCTTATCGCAGGCGTCGAAGGCAGCGGCAACAAGATAAAAAGCGGCGTTTCGGGCATTGTCGACAACGTCAAAAGTCTGATACCGAAAGCAACAGAGTTTATAAAAAGTGTGAGTTCGGCGATCGTCGAGGCTGCTCCGACAATTGTTGAAAGTCTTGTGACGGGAATTTCCGACGCGGCGGCTTCTCTGTTTCCGACGCTTCTCTCTGCGGTCGGTGAAACCGCTCCGAAAATTGCCGAGGCAGGGCTTTCGCTGTTCGGTAAACTGTTTTCGACGGCGTTGAGCTTTTTGTCAGACTCCGCGCAAATCGACAAGCTTAGTAAAACGATTTCAAGTTTGATAGAAACCGTCTTTTCCAAACTGAGCGCCGCAATGCCTGCGCTTGTTAAGGCAATACCGCGAATTATAAAAAATATCGCTTCACTAATTATATCAAACGCAACTCCTATTACAAAAGGAGTTGCAAGCCTGCTTAAATCTCTCGGCGAAAATCTCCCGACGTTGGTAAACACGCTGTTTGGCGAGGTTTTGCCCGCGTTGCTGAATGAATTGGTGGGGTCGATTAAGGAGACCCTCCCTGTTTTATTAGAGGGGATTTTAGCGTTAATTCAGGGCATAACAACCGCTCTGCCTGATCTGTTGATAAGTATTGTCGATTTAGTTACTGATATATTGATAACAATAATCCCAGATCTGAGCACGGCGTTGATTGAATCCGCTCCGCAGCTCGTTACTGCAGCAATTTCTATTGTCTCGACTCTCGTTCAAGCACTGCCGGAGATCCTTTCAAAGCTGATACTTAAAGTCCCTGAAATAATTAAGAAAATCGCCTCAAGCCTGCTCGATAATGGATATCGAATCGTAGAAGTAGGCAAGAAAATCGTCGAGGGATTGTGGGAAGGAATAAAAGGCATGGGCGACTGGCTCTGGAATCAGGTTTCCGGCTTTTTCGGCGACGTGATTACCAAAATCAAAAACCTGCTTGGTATTCACTCGCCGTCGACGGTCTTTAAGAATCAGATCGGTAAGAATCTGGCTCTGGGACTCGGTGATGGTTTTAAGGACGAGATGATAAAGGTTGCCGACGAGATGAAAGACGCTGTACCTGTGAATTTTGACACTGAAATCAGCGCGAAAGTCACGGAGCCCTCCGCATCGGCGGTTCGCGGGGGAGGAAATGTATATAATGTCAGCTTCTCCTTTGGCGGTGTGACTCTGAACAACGATATCGATATTGAGCGGGTTGCTCACAAGGTTTCGGACATCTTCGTGCGCGACGTCATGGCGGCAGGAGGTGCATACGGATGATTTATGATTTTAAATTCGGCGAAAAATGGCTTTCGGAGGACGGGCTTGCTGTTGTCGCCTCGGTTCCCGACAGGGAGATCGCGCAGCGCGATTTCTCCCTCGTCGAGATCCCCGGACACGACGGCAGCGACTGCGTAGACAACGGCTGCTATAAAAACGTTGTTTTTTCGCGCGAGATAGGGCTCGTCGCCAAAAACGGCGCAAGAGCGAGCGAGAAGGCGGAGCAGCTTATCCGGCGTTTCGCTTACCTTTACGGTTACCGCGATTTTGAGGAAAACAGCAGAGAGGGCTTTGTAACAAAAGCTGTCCTGACTAATTTTCCGTCCGTGATTAGTTCTCTGCGCACGCTCAGACGCGCCACGCTCGAGTTTTCGCGCTTGCCCTATTGGTATTTAAAAACGGGACTTGAGCTCACGGTATTCAGCGGCAGCGTGACGCTTATCAATCCGCTGCCCACAAATGCCAAGCCCAGATTTGTTTTCAAGCTGAATCCTTCGGGCGGAACAGTAAGGGCGACGCTAACCGTTAACGGCGTCGCCGTTTTAAGCAATAAGCTAATAAACTGCGATTCAACTCACGATATCCTGGAGATCGACAGCGAGCGTGAGCAGGCGTTCGTCAGGAGTGCCGGCGGCGAGATCCTGAGATTCATTGATATGAGCTTTCCGGTTCTGCCGACGGGAGAATCCACTATCGCGGCGTCCGGCGCGAATATCACAGAAACCGGAGTCGCGCCGCGTTGGAGGGAGCTGTAAGGATGTTGCCGCGCTTATATCAAAAATACGGAAATCAAGGTCCCGAGACCTTCCTCGGCACGCTCGATCGCTGCACTAAATGTCTAGTTACCGAGGAGCGTGAAGGCACCTATATCCTCGAGCTGGAAACTACGGTCAACGACACTTGCGCTTCGGCGCTTCTATCGCTGAGGATCCTGGAGGTCAAAGCAAACCCATTTGATCCTCCCCAGTGCTTTGAAATCGAAAAAACCGAGCGAACGCTCGATGGTAGGATCGTTGTCGAGGGTAAGCATATCAAGGATTTTTGCTTTCAATATTTCACGAACGGAATGGACGCCGCCGAGGATACGGCGGTCACCGAGTACGGTGATCCCGAGGAGATATGGAACATCCTTCATTCCGATTACATCACCTTGCCGGATTACTTTAATTTTCATTCGACGATCACAACCGAAAAAAGTTTTTCGCTCGGTCTGACAACGCCCGAATCTCTCGGAAACATTCTCGCCGGAAAGCAGGGCAGCTTTGTTGACGTTTGGGGCGGAGAGCTTCATTACGATAACCGTGATATATATTTCAATCAGATCCGCGGTCGTGATACCGGCTTTCAGCTCCGATACGGCTCGAATATTTCGGACGCGTCGCAATCGGAAAACTGCGACAGCGCCTATACGCATATTCTGCCATACGGCTACGTTACTTATATCAACGAGTCCCACGAATCTCACAAGATACATTTTTTCGCGGCTCCGGTGGAGATCGCCAACCACGAGGCGAACATCAGACGAAGGGTGTTCCCGCTCGACTGTACCGATTTTCTCGAGGCATACACTGTCGGGACCCAGGGAGCGCGTTACGCCGAAACGAGGGCGGCAATGCAGAGCTATGCTGCAGATTATGCCGTCTATAACGGGTTGGGAAAACGCCGCGTTTCGATCGACGTCACCCTGAGAGTCGAGCTTGATAGGATGGCAAACATCGGACTCTGCGATAACGTCACCGTAGTTCTGACTCCCTTCGGCAGCGTAACGACCGCAAAAGTGATCAAGGTGATCTACAACTCGCTGCTCGAGCGTTGGGAGGAGATAACTGTGGGCGAAAAAAAGACCACCATAGCGGATTTATTTTTAAACAAGGAGCGGTATGTTAAATGAAATTCTTAAAAAAGCTGACGATAGACGTCGGCAGCGCGTCGCCGAATGATATATTTCATTTACATCAGAACGACGTCGGCAGTGCCGAGCTTGTGATAAAGCTGACCGAAAATTCACGGGAGCTGGCGCTCACGGGAGCGACAGTTAAATACGACGCAAGTGTTAGAAACATTCTTGTCGCCGAAGATCTCTCGGGCAGTATTTCGGATAACAAGATCCATATCCCCGTGACCGAGCAGATGACGCAGCTCAGCGGGATCATGCTGATCGACGTGAGAATTATCGAAAACGGCGAGACCTTCCACACTCACACGATTATGTGCCATGTGGATTCGGCGGTTGTTAACGATGGCGTAAGCGTCGACCTGTCGGGAATCACGATCAGGCAACAGATCAATCAGATCACCGCCGCGCTGGCACTCAAGGCGGACGCGGCGGATGTCTACACCAAGACGGAGGCGGATTCGGGTTTTGCCTCGAAAACCGGCTTTAATACGTTTGTAACAGAAACATACGCTGACGATATGTCGGATCTTGAGGATGCTATTGATTTGAAGGCGGACGCGGCGGAGGTTGAGCTGATCACGGCGAACGGCAGGGTCGATGCGAATTTTGAGAGCGGCTACATCGAGACAGGCTCTTACAGCGTCGGTGACACGGTGAGCATGTCGCCG
>CACYIC010000046.1 GCA_902774325.1 uncultured Ruminococcus sp.
GGCGGACACCCTTGGTGTTCGGCTATATCCTTCCCGCTGTCGGGCGGATTCGGGACTTTCACCCTTTAGAAACGTGCGCCGTCGGGCGCACCAAAACAAAAACCGCCTCTCGGCGGTTTTCATTTAAAAAAGAAAGGAACATCTATGAAAAAGAAGGAATGATCAAATTGTTTTTCTCAGCAGGCTTTCGAGAGGGCATTTTAAGTTTAAGGGAAATCTTTTGTCCCTCTTTTTAACCCGGCTGCCGTTATCGGCTCGGTTCGTTATACATGAGGGTGAGCCCGACGGCGTTTTTTATCTTGGTTATATATTATTCCTTCTTTGTGACAGATTTTTGAAGAGAGAAGCAAAGCTGTGTGAAACTTTTTGCCGTGCTTCATTTATCAGTATCTTTTTACGTATTCGGCAAATTTGGCATAAAGGTCAGCCTCAAGCTCCTCAAGCTCCTTGTCAAGACCTCCGTTAAAAAACAGTCTGGTGTGCTTGTACAGCGAAAGATAGGCGCCTATAAGGTTTTTTCTCACCTCGTTTTGGAGCTCGTCGCTGAGGCGATTGCCGCAGGTAAGCCCCAGATAGATATTGTTGTCAACGAGCTGGGTGGAAATCGAGGAATTTTTTAAAGCAAAGGTGTTGAGCTGGTGCAGCCCGTTGTAAAATTCCTTTATGGAAAATTCTTCCTCCTTTCCCGCCTTTTCCTTTTCGTTTTCCGCGAGCTTTATCTCGCAGTCCTCAAGCGAAAAATCGGACTTTGTAATATAGTCGTGCATATATACGGGATTGAGCGAAAGAACATAATAAAGCCTCATGGCGTATACCGCGCTCTCGAGGCAGGAGAAAGCCGCGTACTGCATATTGCTTTCGTTCAGGCGGAAAAAGCAGTAGAGATTCTGGTATATCGCCTTGTTTATCGCGAGGAGTTCGTTTTCCTTGATCGTAAACTCAAACATGGCTTCTCCTATCTGAATAATTCCATATCGGAATTATACAAGTCATTTCTGGTGATATCGACATCATATTCTTTTCCGGTCGCCCTCTCAAGAGCGGAAATAATGAGGTTGGGATTGAGGTTGTCGCTGCTTCCCGCCGAAAGGACAAGCTCCAGAAGCGCGCAGTCGAGCATTTCCTTTATTTGTACCGATTTGACTCCCTGCTTGATATCGACGGTTTTCATGCCCTTTTTCGACTTCTTTTCGATCTCGATCGAAGGCAGATCAAAAAGCGTTTTCAAATCGTCGCAGATTTTTGACGATGGGGTTTTAGGCTCGCTGATTCTGATCGTGAATGAGGCAAAGGCAACCTTACCCGCTTTCATTTTAGGTTCCGTGACGGCAAAGGTTTGGATGCCGCGCGGAAGGCAGGCGTTGAGCCTGCGGATTATTTCTTCAAAAGAATAATTATCATCCTCGAGCTTGACGTCCATGCATTCGTTTATTCCCCTGAAGCCCAGAGAAAGCGGCAGCGGAAAGGTAGCGAACGGATGGGGGTTGAAGCCCTCGGTGTGCCAGATCGGGAGCTTGCTTTTGTGGAGAGCGCGCAGCATCGCGCGGTTAAGATCGAGATGAGAGATATAACGGCACTCGAAATCCTTCTTAAACCATATCCTGACGCTTTTCAAAGCAAACACCTCCTCCGTATTTTGCCGCGCCGCAGCCGCTGCATTTTTGCCTGCAGTTGAGCGTGGTTTTATTTTCATAAGCCCTTTTGCATTCGTTTATCAAAAAGCTTTTTGAAACGCCGTAGTCGATATGATCCCACGGGAGTATCTCGTCAAAGCTCCTGCGGCGATTTGCGTAGAAGGCGGGATCGATACCGCACTCCTCAAACAGCTCGAGCCATTTCCCTAGGTCGAAGCAGTCGTTCCAGCCGTCGAAATGGAAGCCGCGCTCACAGGCAAGCTCCATCACCTTGTTGAGCTTGCGGTCGCCTCTTGCGAAAACCGCTTCGAGATAGCTTGTATCCGCGTCGTGATAATTGTAGGTTATCTTTGAGAAATAGACCTTCTTGCTCTTGATGCTGTCTTTGATAAGCTGCTGCTTCTCGTGAAGAGCCGGGATTGTATCCTGAGGCTCCCACTGGAAGGGCGTAAAGGGCTTGGGAACAAAGGAGGAAGCCGAGAGAGTGACGCGGACAGCCTTGCCCTTGGGACGACCCTCGGTTTTGTAGTAGGTATCGACGACGGCTTGTCCGAGCTGAGCTATCGCGACAACATCCTCCTCGGTTTCCGTCGGCAGTCCGATCATAAAATAAAGCTTTACCGTTGACCATCCGCCGGCAAAGGCGGTCGCGCAGGTATTCATCAGCTCGTCAAACTGAACGTTTTTATTGATGACGTCGCGCATCCGTTGACTGCCAGCCTCGGGAGCAAAGGTCAGACCGCTTTTGCGCACGGTTTTGATCTTGTTCATTATCTCGTCGGTAAAGCCGTCGACTCGTAGCGAGGGCAGCGAGATGCTTACCCTCTCTTCCCCGCACCAGCTTGTGAGCTTGTCGAGCAGAGGAACGATTTGGCTGTAATCGCTCGAGCTGAGCGAGGAAAGCGAAACCTCGTCGTAGCCTGTATTCCGGCAAAGCGCGCGGCACTGGGAGTTGATGACCTCGGGAGATTTCTCGCGGACAGGTCGGTAAATAAAGCCCGCCTGACAAAAGCGGCAGCCTCGGATACAGCCTCGGAATATCTCCTGCACCGCGCGGTCATGGACGATCTCGACCAGTGGAACTACGAAATTATCGGGATAGAAGGACTTGTCCATATCCTTCATTATTCTCTTATGTATGACTGCCGGAGCACCGTCCTTTGGCTTGAAGGAGGAGATCGTGCCGTCGTCGTTGTACCCGACCTCATAAAGCGCGGGGACGTAGACGCCCTCGACCTTGGAGCAGCGCCTCAGAAATTCATCCTTGTCCCCTCCCTGAGCGCGGCACTCGCGGAATATTTCCATTACCTCGAGGTCTACCTCTTCTCCCTCTCCGATAAAGAAGATATCCACAAAATCGGAAATGGGTTCTGGATTGCAGGCGCACGGACCTCCCGCCACGACTATATTTTTCAGCTCGCGGCGGTCGCGGGCTTTGATAGGAACGTTTGATAGTTTGAGCATATTAAGCATATTTGTAAAGCTCAGCTCATATTGAAGCGTAAAGCCGATGAAATCAAAATCCGAGACCGGGTCGCCGCTTTCAAGAGCGTAGAGAGGGATATTATGGCTGCGCATAAGCTCCTCCATATCCGTCCAGGGAGCGAAAACCCGCTCGCACCAGATATGATCGTAGCTGTTAAACAGGCTGTAGAGAATTTTCATGCCCAGATGCGACATCCCAACCTCGTAGGTATCGGGAAAGCAGAAGGCAAAGCGCACATCCACTTTCTTCTTATCCTTTATAACCTCGTTGAGCTCTCCCCCGACATATCTGCCGGGCTTCTGAACCTTCAGAAGCAATCTTTCAACTTCCTTGCTTACCATTTTGACCTCCGTCAGTCATATCCGCCGTCGCGCTTCAAAAGTGAAAGAACCAGATAAAAGCACACGAACAGCAGCGAAAAATTACCTTTTGATTGAAACAGCACAATAAAGCCCAGGGCGGCAAGCGGAAAGATCGTCGCAAGCGTTATCATATTCACCGCACCGCCGGCTCTCTCTCGACCTATCCTGCGCGAAAGAAGCAAAAAGCTGTGCCTCCCAATAAGTATAACAGATAAAACGGAATAACACAAATAAAATTTGAAAAAGGCCCGAAAAAAATAATAAAAAAGTTTTCCCGGTCGCTTCTGCGCTCTCTGAGAGGGTCGGAGATAAGTATTTCAAACGGCGCTATTTTAATTCTGTCAGGGAAATATCCGTACCGCAGCATCGCGAGCAGATGACCTGACTCATGAATGATGACAGCGATTACGCAGAACAGAAAATCACCCGCGATATTAAGTATTACCGCGACGGCGGCAAGGCATAATAGAGTATAGGAAAGCTCTATTTCGGTATTGAGGATTCTAAGCTTCATCCCGGGTCGAGGAGGAGATCACGGAGGAAAGATCGAAAACCGTTCTTCCGTCGGCTATGATAGTATTATTGAGCTGCTTATAGTACCACTCTCTCGCTCCCTTGTACCATTCTCCTCCGATCTGCTTAAGACCGAAAGCCGAAAGCGCTACCAGAGCGCAAAGGATGAGCTGAATGATCACAAGATACTGCTTCGGTACGCTTATACGCTTCTCTTTCGGTGGCTTATCGTATTCCTGCTCCGCTTCGTTCCCGGAAATGATTTTCGGATATTCGCTTACTCCCGCGGTTTGCCAGTTTTCGTCATAGGTTATCGAGCTTTTGTTTTCCTCCAAAAAAATCACCTCACCGAAAATATATGCGGTGAGGTGTGAAACTATTTTAGTCTTTTGAAATCTCCGCGAACCAGATTCAGGAAGAAAAGAACCGCGATAGTCAGGGCGACCGCCTCGGCGATCGGGAAAGCGTACCAAACATAATCAACGCCGAGCGTGACCGAGAGCAGATATGCCGCGGGGACAATGACTATGAGCTGACGCGTAAACGAAATCAGAAGGCTCCTTATTCCCTTGCCGACCGCCTGAAAGAGCGTCGTGAATACGATTCCCGCCGCGGCTGGAATAAAGCACAGGCTTATGATCCTGAACGCGGGGACTCCGACCTTCATCAGCTCCTCGCCTCCGCCGAACATATTTATCAGCTTATCGGGGATAAGCCACATCAGAATCACGCCCGCAGCCATAATGATTACCGCTATAATCAAGCCGCGTTTGAGCGCCGAATACAGGCGCTTTTTGTTGCGCGCGCCGTAATTGTAGCCGAAAATCGGCATCAGTCCCTGATTGAGTCCGAAGCAGGGCATGAAAACGAAGCTTTGAAGCTTGAAATAAATGCCGAAAACCGTAACGGAAACTGTAGAACCTGCTGCGGTAAATATCCAGTTGATACCAAGCGTCATAACAGCGCCTATAGACTGCATAACTATTGAAGGAAAGCCCACGGCGTAGATATTTTTTAGAGTGGCGCCGCTGATCCTGAAATTTCTGAAGCTGATTTTTATTTCATGGCTCTTTTTGAACAGCACGATCAGAGCGAAGATCATTCCGCAGAACTGACCGAAAACAGTTGCGATCGCCGCTCCCGTAACTCCGCATTCGGGGAAAAAGCCGACTCCGAAAATGAGAAGCGGATCGAAGATAATATTTACGACCGCTCCCACAAGCTGAAAAAGCATTGGATAGATCATATTTCCCGTCGCCTGGAGAGTTTTCTCGATCATCACCTGAATGATCGAAAACACCGAAAAGCAAAGCACGACCGTCAGATACTGAACGCCGTAATCAAGGATCGCGGGATCCTTTGTAAAAAAGCCGATAAACGGGCGAACAGCGAAAATACCGATTAGTAAAAACAAGGCGAAGGTAAAGGCGCAGGTGATCAGTCCGTGAGTCGCGGCGTCATTTGCCTGATCAAAATTCTTTTCACCGAGCTTTCGCGCGACCAGCGAGTTTACGCCTATCGCGGTACCCACCGAGGCGGCTATCAGCAAAAGCTGCAGCGGAAAAGCAAGCGAGATCGCATTAAGCCCGTTCTGGTCATAGTTGCCTATGAAAATGCTGTCGACCACGTTGTACATGGCGAGTATCGTCATTGAAAAAATCGCGGGCAGCGACATTGATAATATCAGTTTTGTCATGGGCATGGTGCCCATTTTGTTTTCAGTTTTTACTTCCGACATAATTCAGCCTACCTTATTCTTCTTATTTTTCTGTATATCTTCTTCTTATTTTTCTGTATATCGCGAAAGCAGTCCACATTACTGCCGCTCCTATGATCACGCCCGAGAAATCTATCCATACATCCGTTATCATTCCAGCTCTGCCCTCGACGTTGAGCTGAACGGTTTCATCCGCCACGGCAATCATCAACCCCGAAAAAAGCACATAAACGGCAAAGCGATGAGGTCTTATGCGGTCAAAGGAATACGCGCAGCTCAAAAGCAGGGCGCCGATAACCGCGTACTCGCTGAAATGAGCGAGTTTCCGCAAGAGATGCTCGCTGATCTCCAAGCCGATTCCGAGCGATCTCAGGATATAGTTCAAAATATCAAGCAATCCGCCGCTTTCAGCAGACGAAACATCCGAGGGCATCAGCGAATGGATTATCGCGAAGGCGATCGCGGCGGCGGTCAGGGAGAAAATAATGACCCTGAAACGCATACTTGTTCTGTTCCCATTCATAAACATTTCACTCTTTTCCACGTTTTATTTTACTATAAAAACAAAGCTTGTCAATAAACAGAAGCGTATTTTTATAATAATCGGAGAAAATATCGAAATAAGCCCTTAGATATTGAAAAATATATTCTTTTCTGCTATACTTACTCAAGACAAAAATATAAGGAGATCATCGTCTTATGCCATTATTTGTAAAATATATAATCATTTTCTTCGTTTCGATGGTACCGATCATTGAGCTGAGAGGCGCCATCCCGATCGCCGTAGGCATGGGCATGGAGGGCTGGCAGCTCTTTTGGGCTTATATAATCTGCGTTATCGGCAATATGTTGCCCGTCCCTCTCATCTATTTCTTTGCCCGCAAGGTACTTATCTGGGGCAAGGACAAAAAATATATCGGCAAGTTTTTCACCTTCTGCTACAACAAGGGCGAAAAAGGCGGAGAAAAGCTCAAGAAAAAGGCTAAAAACGGTCTTTTCATCGCTCTGATGCTGTTTGTCGGTATTCCTCTCCCCGGAACCGGAGCCTGGACGGGAACCCTCGCGGCAAGCTTCCTCGATATGGGCTTCAAAAAAAGCGTTATCGCCGTTATCTGCGGCGTCGCGATCGCGGGAATTATTATGGGAGCCGCAAGCCTTGCGGTAAGCATGGGCGCCGGCGGAATATTCTCGCTGATAGCTCCGAAATGATTTTTACAGGCAGCGTTTGCTGCCTTGTTTTTTAGGTGAACTGTTTATGAAAAAATACTGCGATATACTTATTATAGGCGGCGGAGCATCGGGACTTTGCTGCGCGATCGCCGCAAAGCGTAATAATCCCGGTAAAATCGTCGCGGTTCTTGAGCGTAACGACAGAGTCGGCAAAAAGCTTCTGGCGACAGGCAACGGCAGATGCAACCTTTCTAATTTAAATGTATCTAAAGAAAGGTATGCCGGCAGCTTCAAGAACAGGTCGGAGCAGGTTTTTTCCTCTATCGGCGTTCGTGAACTGCTTGACTTTTTCGGCTCGCTCGGACTTAAAACCACCGCTGACAGCGAAGGGCGCTTATATCCTCTGTCGAATCAGGCGGCAAGCGTAGTTGACGCTCTCAGATTCGGCTGTGAGCGCGAGGGCGTGGAAACGATCTGCAAGGCGGACATAAAAAGCGTGAAGAAAAGCGGTAAGCTTTTCAAAATCTCAGCAGGAGATAACGAGTACACCTCTGGCAAGCTCGTGATAGCCTGCGGCTCAAAGGCTTCCCCAAAGCTAGGAGGAACAGCAGGAAGCGCTGATTATCTCCGTAATTTCGGTCACAGCGTTAAGAAATTCTCACCCGCCCTCTGCCCCGTTAAGGTCGATTCGCCTGTAATAAAGTCGCTGAAGGGAGTCAGGATCAAGTGCGGCGCCTCTTTGATAAAAAAAGACAGACTCATAAAAAAGGAGCTTGGAGAGGTTCAGTTCAGCGACAAAGCACTTTCGGGTATCTGCGTTTTTAACCTCTCGCTATACTCGAGCCGTGATTGTTTCATAAAGCTCGATTTAATGCCGGAGCTTGGGAAAAGCGAAATCATTGAAGCCTTGAGATATAACCGCAGGCTCTATGCCGAAAAACCGCTTGACTGCTTCGGAACGGGATTATTTCAAAAAAGAATAAATATGGCGCTTGTTAAGCTCAGCGGTATAAGCGATTTTTCGAGGTCTTGCAAATCTCTGAGCGACGGAGAATTAAAGCTGATAGCGGACAATATCAAAGAAATGACGTTCAAGGCCAGCGAAAACGCGGGCTTTGATCAGGCGCAGACCGCATTGGGAGGCGTTGAAGGCTGTGAAATCGACCCGGCTTCAATGAGAAGCCTGATCTGCGACGACCTATATGTTTGCGGCGAGGCAATTGATATCTGCGGAGAATGCGGCGGCTTCAATCTTCACTTCGCCTTCGCAAGCGGAATCATTGCGGGAGAAAGCTTATGATAAGAGTAAACAATCTGCATATACCTCTCAACTACGACGACAAAACCATAAGGAAAAAGCTTTGCGCCGAGTTGAGGATACAGGAAAGCGCGATAAAAAACGCATCCTTGTTCAGACGCTCGATCGACGCAAGAAAAAAAGACAACATTTTCTTTTTGTGCTCGGTTGACGTCGAGCTGAACACGAATGAAAACGCCGTTCTCAAAAAGTGCAGGAACGCAGTGAAGATAACTCCGTATAAATATGAAGTGCCGAAATGGAAGGGCGGCGCTTCCCCGCTGGTCGTCGGAATGGGTCCTGCGGGGCTTTTCGCGGGTCTGATACTGGCGCAAAGCGGAGCAAAGCCTGTTATTATCGAGCGAGGCAGGGACGTTGATTCCAGAACCGAGGATGTTGATCTTTTCTGGAAAAGCGGCAGACTCAACACCGAATCAAACGTTCAGTTCGGCGAGGGCGGCGCGGGAACCTTCTCCGACGGCAAGCTCAATACGGGAACCAAGGACAGCAGACAGCGCAAGGTGCTTGAGGAATTTGTCGCTCACGGAGCTCCGGAGGAGATCCTTTACAACGCAAAGCCCCATATCGGAACGGACAAGCTGAAAATCACCGTTAAAAACCTGCGCGAGGATATCATTTCTCTCGGCGGAAGGGTGCTTTTTGAAACAAAGCTCACCGATATACAGACTAAGGACGGAAGAGTGACGGCGGCGGTAATCGAACGCGGCGGCAAAACGGAGTTGATCGAAACCGACAGCATAATTCTGGCGATCGGACACAGCGCGAGAGATACCTTTGAAATGCTCTTCAATAAAAAGCTTCCGATCGAGTCAAAGCCCTTTTCGGTCGGCGCGAGGATCGAGCATCTGCGCGAAAAAATCGACGTTTCGCAGTACGGCGGCTTTGCCGGAAACAAAGCTCTGGGAGCGGCTTCATACAAAATGAACATCCGCACGGAGAACGGCAGAGGCGTTTATACATTTTGTATGTGCCCGGGCGGAAAGGTAGTAAACGCTTCAAGCGAAAAAAATATGCTCTGCACAAACGGCATGAGCGAGTTCGCGCGCGACGGAGCCAATTCAAACGCCGCGCTTCTCGTCGGAGTGGACTCAAAGGATTTTAAGAGCGATCACCCGCTTGCGGGAATGCGTTTTCAGAGAGAGCTTGAGGAAAAAGCCTTCACGCTGGGAGGCGGAAGCTACCGCGCCCCCGTACAGAGAGTCGCGGATTTTCTCGACAACAGAAAAACGAACTCGTTCGGAGAGGTTTATCCGAGCATACTTCCCGACTACAGCTTTGCAGATCTTAACGATATCCTCCCCGGGGAAATCGGCGGCGCTATGAAAAAGTCTGTAAAGGATATGGGTAAAAAGCTCAGGGGCTTTGACGACGGCGACGCGCTTTTAACGGGACTTGAAACCCGAAGCTCCTCTCCGGTCAGAATACTGCGCGACAGCGAAACACTGCAAAGCGTCGGGCTTGCCGGACTTTTTCCATGCGGCGAGGGCGCCGGATACGCGGGTGGGATAATCTCAGCGGCGGTAGACGGAATAAAATGCGCCGAAAAAATTATAAACAGAATATAAGGCAACACCGCATATTTCACAGCGCTTTGCCGAAATAATCAAAAAGTGTTGACGCATATCGAGGGCGTCAGCACTTTGTTTTTTGCAAGCGTTTAATAAAGCCGTCTTTTTCTTTCCGTGAGTCAGTCTTCTGTTTGGCATGACAGAGCGTCAATCGGCTTTATTTTGCTCAAATTATAATACTTTTGCGCAATTATGAAATATTACAAAGAATTAATAATTTTTTCTGATTGAATTTGATTGTTTTTGCTTGACTTTTGCTGTTTAAATGGTATAATTTGTTTAGAGGTGAATGAAAATGCTTACACAAGAGCGTTATCGGGCAATTCTTCAAATCATAAATGAGAAAAACACCGTTACGGTCACGGAGCTTGCGCAGCTTCTCGACACCTCTGAGTCAACCGTCAGAAGGGATCTATCATCGCTTGACAAAGCGGGAAAGGTGAAAAAGGTTTTCGGAGGCGCTACCTCGATACGTCAGAACGTCGGTTCCTTTGAGGATAACGTTTCAGAGCGCGAGGAGCTGATGAGCCGCGAAAAGACAGAGATAGCCGTCTACAGCGCAAAGCTTATAAACGACGCGGACTTTGTTTTTATTGACGCGGGAACCACGACCTCGAGGCTGATCGACTTTATCGAAAACAAAAAAGCTACTTATGTTACCAACGGCATAGTCCATGCAAAAAAGCTGATTTGCAAGGGCATGAACACTTACATCCTCGGAGGCAAGCTCAAGCTCGCGACCGAAGCGGTAATGGGAGCCGAAGCGATCACAAATCTTAAAAACCTTAACTTTTCTAAGGCGTTTATGGGAACGAACGGCATCGATATCGACGCCGGCTTCACCACTCCCGATATCGAGGAGGCAATGATAAAGGAAGCCGTTGTAAACAGCACTTATATGCCCTTTGTTCTGGCGGATCATACAAAATTCAGGCGGGTGTTTTCCGTTACCTATTCACCGCTGAGCAAATGCTGCATCATAACCGACAGCTTACCAGACAACAGATTTTTGGATAAAACAGTTATCAAGGAGGTCATGAAATGATTTATACTGTCACTCTCAATCCGTCAATCGACTATATCGTAAGACTTGATTCCTTTGTCAGCGGTATTACAAACCGCACCACCAGCGAGGAATACTATTTCGGCGGCAAGGGAATAAACGTTTCTCTGGTGCTTGCCGAGCTTGACTTGGACAGCACGGCTTATGGCTTTATCGCCGGCTTCACAGGCAAGGCGATCGAGAACGGGATCAGAAACGATAGGATAATCACCGATTTCATCAAGCTTCGCCACGGCATTTCCCGAATCAATATCAAGATCAAGGCGGACGAGGAAACAGAGATCAACGGTCAGGGTCCCCATATAAGCGAAAAAGAGCTTGACAGGCTGATGCACAAGATCGACCGCATTGATAACGGCGATACTCTGGTTTTGGCGGGAAGCATCCCGAATACGATGCCCGACAATACCTATGAAATGATGCTCGATAGGATCAAGGACAAGGATATCAGGATCGTCGTTGACGCGACTCGCTCCCTGCTTGTGAAATCCCTCCGCTATAAGCCCTTCCTGATCAAGCCTAACCGTCAGGAGCTTTCGGAGATCTTCGACGTTGAGATCAACAGCGAGATGGATATCAAAAAGTACGCCAGGGAGCTGCAAAAAATGGGCGCGAAAAACGTGCTGATCTCTCTGGGCGGCGACGGCGCGATGCTGGTCGACGAGTTCGGAAAGGTTCACAAGGAAGGCGTTCTCAAGCAAAAGGTAGTCAACACCGTCGGCTCGGGCGATTCTATGGTTGCGGGCTTTGTCGCCGGATATGAAAAGACCGGAGATTATGAATACGCGCTCAAGCTGGGAAGCGTCTGCGGCAACGCCACCGCTTTTCTGCCGGGACTTGCGACCAGAGAAAAAATAAACGAGCTTTTTGCTCTGTTTTAATATAGGCATTGATTTTTTCAAATAAATAATAAAAAAGGAGGAAAAAATATGCGTATAACCGACCTGTTGAAAAAGCAGGGCGTAGCTCTTGGAGTATCGCCGAAAACCAAGGGAGACGCAATTGACAAGCTGGTTGCTCTGCATGAAAAGTGCGGCAATCTGATCGACACCGCCGCCTATAAGGACGGCATCCTCAAGCGCGAGGAAATGGGTACCACCGCGATCGGTATGGAGGTAGCTATCCCCCACGCCAAGAGCGAAGCGGTCAAGGCTCCCGCTCTCACCGCGATCACCGTTCCGAACGGAGTTGATTACGGCGCTCCCGACGGAAACCCCTGCAAGCTCATTTTCATGATTGCGGCGACAACCGACGGCGACGTGCATCTTGAGGTACTCGCAAGGCTCATGCAGATGCTCATGGACGAGGAATTCACGGCAAAGCTTAAGGCTGCAAAATCGGTTGACGAGTTCCTGAAAATCATCGACGACAAGGAAACCGAAAAATTCCCCGAGGAAGCAAAGTCTGCTCCCGCGCCCGCGAAAGAGGGCTACAGAGTGCTGGCTGTAACAGCCTGCCCGACAGGTATCGCCCACACCTACATGGCTGCCGAGGCTCTCGCCAAGGCAGGAGAAAAGATGGGAATTCCGATCAAGGTCGAAACGAACGGCTCCGGCGGCGCTAAGAACGTGCTCACCGCCGAGGAGATCGCGAACTGCGAAGGCATCATCATCGCGGCGGACAAGAACGTTGAAACCGCTCGCTTTGACGGCAAGCCCGTTTACTCCACCAAGGTCGCCGACGGTATCCATAAGCCCGAGGAGCTTATAAACAAGATCGTCGAGGGCAAGGCTCCCGTATTCCACTCCGACCGCAAGGCTGAGGCGTCCGATGCGGGCGGAAGCGACAGCTTCGGAAGAAAGCTCTATAAGCACCTGATGAACGGCGTATCGCACATGCTTCCCTTCGTTGTAGCAGGCGGTATCTTCATCGCGATCGCGTTCCTGATAGATACCTTTGCGGGAAATGCAGGCTCAGCAAACTTCGGCTCGGTCAACGAGGTTGCAGCATGGTTCAAGGCAATCGGAGGCGTGGCGTTCAACCTCATGGTTCCCATTCTCGCCGGATACATAGCCATGTCGATAGCCGACCGCCCCGGCTTGCTCGTCGGATTGGTCGGAGGCTTTATGGCTACCACGGGCGTAACCTTCTTCAATCCCGGAAATACCGGATTCCTCGACATCCTGAGCAGTAATTTTGACGCGATCAAGGCGGGAGAGATCTCCTTTATCGACGCCTTTACACAAGCCGAAAGTCAGGCAGCCGCAATAGCGATCGTGCCCTCCGGCTTCCTCGGAGGCTTGCTTGCCGGCTTTGTCGGCGGCTACATGATGCTGGCAATCGAAAAGATGTGCTCCAAGTTCCCGAGGGCGCTTGAAGGCATCAAGCCGGTTCTTGTTTATCCGCTCCTCGGACTCGGCGGAGTTGCTGTTCTGATGTGCGCTGTCAATCCTATCATGGGCTGGATCAATACCGGCATGACAAACGCTCTCAAGGCTATGGCTGATTCGGGACTTATCATTCCGCTCTGCGCTCTGCTCGCCGGAATGATGGCTATTGATATGGGCGGTCCGTTCAATAAGGCTGCTTACGTATTCGCGACGGGCATGCTCGCTTCTCAGACAGAAGCAGCTTACATGATCATGGCTGCCGTTATGATCGGCGGTATGGTTCCTCCGCTTGCTATCGCTCTTTCTACAACCTTCTTCAAGAGCCGCTGGACAGAGGAGGAGAGAAGAAACGCTCCCGTCAACTACATTATGGGTCTGTCCTTCATCACTGAGGGCGCAATCCCCTACGCGGCAGGTCATCCGCTTCAGGTTATTCCGTCCTGTATCGTAGGCTCTGCAGCAGCCGGCGCACTCTCCGCATTATTCGGCTGCAAGCTCATGGCTCCTCACGGCGGCGTATTCGTATTCGCAACCATGCAGGGCACCTGGTATCTCTACATCGTAGCTCTTGCGGTCGGCGCAGTACTGGGTATGCTTATGCTCGCTATCCTCAAGAAACCCGAGAAGAAATAATATAATGTCCGGGACGGACGAAAAGCTCGCCCGTCCCGGTATAATCTGAAAAGGAGTAATTAATATGGTATCAAAAAAATTAACAATCGTAAACGCACAGGGCTTCCACATGAGACCCGCCAGCACCTTCGCAACCGCTATGGGAAAATATTCAAGCAACGTTACCCTTAAGGTCAACGGAAACACCGTTAACGCAAAGAGCCTCATGAACATCATTGCCGCCTGCATCAAATGCGGAAATGAGGTTGAGGTGATCTGCGAAGGTCCCGACGAGGTTCAGGCGCTCGATGAAGCGGTCGGCATGATTGAGAGCGGCTTCGGCGAATAAGACACAGTCCGACTATACAAAGAGGTGACAAAACTATGCTGAAAGGAATAGGCGCGTCCGACGGTATCGGTATCGGCAGAGTAATGCTTGTAGTTGAACAGTCGCTCGAATACGTGCCGAAGGAAATTGCAGATACAGACGCAGAGCTTGCGCGTTATCAAAGCGCCGTGGAAGCGTTTTGCGCCGAAACGGTAGAACAGGCTGAGGCGATCCGCAAGTCAACAGGCGACAAGGAAGCGGAGATCCTTGAGGGTCACATCGCGATCATAAAGGATCCGTTCATGAACGGCGAAATTGAAAACCTCATTAAAGCTCATCAGTGCGCTGAAAAGGCAGTGGATCAGATTTGTCAGATGTTTATTGATATGTTCAACGCCACCGGCGACGAGCTGACTATGCAGCGCGCCACAGACGTAAAGGACATCAGAGACGGACTGCTTTCTATTCTTCTCGGAGTTCAAAACGTAAAGATCAGCGACGCACCTGCGGGAACGGTTCTGGTCACAGGCGAGCTCACACCATCCATGACGGCGGGTATCAACAAGGACAACATCGTTGGTATCATCACCGAGACCGGAAGCCAGACCTCCCACTCGGCTATACTCGCCAGAGCTCTTGAGATCCCGGCTGTTCTTAGCGTAGCGGGCGCTACCACCTGTCTTTCGAGCGACGAGCAGGTCATCGTTGACGGAAACAAGGGCGAGGTTATCACCGCTCCTACCCCCGAGCAGATCGAGGAATACGCTTCTAAGCGCGAAGCCTTCCTGAGAGAGCGCCGCGAGCTTGAGAATTTCAGAGGCAGGGAAACCGCAAGCGCTGACGGAATCAAATACGAGCTTTTCTGCAATATCGGAACCCCGAAGGACGCCACAAAGGCTATGGCGGCTGACGGCGAGGGCGTAGGACTTTTCAGAACCGAGTTTTTGTTCATGGACAGAAATTCGCTGCCCACCGAGGATGAACAGTTCGAGGCGTACAAGCAGGCTTCGATAATCATGAAGGGCAAGCCAGTTATCATAAGGACTCTCGACATCGGCGGCGATAAGGATATCCCCTATCTCGGACTCGCAAAGGAAGAGAATCCGTTCATGGGCTTCAGAGCTATCCGCTACTGCCTGAAAAACAGAGAGATGTTCAAATCCCAGATAAAGGCTATCCTGAGAGCGAGCGCGTTCGGAGATATCCGGATCATGTTCCCGCTTATCACGGCAGTTGAGGAGCTCAGGATGGGCAAGGAACTGGTTGAGGAAGCAAAGGCTGATCTGAAAGCCTCCGATATAGCCTATGATGAAAACATCAAGGTAGGCGTTATGACCGAAACAGCGGCGTCCGGCGTTATTGCCGATCTGCTCGCCGAGGAAGCTGATTTCTTCAGTATCGGAACAAACGACCTGACCGGCTACACAATGGCGGCGGATCGCGGCAACGGAGATGTTTCTTATCTCTATTCTCCCCTGCAGCCCAGCGTTCTGCGCATGATCAGACGCATAATCAAATGCGGCAGAGAAAAGGGTATCGACGTCGGAATGTGCGGCGAGGCAGCCGCGAGCCCGATGATGATCCCTCTGCTGATTTCCTTCGGACTTACGGAATTCAGCGTATCGGCGCCCTCGGTGCTCAAGGTGCGCAAGAATATTTCAAAGTGGACAAAGGAAGAAGCCGACGCGATCGCCGAAAAGGTTATGGCTATGACTACCGAGGCTGAGATCACAGCTTATCTTGAAACTATAGTATAAACATTTGTAAAAAAGTAACGACCCGGCGCAGAGAGAAATTCTCAGCGCCGGGTCTTTGCGACTGCATCTGTAAGCCGGGTTCTGTCGTGAACAGCCATCTATCTTGGCGGCAGGTTACCCGTGCCGCTCGATGCCACCTCCTAAGGACACGCCGAGCAAGCGTATTTGTCCTACCACGGTGTTGCTTCAAATAGGGTTTACACGGCAGAGTGGTCTCCCACCCTCCGGTGAGCTCTTACCTCACCTTTCCATCCTTACCCGGGCAAAGCTGCCCGGGCGGTAATTTTCTGTTGCACTGGCCCTGGGGTCGCCCCCGGCGGCTGTTAGCCGTTATTATTGCTCTGTGAAGCCCGGACTTTCCTCGCACAAGCCCTTTCGGCGCTTGCCCGCGGCTGTTCAACGCACTCGCTCTATTATAATATATTAAAATCGCCGAAAAGTCAAATACCTCTTGATATTAACTGATTTTTGTCGTATAATAGCCCTTGGTAATTTTGAAAGGGGTTATTATCATGGATATCAGACAGGAAAGCCTTAAAAAGCATTACGAATGGAACGGCAAGATCGAAGTCGTTTCCAGAGTACCGATCTCCACCTCGGAGGAGCTTGCTCTCGCCTATACTCCCGGCGTCGCGGAGCCCTGCCTTGAGGTACAGAAGGATATTGACAAAAGCTATGAGCTCACGAGGAGAAACAATCTTGTCGCAGTTGTAACAGACGGCACTGCGGTCCTCGGTCTCGGAGATATCGGTCCCGAGGCGGGCATGCCCGTTATGGAAGGCAAATGCGCGCTCTTCAAAGCCTTCGGCGACGTTGATGCCTTCCCTATTTGCGTAAAGAGCAAGGATGTTGACGAGATCGTAAACACGGTTTATGTGATAAGCGGCTCCTTCGGAGGCATAAACCTCGAGGACATTTCCGCTCCGCGCTGCTTTGAGATCGAAAAAAAGCTCAAGGAGAAGTGCGATATCCCGATTTTTCACGACGACCAGCACGGTACGGCGGTAATTGTCGCGGCCGGACTTCTCAACTCGCTGAAAATCACGGGAAAGAAGATCGATGAGATCCGCGTAGTAATGAACGGCGCCGGCGCTGCGGGTATCGCTATCGCCAAGCATCTGATGAATATGGGCGTAAAGCACATCACGATGTGCGACAGCAAGGGCATAATCTGCAAGGGCGACCCCAAGCTCAATCCTGTAAAGCAGGAGATGGCTGAGATCACCAACCTCGAGCACAAGCAGGGCAAGCTTGCTGACGCAATGACAGGCGCGGACGTTTTCCTCGGGATCTCTGCAGCGGGCGTTGTCAGCGAGGAAATGGTGAGATCAATGGCTAAGGATCCGATAATCTTCGCTATGGCAAATCCCACTCCCGAGATCATGCCCGACCTTGCTAAGAAGGCTGGCGCTGCGATCGTGGGAACCGGAAGAAGCGATTTCCCGAACCAGATCAACAACGTTCTCGCCTTCCCCGGTATTTTCAGAGGAGCGCTCGATTGCAGAGCAAGCGATATCAATGAGGAAATGAAAAAAGCGGCGTCCTTCGCTCTCGCCTCATTTATTGACGACAGCAAGCTCAGTCCCGATTACATCCTCCCCCACGCCTTTGATCCCGGCGTAGGTGAAGCGGTCGCGAAAGCTGTAAAAGAAGCGGCGATCAAATCCGGCGTCGCAAGGATTTGATAATTCAGATAATCAAATATTTAGGCAATACCGCATGATCTGTCCGTGCGGTGTTGCCTTCTTTTTTTGAAATACGATTTTTAATCGTTTAGATAAATAATCGTTCGGCAATAATTAACGAAAAATCCCGACTTCTACAGGTCGGGATTTTTTAGGTTCATAGAATCGATATATTTTTCGGCGAGCTTGAGCAAGTCGTTTTTGTTGTTTTCCGCGATTCCGTCGATCACATTATCCAAAAGCATCGTCAATACGCAGCCTATTGTTCTTCCGTCGGCTATTCCCGCGCTAATCAGGTCGTCCCCGTTGACAGCCAGAGCTTTGAGCTGATAAATCTCTTTATCCTCGATGATCTCCTCAAACTGCTCTTCGGCGCGGCTTACCGCGGCTAGCTTTTGCTCACGGAGATAATCGGACTGCGAAAGGATATCGGCGCGCTGGATCTCGAACAAATCCTTGGTTAGATCAGCGCCGAGCACCCGCATCAGGCGTTTTACCTGACTCTTTGAACCCGAAAATCTTACGTCATGGTAATCAATCAGTTTTATGACGTCGTCGATTTCCGTGCAGGAAAAGCGCAGCCGCCGCATGATCGTAATTGACATATCGGCGCTGATGCGTTGATGACGCTTAAAATGACAGCATCCGTTTTCATCGGTAGTGCAGGCTCTAGGCTTGCCGATATCGTGAAAAAGCATGGTAAGCCTCAAAAGAGGATCGTTTTTTACAACCGATACCGAATGAGCGATATGACGAAAGACGTCAAAGCGATGGTGCTTGTTGCGCTGATCAAAGTCAAAGCACTCGGAAAGCTCAGGTATGAAAACAGCCAAAACATCTCGGTAATCATTAAGAATTCTCTCGACGTTTTTTCCGCAGAGCAGACCTATAAGCTCTTCCCTTATCCTCTCGACGGCTATAAATAATAGCAGCTCCCTGTTGCGGTGAACGGCGTCTGAGGTCTTTTGCTCGATCTCAAAGCCGTAAACAGAGGCAAAGCGAAGCGCGCGCATGATCCTGAGCGCGTCCTCCTTAAAGCGCCTGTCAGGGTCGCCGACGCATCTGAGGAGATTGCTTTTCAGATCCTCTCTTCCTCCGAAGGGATCGACTAGACCTGACTTTTCGTTATAAGCCATCGCGTTTACCGTGAAGTCGCGGCGCGCCAGATCGAGCTTGACGTCATCCGTAAAGCTGACGCTGTCGGGGCGGCGGTTGTCTGAATAAACGCCTTCGATTCTGTAGGTAGTTATCTCATATTTCTCGCCGTCAAGCAGCACGGCGACCGTGCCGTGCCTGATACCGATATCAATGGTCTTTAAATCCGCAAAACAGCGCTTTATATCCTCGGGAGCAGCAGAGGTGCAGATATCCCAATCCTTCGGCGGGATCCCAAGCAGAGAGTTCCTAATACAGCCGCCGACAGCAAACGCCGAGAAGCCGCTTTTTTCAAGACGGTCTGTCAAGTATTTAACTTTTGGCGGAAGTTGGATTTTCATTTCAGTTACCCTTGTCCTTTTTTATGAAATGCTCGGCGATGTTGTAGAAAATATTAAAGATCAAAGCTATAACCGCCGCCAAAATGATAAGAATAATAATTGCGGCAGGGCTAAGGAATACAAGTGAGAAAAGCTTGCCGAAGAAAATAAAGGCGATAATCAAGCCCGCCAGACAGACGCAGAGCATGGCGGTGCGCAGTGCGTTGAGCGGAAGCGATAGCCGCAAATCAAGCAAGAAGCAGGTCAGGGCGCTGAGATAAACGGCGATGGTCGATATTTCCGCGTGCTGCAAGCCAAAGGGTCTGCTCACCGCCGCGGCGAGGAAAATACCGAGCATAACGCAGATCGCCGCGGGAAGCGCTCTTGCCAGAATATTAAAGGTGAAGTTTCCCCTGACGCGGTTTTTGTTAGGCTGGAGCGCGAGCACAAATGACGGAAGACCGATGGTAAAAGCTCCGACAAGCGTAAGCTGGATAGGCTCGAGCGGATATTTCATCTTGAGGAAAAGGAAGCAGACCGCCAGAAGCACGGAATATATCGTCTTAACCAGATACAGTGATGAGCTTCGCTCGATATTATTTATGGTTTTTCTTCCCTCGTAAACAACTCCCGGCATAGCCGCGAAATCGTTGTTGACAAGCACAAGCTGGGAAACGTTTCTCGCCGCGTCGCTGCCGGAAGCCATAGCGATCGAGCAGTCGGCTTCCTTGAGAGCCAGAACGTCATTGACGCCGTCGCCCGTCATAGCTACGGTATGACCGTGAGCCTTGAGCGCAAGAACCAGCTTTTTCTTTTGAGCGGGCGTCACCCGTCCGAAAACATTGCAGCGTTCAGCCGCTTCATTGATCTCCTCATCGGTTTTAAGGGTCGACATATCCACCGCTCTGTCCCAGCCCTCTATTCCGGTATCCTTCGCGATATTGCAAACGGTGTGGACGCTGTCGCCCGAAATGACCTTTAGGGTCACGCCCTGTTCCTTGAAATAGCCGAGAGTTTCCTCAACATTCGGGCGCAGGGTGTCCTTTATGAGTACAAGAGCCATCGGCTTCAAATCGGCGGGAAGCTTGCCATCGATTATCATATCCTCCGACGAGGCAAGAACGATGATACGAACTGTTTCGGAAATGCTTTTTATTTTTTCAAAAACCTCTTTGTATTTTTTTTTATCGGAAAATACAAACTCGGCGGCGCCGATAATATAAGTCTTGTCATTAAAGAATCTTCCGCCCGACCACTTGGTTTCAGAAGAGAAAGGCACAAATTCCTTGCATTCGAGCGGAATCTCCGACCGAGCGTAGTCCGAAACAGCACGAAGGGTCGCGTTAATCTCCGGGCTGACGCTGACTATCGAGCTCAGAGCAAGCCGGATCTCCTCAACCTCGCAGTCAAACGGCACGACGTTGCTCACCTCCATTGAGTCGGCGGTCAGAGTTCCGGTTTTATCAAGACAGAGAACATCAACGCGGGCTAGGGTTTCTATGCAGTACATCTCATTTACAAGCACCTTTTTGCGCGATAAACGGATGACAGAAACCGCAAGAACGGAGCTCGTGAGCAGGATCATACCGCCCGGGATCATTCCGAATATCGTTATTCTGCCAAATGAAATTGCTTATAAAAAGAAGAGCGCCGAGCGGGAAAATGGTGATCGAGCAGAGTCTGATGATAAAGCGGAAGGATTTTAGAATCTGAGAGTTGTTCTTTTTGATGAATTTGGCTTCGGCGTTGATTTTTGCCGCGTAGCAATCCGCTCCTACCTTTGTGAGCCTTGCGAAGCACGAGCCTGCCGAAATAAAGCTGCCCGACAAAAGCTCATCTCCCTCGGCTTTTTCGATCAGATCGGACTCGCCTGTAAGCAGACTTTCATTGACCTTGCAGCTGCCCTCGAGGATCTCGCAGTCCGCCGGTATCTGATTACCACGTGAGAGGATTATTACGTCGTCCAGCACCAGCTCTTCCTTCCTGACGGAAACGATCTCGCCGTCGCGCAGCACCCTGACCTTTGCCTCGGTGAGGATAGTAAGGCGGTCGACGCTTCGCTTTGAACGGATCTCCTGAACTATTCCGATAACGGTATTGAAGAATACCACAAGGATAAACAGCAGATTCTTCATTGAACCGACCAAAAGCAGGGAAATAAAAAGCAGAACGTTTACCAGATTAAAAAGAGTGCAGATATTATCGGAAAATATTCTGCCGATCGATTTGGTTTTCAGGTTTGCTGAAACATTTACCTTTCCCTCGGCGACTCGCTTCGCGACTTCTTCGGAAGTAAGACCGCGCGTATTCGTATTTTGATTCAATAAAAACACCTTCTTTTGAAAATGATTTAAAAAAATGAAATAACTGAAAAATCAAAGCGATTATTCAAATAATCCGCTGTTCACCTTCCAAGAATAATCGGAATAAATCAAAACAGCCTTTATCTTAATTATAAATGCAAAAGCTAAGAAAGGCAACGGAAAGAAGGTGATTTTTTGAAAAAAAACAGAATAATTGCTTTTATGACGGCATTTATTCTTATAATAACGCTTGGCAATCAATCAGCGGCGGCAAATACGGCTAAGGAAAACGTCAAATACGTTTACCCGGGAGGAGAACCCTTTGGGGTCAGATTCTATAACGACGGAGTTATGATAACAAAGCTTGAGGAATTTTTTGACGGAGAAAAATATATCTGTCCCGCCAAAGAAGCCGATATGAAGGTCGGGGATATAATCAGAAAGATCAATAATATCGAGATAAGCTCAAACGATGATGTAAAAAACCTCCTTGCCGAAAACGGCGAGGAAGAAATAAAAGTGAGCCTGACCAGAGAAAACCGACAGCTTGACACGACTGTCAAGCCGGGAGCCAACACAGCGGGTATTTATTTGCTCGGAGCATGGATCCGCGACAGCTGCGCCGGTATCGGAACGATAACCTATTATGATCCAGATAAAAACTATTTTGCGGCGCTCGGACACGGTATCTGCGATATAGATACAGGAAAGCTGATGCCCTTAAAGAGCGCCGAGATCGTCGGAGCGGAAATCGGTTCCGTCAGCAAAAGCGTTGACGGAAGGACGGGAAGTCTGAACGGTTTTTTCACTGACAACAAAATGGGAATTATGAGCAAAAACACACCTGTTGGAATATACGGGACAATATTTGATAATTTTGCCGAAAACAAAGCACCGCTGAAAATAGCGGATTTTGACGAGATCAAAACAGGTAAAGCAGAGATCCTCACGACTATCGACGGACGCTCTCCCCGCGGTTTTGACGCTAAAATAATCAGATTTTGCAACAACGATCCTCAAAGTAATGAAAACTTTGTAATAAAGATTACAGACGAGGAGCTGCTGCAAAAAAGCGGCGGAATCGTTCAGGGCATGAGCGGAAGTCCTATTATACAGGACGAAAAACTGGTTGGAGCAATAACTCATGTGTTTGTAAACAACACCGATGAGGGTTATGGAATATCGGCTCAGTTCATGGTGTCGAATTATGAAAAATAAGGTAGAATGCGGGTTTTTGATGGATGTCGAATTTCGCTGTCGTGAAGTTTTTTCACTGAATTTTTAAAAAACACTTGCTATTCCTCAAATAATGTGATAGAATATCACCATACCAGCGATATGAGGAGAAAACAAAATGAACAACAGCATTAAAATGATTTTAACCGAAGAAGTAACAGACTTTTCGCAGGACGCTCAAAAAGTATTTCAGAATTTTAATATTTTGACCACCTTTTGCGCGAAGGACGGAGAGGAGCTTTTGAGCCGTATCCGAAGCGAGGAGCCGGACGTGGTTCTGATGGATTCCTTCATGACGCGGCTTGACGCCATCGGCGTGATCCGCAACATCAAACGACAAAATCTTAAGGAACCTAAGCTTATTGTTTTTTCGACGTTTCACAGCCCTACCCTTGAGCGTGAGATAATGAACGCGGGAGCAAACTACTTTGTTCTGAAGCCTTACAACCTCGAACAGCTCTGCGAGAATATCTCTCTGATGACAGCCGGAGATAATTTGCTTTCCGGGGATATCACGCCTATGAAGATCGATAAGGTCGCGGTCGAGGTAAAGGTCACTCAGATCCTTCATGAGATAGGAGTTCCCGCTCACATCAAGGGATACCATTATCTTCGTGATTCGATCATGATGGCTATTGAGAAGCCGGAGATCATAAACGCTGTCACAAAGCAGCTCTACCCCACCGTAGCTCAAAAATACGAAACGACCTCTTCAAGAGTGGAAAGAGCCATCCGTCACGCGATTGAGGTTGCCTGGGATCGCGGAGATCTGGAGGTGCTCAACTCTTATTTCGGCTATACCATCCACAACGACAGAGGCAAGCCCACTAACAGCGAATTTATAGCGATGATCTCCGACAGGATCCGCTTACAGCTTAAATTTGCTTCCTGATTTGTTTCGTTGCTTCCAAAATACGCTTTCAATTGTATTTTGGATTAATATAAACGCCGCAGTCACTTGGATTGCGGCGTTTTTGCGTCAAAAGATTTACTTAGTTCTTCCTATATCGCGGCGGAAGTGCATTCCCTCAAAGCTGATTTTTCCGACGGCGGCGTAGGCCTTTTCCAGAGCCTCGTCAAGCGTCGGAGCTGTCGCTGTCACGCCCAGAACTCTGCCGCCATTGGTATAAAACCTTCCGTTTTCGTACTTTGTTCCGGCGTGATATACTATCGCGCCGTCAACTCCGCCGTTTTCGTCAAGTCCGAACATCTCTATTCCCTTTTTGTAGGAAACAGGATAGCCGCCGCTCGCCATAACTACGCATGCCGCCGCGCCGTTATCCCATTCGATATCAAGCTCGGAGAGCTTTCCGTCGATCACTGCCTCACAGATATCGACCAGATCGGTCTTGAGTCTGGGGAGTACGACCTGCGCCTCGGGATCGCCGAAACGCGCGTTGTATTCGATCACCTTCGGGCCGTTCGGGGTCATCATAAGTCCGAAGTAAAGGCATCCCTTGAAGGGTCTGCCCTCCTTGTTCATCGCTTCGATAGTGGGCTTGAAAATGGTTTCCATGCACTCTTCGGCGAGCTCGTCCGTATAATAGGGGTTCGGGCTGATCGTGCCCATTCCTCCCGTATTCAAACCCTCGTCATTATCATAGGCGCGCTTGTGATCCTTGGAGCTGACCATAGGCTTGACACACTTGCCGTCGGTGAAGGCAAGCACCGAGACCTCGGGACCGGTGAGGAATTCCTCGATAACGATATTGTTGCCCGAATCGCCGAACTGTTTGTCCTCCATGATGGATTTTACAGCGGCAACGGCGTCGTCAATCGTCTGAGCGATAATAACGCCCTTGCCGAGCGCCAGACCGTCCGCCTTAACTACGACAGGAACGGTATTTTCGCTCTTGATGTACTCGACAGCTTTTTCGGGATCATCAAAAACCTCATACTTAGCGGTCGGGATACCGTATTTCTTCATCATATTCTTTGAGAATACCTTGGAAGCCTCAATAATAGCCGCGTTCGCATTGGGACCGAAGGCACGTAGCCCGGCAGCCTGCATCGCGTCAACCATGCCGTCGGCAAGCGGATCGTCGGGAGCGACAAAAACGAGGTCGATTTTGTTTTCAACAGCGAATTTGACCATGCCTTCCTTATCCATAACGCCGATATTTACCAACTCAGCGTCGCGGGAGATACCGCCGTTGCCGGGAGCGCAGTAGAGCTTCTCACATTTGGGGCTTTCGAGCAGCTTTTTGATCAAAGCGTGTTCTCTGCCGCCCGAACCGATCATCAATATTTTCATTGCGCTACCTCATTAATGGTGGAACAGACGGATGCCCGTAAAGGACATTGTCATGTTGTATTTATTGCAGGTTTCGATCACGTTGTCATCGCGGATCGAGCCTCCGGGCTGCGCGACGTACTGAACGCCGGAGCGCTTTGCGCGCTCGATATTGTCGCCGAACGGGAAGAAAGCGTCCGAGCCGAGAGAAACGCCGCTGAAGGTCGCAAGCCACGCCTTTTTCTCCTCCTTGGTGAGGGGCTCGGGCTTTTCGGTAAAGAACTGCTCCCAGATTCCGTCAGCGAGAACGTCCTCGTAATCGTCGGAGATGTATACGTCTATCGTATTGTCGCGGTCGGGACGGCGGATATCGGATTTGAACGGCAGATTCATGACCTTTTCATGCTGTCTGAGGTACCAGATATCAGCCTTGTTGCCGGCGAGCCTTGTGCAGTGGATGCGCGACTGCTGACCCGCGCCTACGCCGATCGCCTGTCCGCCCTTGGCGTAGCAAACGGAGTTCGACTGAGTATATTTGAGAGTGATAAGCGCAATAAGAAGATCGCGCTTAGCTTCCTCGGGAAGCTCCTTGTTTTCCGTCACGATATTCTGCATGAGCATAGCCTCGTCGATCTTAAGCTCGTTTCTGCCCTGCTCAAAGGTGATTCCGAAAACGTCCTTGTGCTCAATGGGCGCGGGGATATAATCGGGATCGATCTTAACAACGTTATAGGTGCCCTTTCTCTTGGTTTTGAGAACCTCAAGAGCCTCGGGCGTATAATCGGGAGCGATGATGCCGTCGGAGACCTCGCGCTGCAAGAGCTTTGCGGTCTGAACGTCGCAGGTATCGGAAAGCGCAACCCAGTCGCCGTAGGAGGACATCCTGTCGGCGCCTCTCGCCATTGCGTAAGCTGAGGCTATCGGAGAAAGCTCAAGGTCGTCAACAAAATAAATCTTTTTGAGGGTATCGGAAAGCTCCGTTGCAACCGCGGCGCCCGCCGGACTGACGTGCTTGAAGGAAGCGGCGGCGGGAAGTCCCGTAGCTGCCTTCAGCTCGCGCACGAGCTGCCAGGAATTAAAGGCGTCGAGAAAGTTGATATAACCGGGCTTGCCGTTGAGCACCTCAACAGGCAGCTCTTTCCCGTTGCTCATAAATATTTTTGACGGCTTCTGATTGGGATTGCAGCCGTATTTCAGCATAAGCTCATTCATTATTATCGTCCCCTTTTACTTGTTTTTATTGATGATTCTCGATTCGGCGGTATTGGTCGCGATGTCGATATAGCGGACAAACAGCGAAACCTTGTTATCCTCGTCAAGAGCGTTCCAGACGCTTTCGGTGAAGGCGTCGATATCCTCATCTCCGATCTCAACGAGAGTAGGCTCGCCCTCAAAGCTCGGAAGCGGATTTCCGTCGCCCATATAGGTATGGATGAAGCGACCCTTGCCCGCGAGAGGCGAATCATAAGTGAAGGTGTAGCGCTCGCAGCAGGAGGGATCTCCGTCGGCGCTCTTGAGAATGGACATGGCGTAATTCATTTTTCCGCCGGAGCACTTAACGATGCCTGAGATCCTGGGCGTATAGTTGGGCTCGTCGGGCTCAAACTCGCGGGTGCGCAGAGCCTGCTCAAAGGTGAGCTGCTGATTCATGAGATCGTAGATCGTATCGGTCTGATCGCCGTTGGTGACGATCGTTTTATTACCGAGCACACGCACGGGCGCGTAGATGATGAGCGAGGGATCGACAAGCTTGGAGGGATCGAACGCCTCGGTCTTTATTCCGTCCTCGGTCTCGGCAAATATCCTGTTTCTGCTGTTCTCGCTTCTTCCCATGATGAAATAAGCGATGACCGCCTTTGAGCCGTCGGCGCTTCTGCCGAGCACGATCCCTCTGCCAGGATAGCTTGTAGAAGCGATTTCCTTTGTAAGTGATACAGCTTTCATTATTTATCCTCCGTTACTCCGTTATTTCGGTCGTACTGCCGATTATTTTTATTTTATCATTGCAGAAAAGGTCTACCGCCTTGGGAAGGATCTTCCATTCCGCCTGCTCCATGACTCTTTTCTGTAGGGTCTCCGGCGTATCGCCGTTTTTGATCTCAACTGCCTTTTGAAGTATGATCGGGCCGCCGTCGCAGACTTCATTTACAAAGTGCGCGGTAGCTCCCGTCACCTTAACGCCTCTTTTAAGGGCTTCCTCATGAACTCTCAAGCCGTAATAGCCCTCTCCGCAGAAGGAGGGGATCAGCGCGGGATGGATATTGATGATCCTGTTTTCAAAGCTCTTGATGAACTGACTTCCCAGGATCGTCATAAAGCCCGCGAGGACTACCAAATCGGCGTTCTTGGATCGGACGAGGTCTGTCAGAGCCGAATCGTAAGCCTCAAACTCGGTAAAATCCCTGCGGCGTATCACCTCATGGGGGACTCCGTGATTATCTGCTCTTGTGAGCGCGTACGCCTTGGGATTTGAGGAGATCACGCAGGTGATCCTGCCGTTTGTGATCTCTCCCCTGTCCTGAGCGTCGAGCAGCGCCTGAAGGTTAGTTCCGCCGCCCGAAACCAATACAACTATATTTTTCATCACTCGAACACAACTCCCCGGGCGCCTTCGATGACCTCACCGAGCACAACGGCGTCCTCGCCGTTAGCCGCCAGAACCTCGAGAGCCTTGTCTGCTTCGTCTTTTGATACGGCAACAACCATTCCGACGCCCATATTAAAGGTGTTGAACATATCGTGTTCGCTGATGTTGCCGACCCTCTGCATAAGCTTGAAGATCGGGAGCACGGGGATATCGTCCTTTTTGATCTTCGCAGCAAGGCCGTCCTTTAGCATACGCGGGATATTTTCATAAAAACCGCCGCCTGTGATATGAGAAACAGCCTTTACCTCTACTTCGTCCAT
>CACYIC010000047.1 GCA_902774325.1 uncultured Ruminococcus sp.
GGCGGACACCCTTGGTGTTCGGCTATATCCTTCCCGCTGTCGGGCGGATTCGGGACTTTCACCCTTTAGAAACGTGCGCCGTCGGGCGCACCAAAAAAACACCCTCCGATGAACGGAGGGTGAAATAAATGCTTATTTTTTATTATTTGTCATCCTGCTTTCTGCGAACGAAGAAGATCGCGGCAGTACCGGAAAGGAGAACAAGGAGGATGATCATAGCCATTGAAGCGGAACCTGTCTGGATAGCGCCGTTGTTTGTGGGATTCGTGGGAGAATCCGGAGTAGCGCTGTCAGAGGTAGCGGGCTTGGCTGTTGTGGGAGCTACAGTAGAGCCTGTAGCGTCCTCGGAAGGATTGGGAACGGTGGTCGTGGGAGCAACGGTTGTCGCGGGAACGGTTGTCTCGGGTACAGTTGTCTCGGGAACTGTTGTCTCGGGAACTGTTGTCTCGGGTACATAAATCTTAACGAATCTGGGAGTTACCTTGATATCCGCGCCGATGATGTACTGAATAGCGTTCTCGCCGTCCGCGGGAGTGAAGTCGGGATCCGTGATATAATCGTCTCCCTCTACATCTACGCCCTCAAGCTCATAGCCCTCGGCGGGAGCAAAGGTGAACTTAACTCTCTGCTTGCCGTTCTCGTCGGCATACTCGTCAACATAAGTAACGGTCGTAGTACCGTTCTCCTGCTCAACAGCCTCGGCGTCGAACTTAACGTTCTCGTCCTGCTCAACGAGGAAGTCGGTAACATCGAGCTTAACGGTGGTCTCGCCCTCGGTCTTGAGAACCTTGAAGGTGAGCTCAACATAAGCGGGATCAAGAGTCTTGAAGCCGCTGAGGTCGGAAACGCTGCCCTTTACGGAGCCTGCAACCGCGGTGTTGAATACGGGCTCAAGGCGGTTGTCGCTGTCACCGCTAACGAAAGGCATCTTGACGTCGGTGAGCTCAAGATACTCGGGATCATAAGTAGAAGTAAACTGAGTGCTTATGAGCTTCTGGATAGCGGTGAGGCTGGAACCTGTGAAGGTAACAACAGCGGTTTCGCCGTTAACATTGGCAGAGCCGGAGAAGCCGGAGTTAGCGCACTCGGTAGCAACGTTGAGAGTGCCTGCTTCGGGCGGAGTAACGGTGATGGTGTACTTAGCGCCCTTCTTGGTAGCAAAGTCGAAGTTTGTGAGGTCGAGCTGAGCCTTTACAGTGGAGCCGTCCTCCTCAACGTTTACAACGATGTTGCCGCCGTCATATACAGCGTCGACAGCCTCGTTCATGGGTGAGGGAGCGGGGATCTCTTCGCCTGTCTCGGGATCGGTAGTGGGCTTCGCGTTGCCCCAGTTGGAGGTCCAGTTGCCGTTAGCGGCGAACTTGATCTGCCAGTTATCAAACGCGGGGACATCGTCAAAGGTGATCTCATAGACCTTATCGGAAACCTCGGTCATTACGTTGTCTTCCTTGCCGAAAGCGTCGCCCCAGGCAAGGCCGTTGAGCCATGTGCCCTCGCCGTTACCTACAGCGTACATCTTATCAACAACAAGCTCGGTCTCAAAGTATACGGTATCGCCTGTTACGGTGATTTCCGTGGTTTCGGGATCGAAGGTAACTGTTACGTCGCCAACTCCGTTGGTGTTGAATACGAAGTTGCCGCCGTTGTCGCCCCAGCTCTCATCCCAGCTGTGGTTCTTGAGAACCTTGAACTGGATGTTCTTGAGCTCGGGAACATTCTCGAGAACGATGCTGTACTTGCCGTCCGCGCCCTTGGTCATATCTGTCGCGGCATTGTCGGCAGTCCACTCCGCTCCGCCGAATACGCTGGCAGGAGAGCCTGCGAGATTGTAAACGTCGTCAGACTCGGGAAGGGGATCCTTGCCTGCGGGTGAAACATCGGTAGTGCGCTCGGCAAACTCGCTGACCTGAGCAACTACATCGTTGAAGTTGTCCATATCGGCGTCAAGAACGATCCAGTTAGCAACGTCAGTGGTCTTGCCCTTCTCGGAGATGTCCATCTTGGTGACCTTGAGGTCAACAACGGTGGCGCCCTTGCCGACTACCTTGAATACAAGCTTCGCGAGAGCGGTAACCTCTCCGTTCTTGGAGGTGGGGATACCGTTCATGTTTGTGAAGTTAACGATCACATCGCCGGGAGTCGTGTAGTTAGTGTAAACGCTTGTGCCGCTCTTGTTGGCAGCGACGGGAACGAGAGTTGAAACAAGCTCGCCCTCCTCTTCGCCGGGAACGGAGTTGTCAGCTTCATTGAGCTGGAGAACCTCGGGATCATAGATGACCTCGAACTGACCGTCAACGAGTCTGTAAGCGTCGGTTACATCAATTGAATAGAATACGGTAACGGTTTCCTCGATCGGATCATAGTAATAGACTTTGACCTCGGGGAACAGGTTAGAGGTAGCTGTTAACTTGAGGAAGTCTGTAACTACGGGAGCCTCGGGCTCGGTGGTAGCAACAGGCTCAGGCTCTGTGGTAACAACAGGATCTGTTTCTTCGGGGTCGGTAGCGGGCTCTGTGGTAACAGGCTCTGTGGTGACAGGCTCTGTGGTGACAGGCTCGACGTCGGGATTCTCAACATCCGAATCATAGTCGCCGACATAAACGGCGGTCTGGGTCTTTTCGGGAGTATAAGGAATCTCGTCATTCACAAGTTTGGATTCATCAACGAGCTTGGGCTCTGCTTTTCCCTTCTTGAGCGTGATGATCTGAGCGTCAAGCATTACCTCTGTGGAGCCTGCCTTGAGGGGCTTAAAGGTAGCGGTAACAAAACCGATCTTGCTGCCGTCCTTTTCCTTCATGGCATATCCGGAAAGCTTGGAGGTGTTGGCAACAACTACGCCGGGGGTTTCGATATTGTAAGTACCGTCATCGCCCGCAAAAGGCATCATGTTGCCGATTTTGGTTCCTTCGTCATCGGTGTAGTTTACACCTTCCTCGCTGACGAGCTCAAGATACTCGGTGTCATAGTAGAGTTCCCACTGAGCGTTGAGGATCTTATAATCGCCGTTCTGAACAAAGTAAGAAACGGTGATCCTATCGGCAGTGGAATCAACCGTAGCCGATGTTTCAGCGAAAACATTTGACTTAGACTTAGCCGTAACTGTGAGGTCATCGGCACCCGCATTCTGCTGAGCGTCTGCTGCTGCTACACTGATGGCGGTAATACCTACGGATGTAGCAATAAGTAAGCAGGCAAGCAAAATGCTAATCGCTTTTTTGAACATTTTTTCTTTTCCTCCTTATGTCATAATGCTTCTATAAGCAATACTATTATAATACAAGTGATTACTAAAAGTCAATATAAAATCGCAATTGGAAATTAAATTTTTCAATTATTATCGGATTTTGTTTCTATTGACAGTTTTGCGCCGATATGTAGAGCATTTTTTACTGCAAATTATCATCATTTGTAACCGTTTACGTTGTGAGATTGCCAATTCCAGGAATCAAAGCACATATCCTCGAGCCCTTTTTCAGCCTTCCAGCCCAAAATCCTCTCGGCTTTGTCGGCGTTGGCGAAGCATTCGGCTACATCTCCGGGACGCCTTGGCTTGATGACGTAGGGGATCTCTACCCCGTTCACCTTCTCGAAAGCCCTGACGATCTCGAGCACGCTGTAGCCTGTTCCGGTTCCGAGGTTAAACACCTCGGCGCCCTTGTGGGCGGCGGCGTAGTCAAGCGCCTTGACGTGTCCCTTCGCAAGGTCAACAACGTGGATATAGTCGCGCACGCCCGTGCCGTCGCGGGTGGGATAGTCGTCGCCGAAAACTCCGAGCTGAGGAAGCCTGCCCGCCGCGACCTGAGTTATGAACGGCATGAGGTTGTTGGGGATGCCGTTGGGATCCTCGCCTATCCTTCCGCTCTTGTGCGCTCCGATCGGGTTGAAGTAGCGCAGCAGCACTACAGAAAACTCGGGGTCGGCGCTCGCGGTATCCGTCAGGATCTGCTCCATCATCAGCTTGGTTCTTCCGTAGGGGTTGGTGGGGTTGCCCGTGGGCATGGTCTCGACGAGCGGGACGCTCTCGGGGACTCCGTAAACCGTCGCCGAGGAGCTGAAAATAAAGAGCTTGACTCCGTATTTTTTCATAACCTCAAGCAGGGTGAGCGTCGTGTCGATGTTGTTGCGGTAGTAGAGGACGGGCTTTTCGCAGCTCTCGCCGACAGCCTTCAGACCCGCGAAATGGATCACGGCGTCAATCTTCTGCTCCGAGAAGAGCTTGTCCATCGCCTCGCCGTCGCAGACGTCCGCCTCATAGAGCGGGATCTCGGCTCCGGTGATCTCCTCCACGCGCCTGACAGCCTCGGGACAGGAATTCGTGAAATTGTCGGCGATGACAACGCTGTGTCCCGCCTCGATAAGCTCGACGCAGGTATGGCTTCCTATGTAGCCGGCGCCGCCGGCAAGCAGTACTTTCATGATGATCCTTTCCGACGTTTTGCAGTAATCACGTCTATATATATAAATAGTATACCTAATTCTGCCTTATTTTGGCAATTTTAAAGAGTTTCGGGAGCGGGATAATCCACTCCGAAGGTTTCGACCGTCATTTTCGCGATAACCTGCGGATCCAGAGGCTTGTCCGAAAAATCGGTATCGCACTCCGCGATCTCGTTGACGACCTCCATTCCCTCGATGACCTTGCCGAAGGCGGCATACTGACCGTCGAGGTGAGGCGCGTCCCTGTGCATGATAAAGAACTGCGAGCCGGCGGAATCGGGCATCATCGAGCGAGCCATAGAGAGCACTCCCGCGGTGTGCCTGAGGTCGTTTTTGACTCCGTTAAAGGCGAATTCGCCCTTGATATGGTAGCCGGGACCTCCCATTCCGGTTCCCTCCGGGCAGCCTCCCTGGATCATGAAGCCGTAGATGACGCGGTGAAAGGTCAGGCCGTCGTAAAAGCCCTTTGCCGCCAGACTGATAAAGTTATTGACGGTATTTGGGGCGATCTCGGGGAACAGCTCCGCTTTTATGAGCTTGCCGTTCTCCATTTCGATTGTGACGATTGGATTTGACATATTTTTCATCCTTATTAAATTGATTGAACGCTTTTACGCAGTCCCGCCCGATGATCGGCGCTCATCAGGTAATCGCTGAAAAATCAACGCCTATAGCTCGGCGCGCCCGGATCACGCGGCAGAGCGGTCATACCGGCGCGAGCGCGGGTATGAAATTGCGCAGGACGGCGTAAGCCGCCCACAAGCCGAGCATGATATAGAGGAACGCGGGTCTGTGGATAAGCGGAAAGCGCAGGCTTTTCCCGAAGCTCTTGAACACCTGCTCAAGATAAAAGAGCAGGGCGAGCGCCGGCAAAACCACGACAGCGCAGTTCTGTCTGAGAGCCAGCGGGATGTTTCCGTGAGCAAGCGCCGCTGCCGCACGGGTCGCGCCGCAGCCCGGACAGTAAAAATGACCGAATTGATAGGTCGGACAGGGCGGCAGAGCGGAGGGCAGACCCGTCCAAAAAAGAGCAACGCCCGCCGCCGTCACCGTCAGGGGAACAACGAGAAGCAATATCCTTCCTGCCGTCCCATTTTTTTCGCCGTTCACAGCGGAAAACTGATCAGTAGTAGGAGTAGTAGCTGCTGTAGCTGTTCGATGTGGAACCCACAACCGCAATAATGATAAATATGATTATGCATACAGAGCTTATGCAAAGACCGATGATCGAGAGGATCTTTCCGATCTTAGCCTTCTTGTCAACGACTCCGTTCGACTTCTTGGAAGCCAGAACCGAGAAAATAATACCGGCGATACCGGGCACTAATCCGAGATAGCAGGTGCACAGCGACAGGATACCGCAGACGAGCGAGACGATGCTGAACGCCTTTGCCGCTCCGGACTGCTGGGGCTGCTCCAGATTCGCCGTATAGGGATTGGGGCGGTCGAAGCCTGCGGAATTGTAGTTGTAGGGCTGGGGGGTTTGATACTGCTGCTCGGGCTGCGGAGCATAATACTGCGGCTGCTCGGGCTGCGGGGCGTAATACTGCTGCTGCTCGGGCTGCGGGGCGTAATACTGCTGCTGCTCGGGCTGCGGAGCATAATAAGGCTGCTGCTCAGGCTGCGGAGCATAATAAGGCTGCTGCTCGGGCTGCGGAGCATAATAAGGCTGCTGCTCGGGCTGCGGAGCGTAATAAGGCTGCTGCGGCTGAGGATCCGCCTGGGGCTGATCGTAGTACTGCGGCTGCTGAGGAGCGTACGGATCGTTTGTCTGATTGTACTGAGCGTACTGCTGACCGTAGTCGTTCTGGTTTGGCTGATAGCCGTTCATGTTTTCATCCATTTTCATGTACCTCCTATTAAAGATTCTTAATGGATTTTTATAATAAAAAGGGAAATATCTGGATTTCCATTATTATAAACCGATTGACTGATCGCTTGCCGAAACAAGCGCGCAAATTGTAAACTTCGGCGGTCAATTGTAAACCGCCGCTTATTCGATGCTCATTGTAGCGTAGGCGTTGAGATCGGCGCCGGCGATATTTCCGCTGAGATATTCGTAATACGCCTGGGAGCCGACCATCGCGGCATTGTCGCCGCAAAGCGACTTCTCGGGCATGAAGAACTCGCAGCCGCGCTTTTCGGCTTCCTCCGCAAGCATTTTGCGAAGCAGGGAATTTGCCGAAACTCCGCCCGCGATGACCAGACGCCTGACGCCGAGATCATCCGCCGCCCTGAGAAAATTGCTCACGAGGCAGTTGACGACCGCGAGGCGGAAGGAAGCGCAGACGTCGGGCTTTGACAGCTCGATACCCTTCTGAGCGGAATTGTGGATGAGGTTGATGACCGCGGTTTTCAGCCCGGAAAAGCTGAAATCGTAGGGCGCGTCGCGCACGACCGGACGCGGAAAAGTGAAAGCGCGCGGATCGCCCTCCTCGGCGACCTTATCGAGCGCGATCCCGCCCGGATACGGCATTCCCATGGTGCGCGCCGCCTTGTCGAAAGCCTCTCCCGCCGCGTCGTCGCGGGTCCTTCCGATTATCTTCATTCGGGTGTAATCCTCGACCATAACGATGTGGCTGTGACCTCCCGAGACAACAAGGCAGAGAAAAGACGGCTTTAGTTCTTTATTGGAAATATAATTAGAGGCTATGTGCGAGCGCAGGTGGTGGGTCGGGATCAGCGGCAAGCCCGAAGCCAGAGATAAGCCCTTGGCGAAGTTTACCCCCACCAAAAGCGCGCCGATCAGACCCGGAGCGTGAGTCACCGCTACGGCGTCAACGCCCTCAAGCGTCAGTCCCGCGTCGCTCAGCGCCTGAGAAACCACCGGAACTATCGCCTCGGCGTGTCTGCGGGAGGCGATCTCCGGAACGACTCCGCCGTAGAGCCTGTGCTCCTCGACCTGCGAGGCGACCACGGAGGAAAGGACGCTTCTGCCGTCCTCAACGACCGCCGCGGCGGTTTCGTCGCAGGAGGATTCAATTGCAAGTATTTTCATATTTTTTACTTCCCGTTAAGGCTCGCTCCGCGAATCGCGCGGGATTGCCTTAAAAATATTTTGTCATCAGCACGGCGTCCTCGTCCGGCTCGGAGTAGTAAGCTCTGCGCCTTCCGACCTCGATAAAGCCCAATTGGCTGTAGAGCGAGACCGCGTCGCGGTTGCTCTCCCTGACCTCGAGCGTCAGAAACGAAAAGCCGTTCTTTTTGGCGTAGTTGACAAGCTCGGTTATAAGAGCCGTGCCCACTCCCCTGCGGCGGTGCTCCGCGTCGACGGCGACGTTGAAAATATATCCCTCGTCGATCACGGCGCTCATGCCGATATAGCCTATGACCCTGCCGTTCTCAACGGCGGCATAAAACAAGGAGGTGTCATTTTCGAGCTCCTCTTCTATGCTTTGCCGCGACCACGGACGGGAAAAACAGGCTTTTTCGATTGCCGTCACACCGTCAAGGTGCTCAGGCGTCATTTTCAGTATTTTCATATTCTTTTATTATTTCTTCTACGGAATTATAGATGGAGTCCCTGCAAAGCCTGTAAATATTCAGATCTCCTCCGAAGGGGTCGGGAACATCCATCGAAACGACCCTTTCGGGCTCGATCCCGCAGTTTATCAGGATCGTCCTGTGATCCTCGGACATGCAATAGAATTTCTCGAACTGTCCGATATCGTAGCTGTATATAAAATGCGTGCGGAAATCCGAGAGGTCGATCCCGATCTCCTCGCAGACCTTAGTTGAATTGACAGAAGCCCTCATACCCTCGACGGCGGCAAGCCCGAAGCTCAGGGCGCGGACGCCCAGCCCCTTTTCCGAGGCTAGCTTGTTGAAGATCGCCTGCGCCATAGGACTGCGGCAGGTGTTGCCCGTGCATACGAAGGCTACCAGTCTGTCACTTTTTTGCATCATACCACGTCCTTCCGATCGCCGCGTCCGCAGTGAGAGGAACGTCGAGCTTCACGGCGTTTTCCATCTCCTCCCGAAGCAGCTCCGCGACGCGCTCGGCTTCATCCTCCGGCGCCTCAACGATCAGCTCGTCATGCACCTGCAATATCAGCCTCGCGCGGAGCTTTTCGCGGCTCAGCCGCTCGTCAACGCGAACCATCGCGATCTTTATTATATCCGCCGCCGTGCCCTGGATCGGCATATTTCTGGCGACGCGCTCACCAAAGGCGCGGGTCATCGCCTTTCCGGTGCTCAGCTCCGGAAGATAGCGCCTCCTGCCGAACATCGTTTCAACGTATCCGTCGAGCTTTGCGCGCTCGACTATCCTTTTCATGTAAGCGTCTACTCCGCTGTAATGAGCGAGATAGTTTTTGATATACTGCGCCGCTTCCTTGTTCTTTACGCCTATATCCTTGGCGAGCGAAAACGCGCCCATGCCGTAGATTATGCCGAAATTGACCGCCTTCGCGCGGCTGCGCAAAACGGGAGTCACCATCTCGAGCGGCAGATTGAACACCTGGGATGCGGTGATGGCGTGGATATCGTCGTTGTTCCTGAAGGCGGCGATCATATTTTCATCCTGAGCGATATGGGCAAGAACCCTGAGCTCGATCTGGGAGTAATCCGCGTCAACGAGCACGCGACCCTCCCCGGCGGTGAAGAATTTTCTCATTTCCCTGCCGAGCTCGGTGCGCACGGGGATATTTTGCAGATTCGGCTCGGTGGAGCTGATCCTGCCCGTGCGGGTCTCGGTCTGACGGAAGGAGGAATGGATCCTGCCGTCCGCGCCGATCACCTTCAAAAGCCCCTCGCAGTAGGTTGAATTGAGCTTCGCGAGCGCCCTGTAAGCGAGCACCATCTCGACTATCGGGTGGTCGTATCGCAGACTCTCGAGCACCTCCGCGTTAGTGCTGTAGCCGCTCTTGGTCTTTTTCTTGGCGGGCAGCCCCAGATCCTCAAAAAGCACCTTGCCGAGCTGCTTGGGGGAATTTATATTGAATTCTCCGCCGGCGCTCTCGTAGATCTGACTCTCGAGGGCTTCGAGCCGCGCGGAAAGCGCCTCGCCGTAGGCGGCGATGCCCTCCCTGTCTACCGCCACGCCGATATTTTCCATCCGCGCGAGCACCCGGGCAAGCGGTATCTCGGTCTTATAGAGCAGCTCCTGCTGACCGTTCGCCTCGATCTCGTTTTTGAGCCTGCCGCAGAGCTTATCATAGACGGCCAGGGCACGAAAGCGCTTCTGCTCCTCGTCCGAGGGCGGCAGCTCGATATCATAAACCGCGCAGAGCTTTTCGTCGGAATAATCCTTTTCAGAGGGCTGCAGCAGGTAGGCGGCAAGCTCGACGTCAAATTCAAGCCCCGAAAGCTCAAAGCCGCGCGAATCGGCGTAGGCAAAGAGCTGCTTGCTGCCTCTCGCGTTCTTCCCAAGCTCTCCGTTTTTCAATATCTCCTCAAAGAGCTCCGGGTCGGCGCAGGAATAAACCTTGCCGCCGATAAGAGTTTTAAATGATTTTAATTCTCCATCGGAAATATCAAAGCTGAAATAAAGGTCGCTCAATCCTTTTATTTTATCTTTTAGAATATTAGCATCTTCAATTTCAACGACCTCGAGCTTTGAGCGGCTCTCTCGGGCACTGTCTGACGGAGCCTCGGTCTGATCCAAGCCGAATTTTTCTATTAAAGAAAATAATTCGAGCTTAGCCATAAAGCGCGCGCAGGCGGCTCTGTCCGCGATCTCCACACCGTAGGAGGAAATCGAGGTTTCAACAGGCGCGTCGCGGCGTATCTCTCCGAGCATACGGCTCAAAAATGCGCTGTCCTTTGAGGCGAGCAGCTTTTTTCGCACGCCCTCCTTTATATCAAGCTCGTCGAGGTGGTCGTAGATATACCCGACGCTGTGGTATTTTTTGATC
This sequence comes from uncultured Ruminococcus sp., assembly GCA_902774325.1. Classification (GTDB taxonomy): domain Bacteria; phylum Bacillota; class Clostridia; order Oscillospirales; family Acutalibacteraceae; genus Ruminococcoides. The sequence continues at coordinate 10,293 of CACYIC010000047.1, forward strand.
AGATCTCCCGCTCCCTTGGGACCGATCCCCGCGACTCCGGGGATATTGTCGGAGCTGTCGCCCTGGATAGCCTTGATCTCAAGCATCTCGGCGGGCGTTACGCCGTAATCCTCCATGATTTTTTCGGGCGTATAGCGGATATCGCCCTTGTTGGAGCAAAAATGCACGGTCGTTTTATCGGTCACGAGCTGCAGGCTGTCGCGGTCGCCTGTGGCAATAACGCACTCGTCGCCGTTTTTCTCGCAGGCGGCGGCGAGGGTGCCCAGGATATCGTCAGCCTCAAAGCCCTCGCAGGTGACGAGGCTGTAGCCCAGCATGGAGAGCAGCTCCCTGAGCAGAGGCATCTGTGAGGCGAGCTCGGGCGGCATTCCCTTTCGGGTCGCCTTGTAGCCGTCGTAAGCCTTGTGGCGGAAGGTAGGAGCCTTCAGGTCAAAGGCGATCGCGACGGCGTCGGGAGCTTCCTCGTTTTCAATTTTTCTGAGCATCGTCAAAAAGCCGTAGATCGCGTGAGTATATTGCCCGTCCTTGTTCGTCAGCGGGCGAATACCGTAAAACGCGCGGTTGACAATGCTGTTGCCGTCAACAACAAGTAATCTCATAGCTTATACATCACATCCGTTATGACGCCGTTCTTAAAATATATCCTCGGGACGCGCTTGCCCACGATGCAGACGACCTCGTAGTTGATCGTCCCCGTATTGGCGGCAAGGGTGTCGGCGGTGGGCTCGCCGTTTTCGCCCGTTCCGAACACTATCACCTCGTCGCCCTGCTCGATATAATCCAGATCGGTCACGTCGAGCATGGTCTGATCCATGCAGATCCTGCCGACGATTTTTGCCTTCTGCCCGTTTATCAGCATATAGCCCTTCTCGGCGTTCGCGCGAACATAGCCGTCGGCGTAGCCGATCGGCACCGTGGCGATCCTCATGTCGCGTTCGGCGGTAAAGGTGCGTCCGTAGGAAACAGTCGCGCCCTTTTTGAGCGTTTTTACATAAGCGACCGAGGTTTTGAGGGTCATCGCGGGCACAAGGTCGAGCTTGCCGCTCAGCTTGGGCGAGGGCGAAAGCCCGTAAAGGATGATGCCCGCGCGAACCATATCGCAGTAGGTCTCGTCGTAGTCCTCGATCGCGCCGCTGTTGGAGCAGTGACAGACAGGGAAGCTTATTCCCCTGCTGTTGAGCTCATCCCTCACATGGCGGAAGTTTTCATACTGCCTGCGCGTAAAGCTTCTGCCCTCTTCTCCCTCGTCCGAAACGCAAAAATGCGTGAACAAGCCCTCTGAAATGAGGTTGGGCAGGAAGCAAGCCTCGCATATTTCTTCAATGGAATTATCATCCTCGGGGAAATTCTGGCACATGAAGCCTATCCTGCTCATGCCTGTATCCGCCTTGATATGGATTTTTACCACGGAATTGGTTTTTTGGCACTCCTCGGAGAGCGCTCTGGCATAATCAAGCGAAAATACCGCCTGGGAGATATTGTACTCATGGAGCCTCGGCGCGTCGCGCACCGGCGTATAGCCGAGGATAAGTATAGGCAGTCCGCAGCCGGCGGAGCGGATCTCAATTCCCTCGTCGATATTAGAGACGGCGAAAAAGTCCGCGCCCAGCTCCTCGTAAACTCTTGAAAGCTCGACCGCGCCGTGACCGTAGCCGTCCGCCTTGATCACGCAGCAGATCCTCGCTTTGCCGTTGATTTTCTTCCTGATCTCCAAAAAATTGCGGCGAATCGCGTCCAGCGAGATCTCCGCCCAGGTACGTTTTACAAACTCCATAAAAGCTTCCTTTCGGGAATTGCGCGGCGCATCCCCTTATAAGCTCCCCGGTCAAAAGCCCGCCTTGCTTCCAACAGTCAAAGCGCGTCAGGGAGCGCGAGGGGGAGACGCGCCTCCCAATAATAAAAGCCTGAGCCGATCATTCGGGAGCGGCGCCGCGTCGCATACTTACACATGATACTATTATATTACTTTTTGAGCCGCAAATCAATACAAGAAATGATTTTGACAATAATTTTTTTATTTATTAAAATTTTGTTGTATTCCTTGATTTTTTTGAGTAAATTTGCTACTATAGTACAGTGAAGTGTTAAATCACTAAAACAACATATTTTTAGGAGGATATTATGACAACAAGCAACATTATTGTTCTCAGTGCGTTTGCGGTCTATATGCTGATAATGATCATTATCGGCGCGGTCTACTCAAGAAGCACCAAGAACAACGAGGACTACTTCCTCGGCGGACGTAACCTTGGCGGCTGGACGGCGGCTCTCTCGGCTCAGGCGAGCGATATGAGCGGCTGGCTGCTCATGGGACTGCCCGGCGCGGTTTATCTCGCGGGCACAGGCGAGGTATGGATCGCCGTCGGACTTCTCGCGGGAACGGTGCTGAACTGGTTCATCGTTTCGTCAAGACTCAGAAAATACACGATCGTGGCTGGCAACTCGCTGACCATCCCCAGCTTCTTCCAGAACCGCTACCGCGACGAAAAGGGCGTCATCAAGATCGTTTCCGCCTTGATCATCTTTATTTTCTTCACGGTCTACACCGCCTCGGCTTTTTCCTCGGGCGCGAAGCTCTTCGCCACCCTCTTTGGAAACAATGTTGACGGCAAGCTCGACAGCACCGTTTACCTTTGGGGTCTTGTCATCGCGGCGGTAGTTATTCTCGTTTACACCTTCCTCGGCGGCTTCAAGGCTGTTTGCACCACGGACTTTATCCAGGGTCTGATGATGTTCGTAGCCATCCTCTCCGTTCCGATCATCGCCTACGGCATCATGACCTGGGAAACAGGCTTTGCTCCCGCGCTGGTCCAGAACGGCGTGACCAATCCCGCCGACTATCTCAACTTCACCAAGAACGGCGACGGAAGCACCATTTCCGCCGTTTCGGTGATCTCAAACCTCGGCTGGGGTCTCGGCTACTTCGGTATGCCCCACATCCTCGTCCGCTTCATGGCTATCAAGAGCGAGGCTGAGGTCAAAAAATCGCGCAAGGTCGCTATCGTATGGGTCGTTATCTCGCTCACCATGGCTTGCGTCATGGGTCTTGTAGCCAGAGGCTACCTCACCACCACGCTCGACGGCGGCAACAGCGAAACCGCCTTTATCCGCATGATCTCGCAGCTCTTCTCGGGCAACGGCGTACTCATCTTCATCGGCGGTATTTTCCTCTGCGGAATTTTGGCGGCTATCATGTCGACTGCCGACAGCCAGCTGCTCGTTACCTCCTCGGCGATCTCCGAGGATATGTTCAAGGGCACTATCAAGAAGAACGCGAGCGAAAAATCCGCTCTCTGGGTCGGCAGGACCGCCGTGGTGGTCATCGCGGTCATCGCCTTCCTCATCGCTCTTGATCCCGAATCGAGCATCATGGGTCTTGTATCCGACGCCTGGGCGGGCTTCGGAGCGGCGTTCGGACCCGTTGTTCTGCTTGCTCTCTTCTGGAAGCGCTCAAATCTTCCCGGAGCGATCAGCGGCATGGCGGTCGGCGCTCTCACCGTTATCGTCTGGGACTATCTGCCGCTCGTGAACGGCGATACCATCTACAAGGCGACCGGTCTTTATTCGCTGGTTGTGGGCTTCGCCCTCGCTCTCGTTGTAAATATTATCGTTTCGCTCTTGACAAAGAAGCCCTCTGATGATATTCAGAAGGAATTCGATTCGATCAAAAGCATCGATATCTAACGCGCCGGGCGCCGGGCGCCGGGCGCCGGTGGGCGCTCTGCGCGATACTATAAAGGTTATAAAAGCATTTCCGTTATACGGATCGCTGTAATCCGTCATACAAAAAATCTGTCAAATAAGACCGTTTCCGATTGCCTGACAAGCCCGGAAGCGGTCTTTTTGCGCCGGACAAGCTTTTTATTCTCGGGATCTTATAACCGATTTTCCCGATTCGCGGGGCTTTTTAACCGATTTTTCCCGATTCGCGGGACCGGCGGCGGTAATACGATCGAGTAGGAGGGGGATTTGAAAAAAAAATCCCCCGACCTCTCACAACACCGTGCGTACGGTTCCGTACACGGCGTTTCCTTAGTTTTCACATAC
>CACYIC010000048.1 GCA_902774325.1 uncultured Ruminococcus sp.
CGCAATTTTCCATTTTCAAATTTCCATTTTCAATTCAAAAACAGGCAAACGCATGATACAGGAGAAGCTGTTTTCCCCCGAAAGCCCGCCGCAAAAAAAATTCTGTCGGGCGCGAAAGGTTTATCCTCAGCAAAGCAGTCTGCTCGACCGCAATTATTCATTATTCATTATTCACTATTCAATATTCAATAATCCACCCTTCTGTTCTCCTTGAAGATCGGCGGATATGGATTCTCCCCCGGCTCCATTCCGGCGAGTCGGCAGACCGCCTCGTGGGCGCGGCGCGTCAGGTCGTTCATGCGCTTGCTTCTCGGGAGGCTCTTGTCGGGAAAGACCGGCTCTCCGATATTCAGGGTGAAGCGGGCTTCCTGCCTGAAAATATTTTTTCTGATAAAGCCCGGCTCGCGGTAGGAGAACGCCATCGGCAGGATCGGCTTGTCGAGCTCGCAGGCGAGATACGCCGCGCCGCGCTTGAAGGGTCGGATCGGCTGATAAAACTCCCACATGCTGCCCTCGGCGTAGATGTGGAGCCAGCCGCCGTCGAGCAGCTTTTTGAGCGCGGCGAGATATGCCTTTGTCGCCTCGGCTCCGCTGTCGGGGATCGGTATGCCGCCGACCAGCCGTATAAGGGTACCGTTCTCGCCCCTTATATTCGGCGCCCAGACCAGCACCCTCGGCTTTTTGGGCTTTATCGCGTTCATTATCATGATATAATCCCAGAGGTGGACGTGGTTGCTGCAGGAGATAACGCCGCCGTCAATGACCTCGCGGTGCTTTTTGAGGTTTTCCCTTCCGCGTATCTCCAGACCCATTCGGATGTAGGAGGCGGGAAAAACTATCGCGCGCAGCAGAAAGCGCACCAAAGCCTGACGGAACAGAAAGCCGCGCGAGCTGTCGATATAGGGATAGTCGCGGTCAAATACGGTTCCGTCGTCCTTTTTTATTTTCAGGTAATGCCTGTCCGTGATCTCGGGATAGGGATATTTGTCGGTCTTGGGGTCGAACATTTTCACGCCTCCGATGCTGTTCCCTGCAACAGCCGAAGCTTTTTTCGGGAACAGGAGATTTTTTACGCGATACCGCGTGATTCGCGGAGCGCGCCTTACCTTTTATATAAGGCGCCCGACGGCGCTATTTTTCTCCGAAGGGCGGCTTGAAGCCGTAGGAGATCGCGTTCGCGGGGCAGCGCTTTTTGCAGTCGCCGCACTGGACGCACTCTCCGTCGCAGACCCTTTTTACGTCCAGCTTACAGCCTCGAACGCAGGCTCCGCAGCCCGTGCATTTGCTCTTGTCGACCTTTATCCCGAAGAAGGAGATCGGATTGAAGAAGGAGTAGATCGCGCCGAGCGGACAGATAAAGCGGCAGAACGCCCTGTAACAGAAAACGCAGAGCAGCAGGACAGCCGCCAGCAAAAACACCTTCCACGAGAAAAGCCCGCCGAGCATACCGCGAAGCGCCTCGTTTTTGATGACGAGCGGGACGCCGCCCTCGAGCGTCCCCGCGGGACAGATATATTTGCAGAAGCCCGGGGTGAGCTTCACGACGGGGATCATTATGACGAACACCGCGAGTATCAGGTATTTGAGCCGCGAGAGCGCGCGGGTGAGCCTGTTCTTTTTTATCTTAGGCGTCGGCAGCTTGTGGAGCAGCTCCTGCAGAAGCCCGAAGGGGCAGAGGAAGCCGCAGATAAATCTTCCGAGAAAAAGCCCGAAGAGCAGAAGGGTGCCGATGATATAAAACGGAAGCTTGGTGCGCCACGAAAGCAGCCCGCTTTGGAGGCTGCCCAGCGGACAGGCGGCTGTCGCGCCCGGGCATGAATAGCAGTTGAGCCCGGGGACGCAAACTCCCTTTGTCGCGCCCCTGAATATTTTTCCCTTGATGAAGCCCGCGAAATTGCAGTTGTACAAAACGGCGGCGATCAGCTGGACGTACCTTCTCGCGGAGGGCTTGGGAAAGCGCCGCCGTTTGTTTTCTTTTGAGCTTTTGTCGTTCATATCTCAGAGTCCTCTGTTACCCGAGTCCGATGCATTCAAAGCAGATCATCCTCGCCTTGTTCAGAACGTCGTCAAAGCCGCCGCCGAGAAGCCCGAATATCAGGCAGAAGAGAGCGAACAGAAGGATCAGAGCGGCGACGGTCGGCTTGACTGCCTTCCTAATCATTTCAGGCACTCCTCGACCGCACTCTTGTACTCGGAATAGGGATCGGCAGGCGCGCCGAGAAAGATCTTTTTGATCGTCCCGTCCTTGACTATGAGGGTGTAAGGGATACCCTGAGTGGGGTATTTTTTGCCGATGCTTCCGTTCTCGTCGTAGCCGATATTGAAGGTGTAGCCGTTTTCCTTAACGAAGGCGTCAACGTCCTGCTTTGCTTCCTCGCAGTTCACCGCGACAAGCTCAAAGCCCGCGATATTGTCAGCCTTGAGCTGCTCGAAGGCGGGGAGCTCTCCGACGCAGGGATGGCACCAGGTAGCCCAGAAATTTATCAGAACAACGTCGCTTTTGTGATCGGCAAGGCTGAAGCTGCCGCCGTTTGCAAGCTCGGCGGTGAAGTCGGGGGCGGCGTCGCCCTCCTTGAGCTGTTCCATATCCCAGAGATCCACGCTCATATCCTCGGCGCTTGTGTCCGCCTGAGAAGCCGCCTCGGTTTCCGCGGTCGTTTTTGTGCCGTTCTGCTCGCCGCAGCCGCTAAGCGCGAACGCCGCGAGCAGGACGCAGGCGGCGAGCGCCGCAATTGCTTTTTTCATCTGCTTTTCTCCAGCTGTTAAAGTTGTTTTTATCAAGCCTCAAGTCCCGCGACGATCCTTTGGATCGCCGTAGCGTCGAGGATATTCACCGTGCCGTCGCAGTTCACGTCCGCCGCCGAGAGCTGACCCGAACCGAAGGTCACGAGCTTTGCGAGGTATTTTTGTATGGCGGTCGCGTCGTCGATATCCACCCGACCGTCGAGGTTCGCGTCGCCCGTATCTCCTATCGCGACGAAAGGAACGCTGTTTCTGTCGGCGAAGGTCTGCGCGGTGCTGCCCGAAAAGCCGTAAAGGGTGAAGCTGTTGTCGGACGGCAGATAAGACTTTATCATGCTCAGCGTCGCGCTTTTGTTGAGAACGGTGATTTTTTCTATTCCCTTGCAATAGGTGAGCGAGCCCGTGGTCGGCTTTACGTTTTCGCCGAGGATCACCTCGGTGACGTCGTCGCCCCATGAATAGGAAACCGAGCCGAACAACGCGATGTGCGTTTCCATTGTGCCGCTGCCATAGACGGTGAGAACGCTTCCGTCCTTTCTCCAGCGGCAGTCGCCGGTTTTGCCGCCGATCTTAACAAAGGGGATGGAGTTGTTTGAGGCGTAGGTTTTCGCCTTGCTGCCGTCAAAGCCTCTGATCGTGATATCGCAGTTCTCAAAAACAGCCGAACCGAATTCCAAAACGTTTTCGGACAGCTCGATCTCATTTAGCGAGGCGCAGTCCTTGAATGCCTGCGAGCCGATGCGGGTGACGCTGTCGGGTATGACCGCCTCGGTGAGCGCCGACAACCCCTCAAAGGCGGAGTCGGCGACGGCGAGAGCGCCGTCCTTTATCCTGAGCCTCGCGGGAGAATCGCCCTTGAAGGTATAGGCGACCTTGCCGACGTATCTTACGCCGACGGGCTCGGTGTCAAGCCAGCGCGTGCCCGTCAGGGCGTCTTTGCCGATCGAAAGCACGCTGTCGGGGACCCTGATGGTGTCGAGGCGGGCGCAGCCGTAAAACGCCCGCGCGCCGATTCGGGTGACGCCCTCGGAGACGACGACCTCCTTTATGTCGGTCCCCCAGGGAGCGGGAGCTTCTTCCGTATAATCCGCAGTCGCTCCGCTGCCTGTTATCGTGAGGATACCGTCCTCGACGCTCCAGAGGCAGTCGCCTGTTTTGTCGAGCGCGTAAAACGGGATATTGTTATCCCCGGCAAAGGTCTGGGCGTAGCTGTCCGCGTAGCCGTAGATCGTCAGATTCGGGCAGTTGTTGAAGGTGTCGTCGCGGATACTGTTCACGCCGCGCGGTATCGTGACGCGCTCAAGCGCGGTGCAGCCGCTGAAAACGGCGCTTTGCAGGTAATTGCCCCAGTAAAAGCTGAAGCCCTCGGGAAGATCGACGCGCTCAAGCGAGGCGCAGCCCCCGAACGCGCCCGAGCCCGCCGAGGCGAGGCTGTCGGGAAGCTCGATTTTTTCCAGAGCGGAGCAATTATAGAAGGCGTGGTCGTTTATTTCCGTCACTCCCTCGGGGATGTTGACGGTTTTAAGAGCGGTGCAGTTGTTGAAGGTGTTCTCCTCTATCTTTGTCAGCCCGCTGCCGAGTATCACCGTTTGAAGGCTCCCGCAGTCGCGGAAAACGCTGCCGTTCATGGTGACGACGGAATCGGGAAGCTCGATCCGGGTGAGCGAGGCGCAGTTCATAAAGGAGTAGCCGCAGATCTTGGTAAGTCCGCCGGGGAGCGAAACGGCTTCGAGCTGAGCACAGTTCTGAAACGCTCCGGAGTTCAAAACTGTCACGCCCGCGGGAACGGTGACGGAGCGCAGTCCCGAACCTCTGAACGCTCCGGAGCCGATCGAGGCGATGTTGCCGCCAAGGGCGACGCTCTCGAGCGAGGAGCAGTTTTCAAAGGCGCTGCTGCCGATCGAGGTAACTGACGAAGGGATGCCGACCGAGGACAGACCCGAGCAGCCCTTGAACATCTCGTAGGGGATGGAGCGGATGCCGGAGGGGATGACGGCTTCGGTCAGGTTTTCGATATTCTGAGCGTTGCACAGAAAGCTTTCCGCGATGAACCTCGTGCCCTGAGCGATCTCAAGGCGCTGAGGACATTCTCCCTTGAGGAAAACAGCTATCCCGTCATAGTAGAAAATGCCGTCGGGCAGGGAAGCCATCCACGCGGTGTTCTCAAAACTCTTCGCGCTTATGGAGTTGACGTGCTCGGGCAGGGTGATATCCGAAAGAGAGGTGCAGTTCATGAACGCGCCGAGCGCTATTTTCTTGATGGAGTCGGGGATGACGACGCTCGTAAGCGAGGTGCAGCCCGAAAAATCGGTCAGCTCGATCGAGGTAAGAGCCGTCGACAGGGTCAGCTCGCTGAGCGAGGAGCAGTAGCAGCAGAGATTGATGCCCAGCTTTTCGAGGGTATTGGGCATTATCAGCCGCTCAAGGCTCGAGCAGTTGAAGAAAACGTGGTTTTCAAGCTCCTTCAGACCGTAGGGAAGGTTGATCGTCTTTAGGTTGGAGCAGGCGTTGAAGGCGTTGCCCTTTATTATCTCAACGCTGCCGCCGAGCTGAACTGTAGTCAGCTTTGTATTGCCGGCGAACGCCTGACCGCTGATCGATCTTACGCCGTCCATAACGATCAGCGTGGTGAAGCTGCTGCCCCACGGAGTCTCGCCCCATTTGTAGCTCTCCGCCATGTCGCCCTCGCCGCTGATGATAAGCGTGCCGTTTGAAAGCTTCCAGGTGCAGTCGCCCGTGGTTCCGCTCGACGCCCCGACCGCGCTTCTGACCTCGGCAGCCGAAGCCGCAAGGTCAACGCAGGAAAAAGCCGCCGAGATAAGGCAGAGCGAAAGGATGACCGCGAGTATTTTTTTCGTTTTCATTTGTATCTCTCCTTCCGTATTTCTTGTATATACCGATTCAATTATACTATATCATAAAAAACCGCAAGATACAAGTGCTTTATGATCCTGATTCCCGATAAAAAGCAGGCAAAAGCTTTGCGGATATCAGACCGAAGGGGGAGGTCGATTTTTTAAACTCAAAAAGAGCGTCCGGTTCAATGAACCGAACGCCCTGATAAATCCTGAATAATATAAAATTGTGAAATCTTACGCGGTGATGCCCTGCTCGTTGTCGCCTGTGAAATACACCTTTTTGATGTCGGCGCCGAGTGAGCGGAACTTTTCGACAACGTCCTCGTAGCCTCTCTCGATAAACTGGATGCTTGAGATCTCGGTGGTGCCCTTGATCTGGAGCGCCGCGATTATCATAGCCGCGCCGGCTCTGAGGTCGGTAGCCTTGACGGGAGCAGCCGTGAGGGGAGTGCCGCCCTCGATGATGGCGAGTCTGCCCTCGACCGAGATATGAGCGCCCATGCGGATAAGCTCGCTGATATACTGGAAGCGGTTGTCCCATACGTTTTCGTTGACTATGCTGGTGCCGGGAACGCTCATGAGCAGAGCGGTGAACTGCGGCTGGCAGTCGGTGGGGAAGCCCGGGTGAGGCATGGTCTTGATATTGCAGCGCTTGAGCGGCTTAACGGTCGCGTCAAAGGTGATAGCCTCGTCGTATTCCGTGATCTTTACGCCCATCTCGCGGAACTTGGCGGAAATGGATTCGAGATGCTTGGGAGTGATATTCTTGATGGTGATGCAGCCTCTGGTCGCGGCGGCTGCGCACATATAGGTTCCCGCCTCGATCTGGTCGGGGATGATAGAATAGGTGATGCCGTGCATATAGGATACGCCGCGGATCTTGATTACGTCGGTGCCGGCGCCCCTGACGTCCGCTCCCATCGAGTTGAGGAAGTTGGCGAGGTCAACGATATGCGGCTCCTTGGCGGCGTTCTCGATGACCGTAAGACCCTTTGCGCGGCTTGCCGCGAGCATGATATTCATAGTGGCTCCTACCGAAACCACGTCGAGATAGATGTGAGTTCCCTCAAGTCCGTCCTCGCCGCACTGAGCCTCGATGATAGCGCCGTCCACAAGCCTTGTCTGAGCGCCGAGAGCCTCAAAGCCCTTGAGGTGCTGGTCGATGGGACGGATGCCGAAGTTGCAGCCGCCGGGAAGGGCGACCTTGGCGTTGCCGTATCTTCCGATAAGCGCGCCGAGAAGATAGTACGAGGCGCGCATTCCGCGCACGAGGTCGGTGACCGCGCTGCAGGTGCGGATGCGGGTGGGGTCGATATAAAGCGAGCTCTTGTTTATCCTTCTGACGGTCGCTCCCATCTGCTGTAGGATCTTGCTGATGAGGGTGACGTCGCTGATGTTGGGGATATTATCTATCTGGCAGGGCTCGTCGCAGAGAATAACTGCCGGGATGATCGCTACTGCGGCGTTCTTGGCGCCGCTGATATTTACTTCTCCGAAAAGAGGTTTACCGCCTGTTACTACGAACTTTTCCAACTTGTTGACACTCCAATGCAAAATTGATATGCGGGGCGCGCCCGCTCTCACCTTCGCGAAGCATTTTCAAAAATCACGCGAAAAATCAATATATGGTGGTAGTCTTTATTGACACATACTAAATGTATTACATTTTTATTAAAACATTTCGGGAAAGATGGTTACATTCGCGTAACTGATCAATTCCCCTGTAGAAAATGATACTACAAACTTGTAGTAAAGTCAACGCCTTATTAAAATTGTAACCCAATTTTGGCTAACTTGTACTCATTTTGTTATGAGTTTGTTATTTTTGTTTTAATAATAGACAAGCGCTGTAACGCTTTGTTATATTTTCCCCAAAAGAAATAAAAATATGCTCATTTTTCCGTTCGAGAAATAATCGAACAATAACAAAATGTTAATATTTTGCGAAATGCGATCGTTTTTTCAACTATGCAAATCCCCGAAAAGCCTTTGACAAAGTTAATCCGCGATATCCACATCAGGGACGATCAAAGTGTCATACTCGGGATACAGAGCCTTCACCTCGCCGTATAAGGTTTTGAGCGCTTCATTCCGATCTGCGTCGAAGCTCACGACCACGTCGAAACGGATCGTTTTCTTTTCGGTATCGGCATAGAACCCGTGCATCTGGAGCGCCCATTCGTGCGCCATGACCGTTTTCTGCACCGCGTTGCGTATCTGTGCCGCTTCGTCGTCGGAGGTATTATAGGAATACACCCCGACGCCTGTCAGAATAACCCCGGTTTTTTGAAAAACATCGGTCTGTATCTTTCTTGTGATTCTGTCAACGTCGTCAACGTTGAGGTTGTCCGGCAATTCGATATGTACCGAGCCGTAGTTCTTGTTCGGACCGTAGTTGAAAAGCGTTACATCATAAGCGCCGAGCACCGCGTCTTCCGCGCAAATGATCTCTTTCAGTTTCTTTGTCTTCTCCGCGTCTTCGCGCTTGCCGATGATGTCGTTCAGCGTTTCGATCATCATTTCGATACCTGCCTTGATAATGAATCCCGCGATTACAACGCCGATGTACGCTTCAAGAGAAATTCCCCGGATCAGATAAATGATCGCCGAGGCAAGTACAGATGCGGACAGGATCGCGTCGAACAGCGCGTCGGAGCCCGACGCCTCAAGCGCGCCGGAGCCGACCTTTTTGCCCTGCTTCCTTACATACATTCCGAGGATCAGCTTTACGACGACGGCAACGGCGATAATGATGAGCGATACCATGCTGTAATCGGCTGCCTCGGGATGGATGATTTTCTTTATGGATTCGACCAGCGACGTGATGCCCGCGTAGAGCACCAGCGCGGCGACTATCATGGAGCTCAGGTATTCGATCCTGCCGTAGCCGAGCGGATGCTTCTTGTCAGGCTGCTTCGCTCCGAGCTTCGCGCCAACGATCGTTACGACGGACGAGAGCGCGTCGGACAGGTTGTTGACCGCGTCCAGAATGACAGCGATCGAATTCGATATAAGCCCGACAAATATTTTGAATCCGACAAGCAACAGGTTCGTGACGATTCCGATAATACTCGTTTTTACAATTGCCTTTTCCCGGTTTGAAACAAGAACGGCAATTTCATTGTTTTGTTCCTGCATAGTTATCACACCTCACAAATTTTCGGTCAGTATTTTTGATTCTGCGATATATCGCCTTGGGGGATGGCTTTATGCCTTACATACTCAAAACGGATTCTATACACAACTCCAATTTAGTTCTATCATAGGTTCCTCCCAAATACTATTTCTTTGTCATCAATACTACCGTCTCCACATGCCTTGGGACAATAGCGTGAATAAAAATGCCATTATCTACGCTGATCACACGACCCTCGGCGTTAGGAATATGCCGTTGATCAGTTGAGTCAATGCATTCGGATCGATTTCATTGCCTCGGCAAACCGGATTTTGTTGCATTACTGTTATTTACTGTTGTGCGATCCAGACTATCGGTTTCTTATTTTAGGATTCCATTTTTTAATATCCGTTTTCGCTACTAACCGTTTGTCATCAGGAATATTCATGTTTTCTCTATATAATGTGGTAAGCGTTCTTGTATACCAGCCATTTTTTGTCCTTTTACAGGCATTTAACCACTCACATGGACCATTATATACTTCGTAAACTTCTCCTTGTTGTGTGTCCAAAAATAGAACCAACAAATAATCTGGAATATTATTAATATCAACAGAATCTCTTTGTGTGATTTTAATTTGCACATTTTTGCCGTTTTGTTTTCCATCGTGAGTTTTTGTTCCGGTAGGTGCGAGCGTGATATTATAGAAGTCTGCGGCAATAGCTTCACCCAAGCTGCCAAACAAATGCCCGTCTAACGTGAATTTTCTTCCAGGAAAGCGATTTTCCAATTCGTTAACAATGCTTAGCAATTCACTAAGCTTTTGCTTTATGAATTTAATGTTAAAGTCCACTATGTTCTCCTCCGCAAAAACCGATTTGTCTATTTCTTTGTCATCAATACCACCGTCTCGACGTGCGCGGTATGAGGAAACATATCCACCGGCAGGATCCTTCTGACCTTATAGGAGCTTTGGTCGCGCAGGAAGCGCAGGTCGCGGGCCAGGGTCTCGGGGTTGCAGGAGATATAGACCACGGTTTTGGGGTTCATCTCTATCAGCGCGGAGAGGAATTTTCTGCTGCTGCCCGCTCTCGGGGGATCCATAAAGACCACGTCGGGGCGCTCCTCCTCCTCGCTCGCGGCGAGCATGAAGTCGCCGGCGTCGCCCTTGAAGAAGCGGATATTTTTCAAATCGTTGGCGCGCGCGTTCCGGATCGCGTCGCGGACGGCGTCGCCGTTTAGCTCGACTCCGATCACCCTTCCGGCACCGCGCTTGGCGGCGATTATGCCTATGGTGCCGACGCCGCAGTAGGCGTCGAGCACGGTCTCGCTGCCCTTAAGTCCCGCGAACTCGATCGCCTTGCCGTAGAGCACCTCGGTCTGAACGGGATTTATCTGATAAAAGCTCCTCGGGGAGATGCGGAAGCGGCAGCCGCAGAGCACGTCCTCGATATATCCCTTGCCGAACAGGATGTTCTCGCGCTCTCCGAGCACGAGATTTGTCGGATTGGGGTTGATGTTCTGCACTATCGTGGTGATCTCGGGGAACTGAGCGCGTATCGCTTTGACAAAGTTGTTTTTCGAGGGGAAAACAGGCGTAGCGGTCACAAGCACCAGCATCACCTGATTTGTCGCGAAGCCGCGCTTGACCAGAACATGGCGCAGGAAGCCGCGCCGAGCGTCCTCGTCGTAGGTTTTCATTTTAAAAGAGGGGAGAAGCTTTCGCACCGCTACTATTATTTTGTCGGCGGTCTCGTCCTCGATCAGGCAGCTGTCTATGCCGACTACCCGATGGGTGCCCGACTGATAAACGCCGGAGATGATCTTGCCGCGCCTGTCCGTATAGAACGCCGCCTGAACCTTGTTGCGGTAGTGACAGGGGTTTTCCATGCCGATTATCGGCTCGACCCTGCCGAACTCCTTCAAAAGCCCGATGACCTTTGCCTGCTTGAAGGAGAGCTGTTCGGGATAGCTGAGGTTGCGAAGCTGACAGCCGCCGCATTTTTTGTAGACGGGGCAGGTCTCAGCCTCCGCTTTGCCTTTTGCGTTGCTCATATATCATTTTCCTTTTGTTGAGATAAGAGTATTTTATCAGCTTTTTTTCGTTTTATCAAGAGATTTTGTTCCATACGCTTTAAAAGTTTAAAAAAACCATTGAAAATTTGCAATTTATGTGTTAGTATACTATCGGGTAGAAATATCTTTGATATTTTAATACAATAAAGGAGGACAAAATGAAAAAGCTAATATCTATCCTGCTTACGGTCTGCCTGATGCTTTCCATGGTTGCCGTAGGCGCTGTGACCGTCGGCGCGACCGGCGACAACAGATTGATCACAGTCGGCGTTATCGGTTATCTGTATGACGACGATAACCCGACCACCGGCTGGCAGGTCCACTATTGGGGCAGCGGAGGAACCGGCGACGCCAATGCCAATGCTTCCAAACCGGTAGAGGTCTGGCAGAAGAGTCTGGGTTCCGATTACTGGAACGGAGCTTCAAAGAGCTTCTATATGTTCACCGCCGAGATCCCCTCGGACGCAACGGGCTATAAGGTTCACAACGGCAACAGATGGTTCGGCGACGACGGTACTGTTAACAATACCTACGCCTATGTTTTCAGTTACGACACCGATGACGGCAACCCCGACAAGGCGATCTATGAGGCGACAAAAAATGTGGATGAGCCCACAGGCTCCGATCCCACAGAGCCGAGCTCATCCGAGCCCGCCGAAGACGTCACTTCCTATTACGTCGTCGGTAATTTCAGCGGTTGGGAGACCAACGAGAATTACAAAATGAGAAGTGTCAGCAACGATCCAATCGAGGAATACAAATTAAGCGGCGTAGAGCTCAGCACTTCGGATCAGTTCAAGATAGTTGGCATAGACGGCGACGGTAACACGACATGGTTCCCGGAAGGTATGGGAACCAATTACGGTGAAAACGGCGAGATCGACCATAACGATATGTATGACATTTACTTCCGTCCGCATTACGGCCCCGATGAAGCATGGTTCTGGAATTGCATTAAGGTCATGGACTACGTTCCCGAAACCTCCGATCCCACGGGCTCAAGCTCAACCGATCCCACCGGCTCAAGCTCTACCTATCCCTCGGGCTCAAGCTCTGCCGACGCTGAGGATGATATCTATATCGTAGCGGGCGAGCCCGCTGATATCTTCGGCAACAGATGGGACGGCACGGACGAAACCAACAAGATGACCAAGGGCGCCGACGGCGTTTATTCAAAGACCTATACAGTAACTGAGCGCTATAACGTTGAGCTCAAGGTCGTGAAGAACGGCAGTACCTGGATCGGAGACGCCACTGGCAACAACGTAAAATTTAAGCTTACAGGCGCGGGAACCTTCACCGTGAAATTTGATCCTGCAACAGAAGCCGTGAGCGTTGAGGGCGATATCGTTGCGTTTTCCGGGCTCACATTTGACTCGGTCTACGTCGCCGGCAACGACGGGGCTGTCTTTGGAAGCCCTTGGAATCCTGCTGACCCGTCGAGCAAGATGACCGAGACTAACGGAATATGGGAGATCACCTACACGGACGTTCCTTATAATGCAGATCTTAAATTCAAGTTCACGCCCAACGGTTCGTGGTCTGACAGCTTCGGCGGCGTATGCAGCGAAACCAACGGCGCCTGGGCGACAGCCGAATACGGCGGCTTTGACAACAACATCGCCTTCACCCCCAGCAATCTTATGCCGGGACTGAGCGGTGACAAATGCCGCGTCGTTATCAAATTCAATACGAGGATGCTTGATCCCGATACAAAGACGGGCGCGACCTTCAGCGTGACTGTCGGTTGCAACGAGCATAAATTCGGCGACAATCCCGAGCCCAAGTGGAGCTGGGCGAGCGATATGACTTCCGCGACCGCTACCTTTACCTGCCCCGACTGCGGAATGACTGAAAGCGTTAAAACAGAGATCGACGAAACCTGCAAGCGCGTTGTCGATAACAAGACCATCTTTACCGCTCAGGTAGAATTTGAAGGTCAACCGTATTATGACGTATATTATTGGTTTACCGGAGGAGATGACAGCTCCTCTGTCGCGGGTCATTCACTGAGCCTTCTCGACGGTATCGGCGTAAACTTCTATCTGGAGCTTGACCATAACGTAGCTAACAATCCCGACGCTTATGTCGCGTTCTCCATTCCCACCGGAGGAGAGCCCGAATATAACGCGGTAGAAGTGCCTGTCAGCGAGGCTAAGGTGGTTGACAACTGGATCGACGACAGTAATGCGGAGAGATACTATGTATTCAGCTGCCCCGTCGCGGCAAAGGAAATGAACTCGCATATCTATGCGGAGGTTATTGTACCGGGTCAGATCGGCGCTCCCGATTCTTACACCTATACCGTATGTGAATACGCGAATTATTTGATTCAACACGCGGCTGAAAACGACGAGTACCGCGCCGCTGCTCCTCTGGTAATAGAGATGCTTATCTACGGCGCTTACGCTCAGAAGTACTTCGAGAGAAACCCTGATGATCTCGCTTTCGATATCACCGATATAGATCTGAGCGGTGTTGACGGAGTAGTATCTTATAATTCCGTCGATATTGCCGGCACAAGACTTCCCGAGAACGTAAGCTTCATCGGCACCACGCTCTCGCTCAGGTCCTTGACGACTCTTACTCTATTCCTTAAGATCGAAGGCGGCAACGCGGAGGACTATACATTTGAAAGCGAAGACGGTTATGAGATCACGACCGAGACAAGCGGAGATATTGCTGCCGTCAGAATTAAGGGCATCGCTCCCGCCGATCTTGGCAGGCCTACGGTTGTCAATATCATCAGACCCGGCAATACCGCGTCCGTCAACGGTGAAAATGTTGCCTATGTTCCGACTAACTACATCTACAAGGTTCTGAACGGCGGAAGCGACGACGAAGCTCTTAAGAATCTCGTTAGGGCGCTCTTCTCATACTATCAGGCAGCAGATAGCTATTTTCAGCAGTCGTTTCAGCAGCCGCTGTTAGATTAAGGAGGATATTTGAAAATAATGGACAGGGAAAAGTACATTTCATGCGAGCTTGATATCATCAGGTTCACAACAGAGGATATCGTGACGGCAAGCCAGCTCTCCTTTTTTTCGGAAGAAGATCAGACTCCCGTAATGAATCCGTAAAAGAGTCAAAACAAAGAAGGCTGACGTGCTGCGTCAGCCTTTTTTTCGGTGCGCCCGACGGCGCACGTTTCTAAAGGGTGAAAGTCCCGAATCCGCCCGACAGCGGGAAGGATATAGCCGAACACCAAGGGTGTCCGCCGTGAGGC
>CACYIC010000049.1 GCA_902774325.1 uncultured Ruminococcus sp.
TCCCCGGTTATGGCGCCAGCCTTGCGGCGTCCTTCGCCTCGTCTTGCGAAAAATATCCTCGCAAATCTTTGTCCACTTTTTATCTGAGATTAGTATAAAGCGGCTCAAAACCCGTTCTGTGCGCCGCATTTTTGAAGTGAGCCTTGTCAAACAAAAAAACGTCCGGCTCGCAGTCGGACGTTTTAATTTGATACCGTGTCAGGCTTCGAGCTTCTCGATCTTGGCGTCGGGAGCGTTGCGCTTTATGCTGTCGATCCCGTTCATGGCGCTTGCCTTTGCCTTGTAGCCCTCGGAGGTCGCGATGATCTCGCCGTTCTTCGCCTTGAGGCGGAAGCGGAACTCGCCCGCCTTGTCGGTATAAACCTCATATTTCGGGTGTTTTAAAACCTCGAAATTCTCGACGGTCTGATCCTCAACATGAGCAGCGGCGTTATTCATTACACTCTCAACGCCCGCCATGCAGGATTTTTCGGACTTATAGATCTGGGAGCTCGCGATGACCTCGCCGTTGCCGGCCTTTAAGTCGAACTTAAAGCCTCCGTTTTTGGTTTCCTTAACTACAAATTTGCCCATGAAAAAGCCTCCTTATCAAAAATGCGCGGCGAATTGTGAGATCGTCCGCTATGCTGATAATATTGTAGCATAATTATCAAAATATGTCAACAGAGAAGATAATATTTATGAAGGAATGTCAGGCATTGACAAGTGCCCGCCGTTCGTATAAAATATAGACGATACCGCGTAAATTCAGTTATGCGGAAAAAAGCGAAATCCATGAGAGGCGATAATATGAGCGATTATGAAGTTTTTTCGGGCAGACCCGAAAACGCGGAAAACAGACTTGAGCGCGAAACGCGCTGCTATGATTTTCTCGACGGACTCGGGATCAGATACAAGAGGGTCGATCATCCCGCGGCGTTCACAATGGAGGCTTGTCAGGCTATCGACGCCGCGCTCGGCGTGAGCATTTGCAAGAATCTTTTCCTGACCAACCGTCAGCACACCGAATACTATCTCCTGCTTATGCCCGACGACAAGCCCTTCAAAACCAAGCAAATAACCTCGCAGCTCGGCTGCGCGAGGCTTTCCTTTGCATCGGGCGAGGAAATGGAGGAGCTTCTGGGCTGCTCGCCCGGTTCATCGACCATCCTCGGGCTGATGAACGACAGGGAAAACCGTGTTCGGCTCGTCGTTGACCGGGATCTGCTCGGCGAGGAATTTTTCGGCTGTCATCCCTGTATCAACACCTCCAGCCTAAAGCTGAAAACAAGCGACGTTTTCGGCAGGCTACGCGAGGCGCTCGGCCACGAGATGACGACCGTAAGGCTCTCTGCGGAATAATAACGATACAGGAAGCGGGAGGAAAACAGAAGTGTATTTCTGTCCGTCGCGGCGCTTGTCGTCCGCGCGATCCTTCAACCGGCGGAAAAGGCTCGAAATGATCCGAGCCTCGATTCATTTATTTGTATTTCAAAAAGCGTGCCGACAGATCGCTCTGTCCGCACGCTTTTTTCAGTTATATCAAGCGCTCAAAAGCGCCGCGCCCGACGGCGTTTCGGGAGCACCTTAAAATTTCAGATCATACCAGAGCAGGAAGGCGTAGATCGCGTAGATCCTGTTCCAGAGAAGCGACTCGCCGCCGATGAAGGACGTCCACATCCCGCGCAGCACGTCCTGATCAAAGAAGCGCCGCGAGGACTCTCCGAAGAGCTTCGCCTCGACCTCGCCGTTATAGCGCGAGTCCGCGAGCCATTTGCGAACAGGCACGGGAAAACCGACCTTCTTGCGGAAGGCGATCTCGTCGGGCAGTCTTGAGGACGCCGCCTTGCGGAAAACGTATTTGTTCTGCTCGCCTTTGAACTCATAAGCGGAGGGGATCCTTCTCGCTACGTCAAAGAGCCTGAGATCGCTGAACGGAGTATGCAGCTCTATCCCGCAGGCGGTCGAGGTGCGGTCGGTATTGAGGTAGATATCGCCCTCGAGCCAGAAGGATATATCGACGGTGAGCTTTTGCGCAAGCTCGCTCTGACCCTTGAGCTCACTCCAGAGAGGAGCGATCGGATCGGCGGCTCTCACCCCGACATCGCTGTCCTTCATGAGCGCTCCGACGACCTCCTCGGACATGATATGAGAACAGGTCAGATACGTCCATTCCTCGGGGATATGGCGCTTGTGGGCGTTGTAGCCGCCGAAAAACTCGTCTATGCCCTCGCCCGAATAGACGACGCGGGCGTGCTTGGCGACCGCCTCGCAGCCTATCGAGAAGGCGACCGCCGAGGCGTCGCCGAGGGGCTGACCCATCTTCTCCATGACGGTCGGGATGCGCGCAAAATACTCCTCCGGCGTGATCTGCTTAACATTGAAGCCCTTGCCCAAAAGCTCCGCGGTGTGACGCGCAAGCTCGGACTCGTCAAAGCCTTCCTCCTCATAGCCTACGGTGTTGGCGCTGACCGCGTCGCTCGCGGCGAGAAGGAAGGATGAATCCACTCCGCCGGAAAGGAAGGACTCCTTGTAGGGAAGCTCTTTATCCTCCCGCTCCTCGCTGAGGATCATTTCAACGGTTTTTCTGACCTCTTCCGCCCACTCGTCGGCGGATTTGCTGTCGTCGGGCTCAAAAACGGGCTTGAAGTAGCGGTGTACCGTCACCTCGGCGCCGTCCCACTCGGCATAGCAGCCGGGCATGAGCTTGAAAATATTTTCGTAGAAGGTTTCCTCTCCGATCGGGAAGCCATAGAAAAGATATTGCCGGAGCATACGCATGTTGAGACGCTTTTCGACTCTCGGATCGTCCGCGATTTCGTTAAGATCGCCCGAGCAGAGGAATTCTCCGCCTGCAACGGTGTAGAAGATGTGCTTCTGACCGACCTGATCGCGGATGCAAAAAAGCTTTTGCTCCTCCTCGTCCCAAAGCGCGATAACAAAGCAGCCGAAAATACGGCTCATCATGCCGAGCTTCCATTTTTTATACGCCGCCTTCAAAATCGCCTCCTCGCGCTCCCCGCGCGAAAGCGAGGCGTCAAGCGAAAGCTCCCCGCAAAGGCTTTTATAGTTGCGGATGTATCCGCTGAAATAGCGGATCTGAACTGATTCATTGCTGTTCATAAGAATACCCCCATTGTCGATTCTTGTCAGATTATATCATTCCGGCGAAAAATAGTCAAGCGCTCAAGAGCCGGAAGTCCCTCGAAATGAGGCTCTTATGCCGATAACCGAATAAGCGGACAAAAGATTGACAAGGCTGTTTTTCCTCGGCGCTTTGCCGCCGTCCCCGGCTTCCGTTCATTATTTATTCCAAAAAAGGCGCCCGACCAATTGACCGGGCGCCTTGAATTATTGATTTTTATGATCCGGATACCCCAATCGAAAGCCGATCAGACCTTTTCCCTCTTTACATAAGCGGTGTGGAGCAGCTCATGAGCCTTGTGAGAGCCGGGCTTGCCGAGGTACTCGTCATAGATAGCCTTGATCTCGGGGTTGTCGTGGGACTTTCTGTAGGGCAGGTTCAGATCGTCGTCATAGAGAGCCTTGGCGCGCAGAGCCTTGAGATCGGTGAAGTTTCTCACGTGGGCGGGCTGGATAGGCTGTCCGCCGCCGTTTACGCAGCCGCCGGGGCAGCACATGACCTCGATGAACTGATAGGGAGACTTGCCCGCGCGGATCTCGTCGAGCAGCTTGGCGGCGTTCTTCAGACCTGAAGTAACGGCAACCTTGACCGTCTTGCCCGCGATCTCGTAGGTCGCTTCCTTGATATCGTCGGTGCCGCGAACCTCCTTGTAGTCGATCTGCTTGAGATCCTCGCCTGTGAGCACGTCGGCAACAGTTCTGAGAGCCGCTTCCATAACGCCGCCGGTGGCGCCGAAGATGGTGCCCGCGCCGGAACCGATGCCCATGATGGGATCGAACTCCTCGTCGGGAAGCTCGGTGAACTGGATGCCCGCCTTCTTGATCATCTTGCCGAGCTCACGGGTCGAGATCGAGATGTCATTGTCCTGCATTCCGTCGCGTCCCTGATGGTCGCGCTTGATCTCGAACTTCTTAGCGACGCAGGGCATTACCGATACGACGACGATGTCCTTGGGATCGATGCCCGCTTTTTCGGCGTAGTAGGACTTGATCATAGCGCCCTGCATCTGCTGGGGTGATTTGCAGGTGGAAAGGTGCGGGATGAGGTCGGGATAATAATGCTCGCAGAATTTTACCCATCCGGGCGAGCAGGAGGTGATCATCGGCAGGGTTCCGCCTTCGGTGACGCGCTCGATAAACTCCGTGCCCTCCTCCATGATGGTGAGGTCGGCGCCGAAGTTGGTGTCGAATACCTTGTCAAAGCCGAGCATCTTGAGAGCGGTGACCATCTTGCCGGTCACGTTTGTGCCGATAGGCATACCGAAGCACTCGCCGAGAGTTGCGCGGATAGAGGGAGCGGTGTGGACGACAACGTGCTTTTCGGGATCCGCGATTGCCGCGAATACCTTGTCGGTATCGTCGCGCTCAACCAGCGCGCCGGTGGGACAAACGACCGTGCACTGTCCGCAGGATACGCAGGAGACCTCGCCGAGATCCTTCTCGAAGGCGCAGCCTACCTCGCTGTCGAAGCCGCGGTTGTTGGCTCCGATAACGGAAACGTACTGCTGCTTGCAGGCCGCGACGCAGCGGCGGCAGAGGATGCACTTGTTGTTGTTGCGAACAAGGTGGAGCGTGGTATGATCCTCCTCGTAGCGGGTCTCCTCGCCGACAAACTTCTTCTCGTCAACGCCGTACTCCAGGCAGAGCTGCTGAAGCTCGCAGCTGTTGTTTCTGGGGCAGGAGAGGCACTTCTTGTCGTGGTTAGAGAGCAGAAGCTCGAGGTTCATCTTTCTGTATTTCTGGATCCTAGGCGTATTTGTGAAAATCTCGGTGCCGTCGCGGTCGATGGGATATACGCAGGCAGCGACAAGACCTCTCGCGCCCTTTACCTCGCACAGGCACATACGGCAGGCGCCGATTTCGTTGATTTCCTTGAGATAGCAAAGTGTGGGAACCTTGATTCCGAATTTGTGACAGGCTTCAAGGATAGTGGTGTTTTTCTCAACCTGATAATCTCTGCCGTTGATTTTAATATTCAGCATTTCCATCATCATTTCTCCTTTCTTTAGCCTTTAATGATTGCCTTGAACTTACAGCCGTCCATGCAGGCGCCGCACTTGATGCACTTGCTGTGGTCGATCTCGTAGGCGGGACGCTTCTTTCCGGGAGCGGTGTAATTAGTTACGCTGATAGCGCCGACGGGGCACTTCTTAGCGCACAGACCGCAGCCGAAGCAGCTGTCCTTGATGATGGTGTATTCAAGCAGATCCTTACAAACGCCCGCGGGACATTTCTTGTCGACAACGTGAGCGATGTATTCGTCTCTGAAGTAGCGCAGGGTCGAAAGCACGGGGTTGGGAGCGGTCTGACCGAGACCGCACAGGGAGTTCGCCTTGATGAATTCGCACAGCTCCTCCATCTCGTCGATCATTTCGAGGGTGCCCTGACCCTTGGTGATCTTGTCGAGCATTTCGAGAAGTCTCTTTGTACCTATACGGCAGGGAGTACACTTTCCGCAGCTCTCGTCAACGGTGAATTCAAGGAAGAACTTGGCGATATCGACCATGCAGGTGGTCTCGTCCATTACGATCAGACCGCCGGAGCCCATCATCGAGCCGATGGCGAGCAGGTTGTCGTAGTCGATCGGGATATCGAGGTGCTCCGCGGGGATGCAGCCGCCGGAGGGTCCGCCCGTCTGGGCAGCCTTGAACTTCTTGCCGTTGGGGATGCCGCCGCCGATCTCAAATACTACCTCGCGCAGGGTAGTTCCCATGGGAACCTCTACGAGTCCGGTGTGATTGATCTTGCCGCCGAGAGCGAACACCTTTGTGCCCTTGCTCTTCTCGGTTCCCATTGAGGCGAACCAGTCGGCGCCATTGAGGATGATCTGGGCGATGTTGGCGTAGGTCTCAACGTTGTTGAGGATGGTGGGCTTCTGATAAAGACCCTTTACGGCAGGGAACGGAGGACGGGGACGGGGCTCGCCTCTCTTGCCCTCGATCGAGGTCATGAGAGCGGTTTCCTCGCCGCAGACGAAGGCGCCGGCGCCGAGACGCAGCTCCATGTCAAAGTCAAAGCCCGTACCGAAGATGTCCTCTCCGAGCAGTCCGTATTCGCGAGCCTGGTCGATAGCGATCTGCAGACGCTTTACGGCGATGGGGTACTCCGCGCGGACGTATACGCGGCCCTTGGAGGCGCCGATAGCGTAGCCGGCGATAGCCATAGCCTCGATCAGCGAGTGCGGGTCGCCCTCGAGAACGGAACGATCCATGAACGCGCCGGGGTCGCCCTCGTCGGCGTTGCAGCAAACGTACTTCTGATCGGCGGCGTTGGCTGCCGCGAATTTCCATTTAAGACCTGTGGGGAAGCCCGCGCCGCCTCTGCCGCGCAGACCTGAGTCGAGGATCGTCTGGATGACCTCCTCGGGAGTCATTTCCGTAAGTACCTTGCCGAGAGCGGCATAACCGTCTCTGGCGATATAGTCGTCGATCTTTTCGGGGTCGATAACACCGCAGTTGCGCAGCGCGACGCGCTTTTGCTTCGCGTAGAAGGCGGTGTCGTTAAGGGAGCTGATCGTGTCCTCCTTGACTGTCTCCTGATAGAGCAGACGGGTGACGATCCTTCCCTTCAGAAGGTGCTCCTCAACGATCTCGGGAACATCGTCGATGTTGACCATTGAGTAGAAGCTTCCCTCGGGATATACTACCATGATGGGACCGAGCGCGCACAGACCGAAGCAGCCGGTTGTGATAACGTTTACTTCCTTGTCGAGTCCGTGAGCGGCGATCTCTTCCTTGAGCTTTTCAACAATCTGTAAGCTGTTTGAAGAGGTACAGCCGGTACCGCCGCAAACCAGCACGTTAGAACGATACATATATTTCCTCCTCAGCTGTTATAGGCGCCGATCGTGTATTCGGTGACCACGTTCTTGTTTACAAGGTGGTCGTTTACGACTCTGGCAACCTTCTCGGGTGTCATTTTTACATAAGTAACCTTTTCCTGTCCGGGCATCTCGATCTCGACGACGGGCTCATACTGGCAGATTCCGATGCAGCCTGTCTGGGTAACGACGATGTCCTGAGTAAGACCTCTCTTGGCGATCTCCTCGGTGAAAGCGTTGAGCACGGGTCTTGCGCCGGCGGCGATACCGCAGGTCGCCATACCAACCAGCACACGCGCGGCGTTGGGGTTTTCCTGTCTGAGATCAAGGTCTGCCTTAGCCCTGTCTCTGATAGCTTTAAGCTCAGCTAAAGATTTCATTTATTTTGCGCCTCCGTATAATAATTGAGTTTGTTCTTCCAAATAACTGTGGATCCATTCCAGCACATCCGGGGTGTCGAGCGGAACGCCCTCGAGCACCTCGCGCAGCTCTCTTGTGTCGAGAGTCAGGGAGCCGCTGTCGGTTGAGCGGATAAAGACGAAGTCGATGTCGGGATTGCAGCGGATAAGTATTTCAACGGTGGAGTTGATATCCCCCAGCGGGGTCATGTCAACATGGCTTTTTACATATCTCGCGGAGGTTTTGGTTCCCTTGCCGACCTCGGATTCTATCTCGAAGCTGCCGCCGGTCTGCTCGGCAGACATTTTGAAAAGCGGCACTCCCAAGCCGACCTTGCGCGTCGTTCGCGTCGTGAAAAACGGATCGGTCACCTGAGCGACCTGCTCCTCTGTCATGCCCTTGCCGTTGTCCTCGATCACAATTGAGAGCAGATCCTTTTTGTCGCTCTCCTCGACCGTGATCCTGACAAGCGCCGCCTCGGCTCTGACCGAGTTCTGGGCAACATCCATGACGTTAAGGGACAGCTCGCGCATCAGTCCTTATACTTTTCGATTATGCCCTCTACATCGTCAACAGTCAGTCTGCCGTATACGTCCTCATTGACGGTGATAACAGGGGCAAGACCGCAGGCGCCGATGCAGCGGCAGGCGGTGAGTGAGAATTTGCCGTCCGGCGTGCACTCCTCAGCCTCGATGCCGAGCTTCTCGCTCAGAGCGTTGAGGATCTCGCCCGAGCCCTTTACATAGCAGGCGGTTCCGAGGCAAACGGAGATGTTGTACTTTCCCTTTGGCGAAAGCGCAAACTGGGAATAGAAGGTGGCTACGCCGTAGACCTCCTCCAAGGGTACGTTCAGTCCGTCCGCGACCATCTTCTGCACTTCAAAAGGCAGATAGCCGTAGATGTCCTGAGCCAGCTGCAAAACGGGCATTACGGCGCCGGGATCGTCAAGATGATCCGCAATGACCTTTTTCAGCTTCTCTTCCTGCTCAGGTGTTCCCGAAAACGGGATACTGCTGATTTTTTTTCGCATTGTTTTTCCTCCCTGAAATGATAAAAAATTATGCCGAATGTATTTTATATATGAAAAATGACATACAACTCGACTATTAACAGAATTATAACATACTTTTTTGACATTGTCTATGAGAATTTTACCTTCTTTAATAATTTTTCTGTCAAAATAACAGATAAAATAATGTCAAAATAGTTGATTGTTATCTTTTTAACAAAATTCTGAGCGAACCCATCCGCCCGACCGCATTTGTAATGCCGCAGGTTTCAGACTAGAGCGGCTTTTCCCCGAAACCCGCCGCAATAAAAATTCGGTCGGGCACAAAAGGTTCATCATAAGAAAACCTGTCTGCCCGACCGCAATTATTCATTATTCTTTATTCATTATTCACTATTCTTTTCTTTCTCATTACGCCCTTTTTTCCGCGACGGCGACTATCACCGATCTGCCCTGCATCGAAAA
The DNA here is from genome assembly GCA_902774325.1 of uncultured Ruminococcus sp. Classification (GTDB taxonomy): domain Bacteria; phylum Bacillota; class Clostridia; order Oscillospirales; family Acutalibacteraceae; genus Ruminococcoides. The sequence goes on from CACYIC010000049.1 coordinate 8,817, forward strand.
ATGCCTGTCGTGGAGCAGGATGTTTTTGTCCTCGGTGATGACGTCGGAGGCGGGTCTTCCCGTGTCGGCGTAGAGCTTCCAGACGTATTCGGAGGGAAGCCCCGGCAGCTCGACGTTTACGATGTCCCAGAAGGCGTTGATGCCGAAGTAAACGATTTCGTCAATACCCTCGTAGCCCTGAGATTTTCCCGCGTACATGACCGCCACCATGCGGCTGTTGCCGTCGTAATCCGTTTTCCACGGATGGTTGGAATGAAAGCTCTCCGGCGGGAAGGTACAGCTCGCGGCGGTACGGTTCGCCGTGATCACGCGGAAGCGCTTGCGCAGGTTTATCATATACTTGAAGAAGTTGAAAACATCCGCGTACTTTTCCTTGCGCTTCCAGTCGAGCCAGGAGGTTATATTGTCCTGACAATAGGGGTTGTTGTTGCCGAATTGGGTGTTGCAGAACTCGTCGCCTGCGGGGAAAAGCGCGGGTCCGCGGCTGAGCATGAGAGCGGCGAAGGCGTTCATGCACATCCTCACTCTCAGCGCCTCGATCTCGATGTTCTCGGTCTCGCCCTCCTGACCGCAGTTCCAGCTGTTGTTGTCGTTGGCGCCGTCGGTATTATTCCAACCGTTCTGCTCGTTGTGCTTCATATTGTAGGAATAGAGATCGTAAAGCGTGAAGCCGTCGTGACAGGTGATGAAGTTGACCGACGCGCTGTGACCTCTGTATGAGGGATCGTAAAGATCCTTGGAGCCCGTGAGCCTGTGAGCGGCAGCCCAGGCAAGCCCGCCGTCTCCCTTGAGAAAGCGGCGCATATCGTCGCGGTATTTTCCGTTCCACTCCGCCCAGCGGTTCCACGACGGGAAGGAGCCGACCTGATAGAGTCCGCCCGCGTCCCACGCCTCGGCGATAAGCTTTGTTCCCGCGAGGATGGGGTCATAGGCGAGGCTCTTGAGCAGAGGCGGCTGATCCATCGGCGAGCCGTCCTCGTTTCGTCCGAGGATGGAGGCGAGGTCAAAGCGGAAGCCGTCGATTTTGTATTCCGTCACCCAATAGCGCAGGCAGCTCTTGATGAAGTCGCGCACGATCGGGTGGTTGCAGTTGAGAACATTTCCGCAGCCGCTGAAATTGTAGTATTTGCCGTCGGGCGTGAGCATATAGTAAACCCGGTTGTCAATGCCCTTGAAAGAGAAATAGGGTCCCATCTCGTTGCCCTCGGCGGTGTGGTTGAACACAACGTCGAGAATGACCTCGATGCCGTTGGACTTGAGCGTGCGGATCAGATCCTTGAGCTCCTTGCCCTCATGGTGATGCTTGTGATCAGCCTCATAGCTGGTGTTGGGCGCAAAGAAGCAGACGGTGTTGTAGCCCCAGTAATCAAATAGCTGCTTTCCGTTGTAGTAGCGGTTCGCGCCGCGCTCGTCAAACTCAAAGATAGGCATGAGCTCGACCGCGTTAACGCCCAGCTCCTTGAGATAGGGGATCTTTTCCTTGATTCCCGCGAAGGTTCCCCTGTGCTCCACTCCGGAGCTTTCGTCCATGGTGAAGCCGCGGACATGGAGCTCGTAGATGATCAGCTCCTCGAGCGGGGTAGAGGGCGTTTTAAAATTGCCCCAGTCGTAGTCGTTGACGACCACCCTCGCCTTGTAGACGCAGGCGTCCGCCTGAGGCTCGCCCCAGTTGCTCTGACCCGTTACCGCCTTGGCATAGGGATCGAGGATATATTTTGTCTTGTCAAAAATCAGTCCTCTATTTTCATTATAAGGACCGTCAAGAGAATAAGCGTACTCAAACTCCCTGATATCCAAACCGAAAACTATCATTGAATAGGTGTTTCCTATGCGGTAGGATTCGGGAAAGGGAAGCCTTACATAAGGCACGCGCGCTCCCGGCTTAAAGAGAAGCAGCGTGCATGAGGTGGCGTAAACGGAGCTTATCGTAAAATTGATTCCTCCGTCCGCGACGAGGTTCGCGCCGTTCATCTCGTAGAATCCCGGTCTAACGTCAAATCCGCAAATCTTGTCTGTGGGCTTTAATTCCGCAAGCATAAATTGACTGCACCTTCCGTTATTTCATACTCTGGTTTTGTATTTTACCACCTTGGGCATTTATTTTCAACATCTAAAATGAGGAAATATGGCAAAAATCTTGCTATTTTGTGCAATGATACTTATTTGCGGATAAAATACGCCTATTTTGTGTAATTACGAAAATTCGGTTGTACACAAGATAAATATCCTAAAAAAATCATATTGTGTTTGCGGTTTTTATATGCTATAATTATTTTGGATATATATTTTAAAAATTTTACCTTCTAAAGCTTAAAATTTTTACCGAAAGGACGGATTGTTATGATTGTAAAGGATATTATCGATATTCTGGAGGGCGAGATCATCTGCGAGGGCGACCTCAACCAGGAGATCAAGACCGCCTGCGGCTCGGACATGATGAGCGACGTGCTCGCCTTTGTAAAGGATCAGTCTGTACTGCTCACGGGACTTGTCAATCCTCAGGTCGTGCGCACAGCCGAGATGATGGATATGGCTTGCATAGTCTTTGTAAGAGGCAAGGTTCCGGATCAGTCGATCATCGACCTCGCGGAAATGCGCGGCATCACCCTCATCAAAACCAGGTTCAGGATGTTCACCGCCTGCGGAAGGCTTTATTCCAACGGTCTGTCGGGAGGAACCAAGGTATGAGCGGCGCGATCCATCTTCACTACGACGTTTCGGGAGAGGATTTTACCCGCGCGGGCGAGGCGAGCGGCTTGGTCAAGCGCACGCTGAAAAAGCTCGGCTACAACCCCGACGCGATCCGCAGGGTCGCCATAGCCATGTATGAGGCGGAGATCAACATGGTGATCCACGCCGAGGGCGGCTTTTGCGACGTTGACGTCTACCCCGACAGAGTCGAGATCCTTCTCTCGGACAACGGTCCCGGTATCCCGGATGTTGAAAAGGCTATGCAGGAGGGCTATTCGACCGCGCCCGACAACGTGCGCTCACTGGGCTTCGGCGCGGGAATGGGACTTCCCAACATCAAAAAATATACCGACGAAATGAAAATCGAAACGGAAATCGGAGTCGGCACCAAGCTGTACCTCACAGTCAGGGTCGCCGCGCAGCAATAATTTTGGAGGGTAGCTATGCCCAATTACTTTCATTCCGTAGAGCTTGACGCCGACAAGTGCTGCGGCTGCACCCACTGCCTCAACCGCTGCCCCACCGAGGCGATAAGGATCCACGGCGGCAAGGCAAAGATCCTCTCTGAGCGCTGTATCGACTGCGGCGAATGCATAAGGATCTGTCCTCACCACGCCAAAAGAGCCCACAGCAGCGCGCTTGAGGATATCGGCGATTTCAAATACAAGGTGGCAATCCCCGCGCCCGCGCTTTTCGGACAGTTCAACGGGCTTGACAATATCGACATCGTGTTGACCGGACTCAAAAGGATCGGCTTTGACTCGGTGTTTGAGGTCTCCCGCGCCGCCGAGCTCGTCAGCGAGGCGACAAGAAAGCTCATCAAGGAGGACAAGCTAAAAAAGCCGATCATCAGCTCCGCCTGTCCCGCCGTCGTCAGGCTCATAAAAATACGTTTCCCCGAGCTTTGCGACAACGTGCTCCCGCTGCTCGCCCCGATCGAGGTCGCGGCAAAGCTCGCTCGGCGCAAGGCGGTCGAGGACTCGGGACTTGCTCCCGAGGAGATCGGCGTATTCTTCATCACGCCCTGCCCCGCCAAGGTGACGGAGATCAACTCGCCCAATTCCCTTGTAAAATCGGAGTGCGACGGCGCCATCGCAATATCAAAGATCTATCCCGAGCTGGCGCATGAGATGGATCACCTCACCGAGATCGAGCCGATCGCGCAGACAGGTCTGCTCGGCATCGGCTGGGCGACCTCAGGCGGCGAGGCGGCGGCGATGCTCGGCGACAGATATCTTGCCGCCGACGGCATCGAAAACGTAATCCGCGTGCTCGAGGAGCTTGAGGACGAGCATATCAGAAATATTGATTTTATCGAGCTTAACGCCTGCTCGGGCGGCTGCGTGGGAGGCGTCCTCACGGTCGAGAATCCCTACGTCGCCCAGGCGCGTATCCAGACGCTCAGAAAATATCTGCCCGTGTCGCTGAACCATCTCAGGGACGGCGAGCTCGAGGACATGAAATGGGAGAAGGAGCTGACCTTCGACGCCGACATCTTCAGGCTCGACGAGGATATCGTCAAGGCTATGGAGATGATGTCGAAAATCGAGGAGATCGTAAAGGACTTCCCCGGACTCGACTGCGGCTCCTGCGGCGCCCCGACCTGCCGCGCGATGGCGGAGGATATCGTGCGCGGCACCGCGAAGGAGACCGACTGCATCTTCAAGCTCAAGGCAAAGATCCAAAGCGTTTACGACCAGCTCGGAAGGATCTGAGAGAGAGAAGAAAAGAATAATGAATAGTGAATAAAGAATAATGAATAATTGCGGGCGGGACACCCGCACCCGTTTTGTAATGCGTTGCGTTTTGATCAAGGGCGGCTTCTCCTGTATCAGGCGTTTTCCTGTTTTCAAATTGAAAATTGAAATTTGAAAATGGAAAATTTCGGGTCGCTTCGCTCCCGATTTGTAATGGCGTTGTTTTTTGGCGAAAAGAGCATCTCCTGTATCAGGCGTTTTCCTGTTTTCAAATTGAAAATTGAAATTTGAAAATGGAAAATTT
>CACYIC010000050.1 GCA_902774325.1 uncultured Ruminococcus sp.
GTAATTTTTGCACATTGTACCAATTGATAATTATTGACAAGAGTGTTATAATATTGACAGAAGAGGGAAGATGCAGTTGTTTTCCGTGCACTGTAAAACCCCAAAACACGTAACAGAAAGGACTGATGCAATTATGGGAAAGAGGATAGCTTTTAAATGATTACTCAAAACATTTAAATATTAATAAAAGAGGAGTGACGATCATGAAAAAAACATTGAGCATTATCGTTTCGGTTGCTCTCTTGATCTCTCTGGTTATAATTCCCTCGAACGCCGCTGCCGAGGATAATATGACGGAAAGGCTTTCGCAGTATCTTGAAAGATTGGACGACAACAGCAGAGTGCATATTTGTGCTGAGTTTAATAGACCATCTAACATGAGAGAAGAAGTCTATGCGGAAACTGAAAGGGTATGCGGGGAATTGGACAGCTCCGGTGAGACCTATGACTGGTATGCTGTTGAAAACGCGACCCGGATACGTGTTCTGAAAGAATACCTGAATAATTTTTTGAGTGAACACGGACTGAGCTTTGCCGATGTATGTACTAGATATAAATGGAATGATTATTTATTCTTTAATACCGGTATGCAAGATAATTATTTTTTGCGGGTGGAATTATATGCTACAAAGCGTCAGATCTACCGTCTGGCGGAAATCGGGGATTCAGACGAACCTCTGGATTATTACATCATTTATCCGAGAGAAAAAATAGAGAAGTATTTACCGCATGAAGTCCCCGAGGATATAGAAGGCGGCAAAATCCCCGAGGCGTTCTATTCCGAATTAACGGAAATGTCGGACACGGATTTGGTCTATTGCTTCGTCGATACCAACCCCGATTACACCGATATCAACGAACTTCAAAGACAGGCTGCCGAAATTTGCGGTTATGATTTCGGAATGGCGCAGAATCAGGAGGAATTTTTTCATTACTACCAAGTTTACAGTGAGGTTCTGGAGGAGGATACCGCGCGGGCGATCAACGCCATGAAGCAAAAGCTCGACGACACTATCGGCAGAAAGCTGTATGTGGACGACGGTCAGCCGATCATCTCACCTAAATATTTGACCGCGGAAGAGATTTTAAAAATCGCTCAGCTGGATGACGTCTATCTGCTCTACAAGGCTCCTACGACCGAATTTGTTCCCGACGAGCCTTACTGCGGAGAAGGAGATGAAACCCAGCCTCCCGCCACGCCCGCCGCACAGCTCGGCGACGCGAACAGCGACGGCAAGACCGACGTAAACGACGTGACCTGCATTCAAAAGATAGTGGCTCTCTTTGACGGCTACGGCTATGTTACAAGCGCGGATCTGGACGGCGACGGAAGGATCACGATCATCGACGCTACACGCCTTCAAAGGAAGCTTGCAAACCCCGACAACGCCGCCTGATAACGGGTATGCCGCAGGGAAAGGCGCAAGGCTGACTCAGCGAAGAAAACATGATACCAACCGACACTGTGGAGCTGCCGCATTCAAAAGCGGCGGCTCCTTTCTTAATATCTGATAAAAATTCAGCATTTCCTATTGCTAATTATTGCAATATGTTATATAATATATATGACTGTAGAATTGTAATAATTTTACAAATTTCTTTATAAACGAAAGGATGTATTACCATGCAGCTAAACAAAGTTTCAGTTGACGACATCAATGTAAAGGGCAAAAGAGTCCTTGTCCGCGTTGACTTCAACGTGCCCCTCAAGGACGGCGTTATCACAAACGATAACAGGATCCAGGCGGCTCTGCCCACCATCAAGAAGCTGATTGCCGACGGCGGCAAGGTCATTCTCTGCTCACATCTCGGCAAGCCCAAGAACGGTCCCGAGGAAAAGTTCAGCCTCGCTCCCGCTGCCGTCCGTCTTTCCGAGCTTCTCGGCAAGGACGTAGTTTTCGCGAATGACGACGAGGTCGTAGGCGAGAACGCGAAGAAGGCTGTTGCCGAAATGCAGGACGGCGACGTTGTTCTTCTCCAGAACACCCGTTTCAGAAAAGAGGAGACCAAGAACCTCGAGCCCTTCTCGAGCGAGCTCGCTTCTCTTGCCGACGTTTTCGTAATGGACGCTTTCGGCTCCGCTCACCGCGCTCACTGCTCGACCGCGGGCGTTACCGACCACATCAAGGATACAGCCGTTGGTTATCTCATGCAGAAGGAGATCAACTACCTCGGAAACGCCGTTGAGACTCCCGTCCGTCCCTTCGTCGCCATCCTCGGCGGCGCAAAGGTCGCGGATAAGCTCAACGTTATCTCCAACCTTCTCGAGAAGTGCGACACCCTCATCATCGGCGGCGGCATGGCTTACACCTTCCTCAAGGCTCAGGGCAAGGAGGTCGGAAAATCTCTGGTCGACGATTCCAAGCTTGATTACTGCAAGGAGATGATCGAGAAGGCGGAGCAGCTCGGCAAGCAGCTTCTCCTCCCCGTAGACACCACTATCGCGGCTGATTTCCCGAACCCCATCGACGCGGAAATCGAGGTTCAGAACGTTGACGTCGACGCCATTCCCGCGGATATGGAAGGTCTCGACATCGGCACCAAGACCCAGGAGCTCTTCGCGGACGCCGTCAAGAACGCCAAGACCGTTGTTTGGAACGGACCCATGGGCGTATTTGAGAATCCCATCCTCGCGGCGGGCACCATCGCCGTAGCAAAGGCTCTCGCCGAGACAGACGCTACCACCATCATCGGCGGCGGCGACAGCGCGGCGGCGGTCATCCAGCTCGGCTTCGCGGACAAGATGAGCCACATTTCAACGGGCGGCGGCGCTTCTCTCGAGTATCTCGAGGGCAAGACCCTTCCCGGCATCGCGGTCATCGCTGATAAATAATCGATTCATTGCAGCGGGCGGAGCCGCGTTTCCGCCCGCTTCATATTAAAACGAAAGGATTTTTTCTATGGATAAAGCTAAGAGAAAAGCAATTATTGCCGGCAACTGGAAGATGAACAAGACCCCCAAGGAGGCGACCGAGCTTCTCAACGCCATCGCGCCTCTCGTAGCGGACGCTGACTGCGAGGTCATCGCCTGCGTTCCCTACGTCGACCTTGCCGCCGCTATCGAGGCGACCAAGGGCACAAACATCAAGATCGGCGCCGAGAACTGCCACTGGGCGGCAAGCGGCGCCTTCACCGGCGAGATCTCGACCGGAATGCTCACCGAAATCGGCGTTGAATACGTCGTTCTCGGACACAGCGAGCGCAGACAATACTTCGGCGAGACCGACGAAACCGTGAACAAGAGAACAAAGGCGGCTCTGGCTGCCGGCTTGAAGCCCATCGTCTGCGTCGGCGAGCTTCTCTGGGAGCGCGAGTGCAACATCACCGAGGAGGTCATCGCCCGTCAGATCAAGCTCGATCTCTGGGACGTCACCGAGGAGGAGCTCAAGAACGTCGTTATCGCCTACGAGCCTGTTTGGGCTATCGGCACCGGCAAGACCGCGACCGCGGATCAGGCTGAGGAGGTTTGCGCGTTCATCCGCGCCCAGCTCGCCAAGCTCTACAATCAGGACGCCGCGGACGCAGTTACCATCCAGTACGGCGGCTCAATGAACGACGGCAACGCCGACGAGCTCGTTTCCAAGACGAACGTTGACGGCGGTCTTATCGGCGGAGCTTCGCTGGTAGCCGAGAAATTCGCGGCTATTGTAAAGGCAGCCTCCAAATAATCCGGATATCACCGCACAATTCACCGAAAGGAGTTTTTTCATCATGAAAAAACCTTTGATATTAATGATTCTCGACGGCTTCGGAGTCGGAAAAAAGGGCGAGGAAAAGGCTAACGCCATCCTTGCCGCGAACACCCCCAACCTCGACAGGTTCTTTGCCGAGAATCCCCTCACTCAGATCGGAGCTTCGGGCATGGACGTCGGTCTGCCCGACGGTCAGATGGGCAACAGCGAGGTCGGTCATACGAATATCGGCGCGGGCAGGATCGTATATCAGGAGCTCACCCGCATCACCAAGACAATAAACGAGGACAAGCTAAAGGATGTCGAGCCCATCGTCAGCGCCATGGACAAGGCTAAGGCGAACGGCAAGGCGCTTCACCTCATGGGTCTGCTCTCTCCCGGCGGCGTTCACAGCCACAACACCCATCTCTACGGAATCGTCGAGCTCGCCAAGAAAAAGGGACTTGACAAGGTCTACGTCCACGCCTTCCTCGACGGCAGAGACGTTCCCCCCTCATCGGCGGCGGAATATGTCGAGGACTGCATGAAGGAGCTCGACAGGATCGGTCTGGGCAAGATTGCGACCGTCATGGGCAGATATTACGCCATGGACAGAGATAACCGCTGGGAGCGCGTCGAAAAAGCCTACGCCGCTCTGGTTTACGGCGAGGGCGTCGAGGCTGAATGCCCCGTCTGCGCCGTCAAAAAGTCCTACGAGGACGGCGTCACCGACGAATTCATGATCCCCGCGGTCATCAAGGGCGGCGCAAAGATCGAGGAGGGCGACAGCGTTATCTTCTACAACTTCCGCCCCGACCGCGCGCGTGAGATCACCCGCACGCTGGTCGATCCCGATTTCAAGGGCTTCGAGAGAAGATACGGCTTCTTCCCGCTCAACTACGTCTGCATGACCCAGTACGACGCGACGATGCCTAACGTCGAGGTCGCCTTCAAGCCCCAAACGCTCAAAAACACCATGGGCGAGTACATCTCGAGTCTGGGCATGAAGCAGCTCAGGATCGCCGAGACCGAAAAATACGCTCACGTCACCTTCTTCTTCAACGGCGGCGTAGAGAAGGTCTACGACGGCGAGGACAGGATCCTTGTTAAATCGCCCTCAGTCGCGACCTACGACCTGCAGCCCGAAATGAGCGCCTACGAGGTCACCGACAAGCTGCTCGAGGCAATCGAGAGCGACAAATACGACATGATAATCCTCAACTACGCCAACTGCGATATGGTCGGTCATACGGGCGTATTCGAGGCGGCGGTCAAGGCGGTCGAGGCGGTCGACGACTGCGTCGGCAAGATCATATCCGCGGTCATCGCCAAGGGCGGCGCGGCTATCATCACCGCCGACCACGGCAACGCCGACAAGATGATCGACGACGACGGCTCGCCCTTCACCGCTCACACCACAAATCCCGTTCCCTTCTGCGTGATCGGCTATGACTGCAAGCTGCGCGAGGGAGGAGTCCTTGCGGATATCGCTCCCACGATGCTCAAGATCCTCGGTCTTTCCCAGCCCGAGGAAATGAGCGGAAAAAGCATCATCGTCGACTGATATAAAAACAGCTCAACATCAAAAGCGTCCGAACAGCTCGGACGCTTTTTTCTTTTCGGGAATTATATTAATTCGGCAATAGACGACGCCGTCTGCGAGCCTCTGCTGTTCGAAACGCTCAGCGGGACGATCGAGCCGAGCTCGTGCTGTGAGGCGAGCGAATAGAGCGCCGAACAGAAATACTCCTCGCTGAGCTCTCGGGGCTTGAGCTTATCAAACCCGTTCGGCGTCCTGAAGCTGTATTTTCCGTAAATATTTCCGGAGATATCGGGCGCGCCGACGCAGAGCACGACCGCGTTTTCAAAAGCCCTCAAGGGCTTTGTCAGCCGAAAAGGAGCTATGATCAAACCGCATTCCGAAAGCGCGCCGGGGTCGCGCTCGACCCTTACCGACGCGCCGAGCTCCTCAAGCGCCCGGTTCGCGGCAATGGAATAAGCAAGGGTGTTGTCGCTGACGACAACGGGCTCACGGCAATACCTCAGCGCCGCCAGCACAAAATCCGAAGCCGCCCCCTCGGGATCATAGATCCCGAGCCGAACATCCTGCGCTCCTTCCTTTTTTGAAAGAGCCTTCAGCGCGAGATTCGTGCAGAGCCGAGCGGAAAACGCGTCGGAATTAAAGCGCTCGAAGCCGCTGTGGTGCGGAAAGATTATCCTGTCGGAGCAGATTATACTTCCGCAGTCGAAGTCAAACGCCTCTCTGAGGCGTTCGAGCCGAACCTCGCCGCTGAAGCTCGTATATGTAACCCTGCGCAGCGCGACGCCTCGGGCGCTTACTATCTCGACGTCGATAACGTCGCGTCTGAATCTGTTCAAAAAACCTCTGATGCCCGAGGTTCGGGCGGGATAGCGAATTGTGAGCGAGTTAAGCATAGCAGACCTCCGAAAGCTTGATAAATAATTATATGCGCGGAGTTTCCGAAATAGCAGCGGCTGTCCCGTAAGAAAAAGGGCAGGCGGCGCCTTTCGACCCGTCTGCCCGACATTTTTATTTTTTTCGATCGCCGCCAAAGCTACCCGCTGAACTGGCTGTTGTACAGCTCATAATAAAAGCCCTTTTTGTCAAGAAGCTCCTCGTGGGTGCCCTGCTCAACGATATTTCCCTCGCGCATCACAAGGATTACGTCGCTCTCGCGGATGGTCGAAAGCCTGTGAGCCACAACAAAGCTGGTTCTGCCCTTCATCATCTTGGCGAACGCGCGCTGGACGCGGCTTTCGGTGAGCGTATCTATCGAGGAGGTCGCCTCGTCGAGGATGAGCACCTTCGGGTCGGTGAGCATCGCGCGGGCTATGCAGAGCAGCTGCTTCTGTCCCTGACTGAGGTTGCCGCCGCCCTCGCTTATCATCGTCTGATAGCCCTTGGGCATTTTTCGGATGAAGCTGTGCGCGTGAGCCGACTTCGCCGCCGCTATTATCTCCTCGTCGCTCGCATTTTCGTTGCCGTACCTGAGATTTTCCATTATCGTGCCGCAGAAGAGCCAGCTGTCCTGCAGCACCATGCCGTAGTTTTTCCTGAGCTCGTCGCGCGGTATCGTGCGGATATCGACTCCGTCGAGCAGGATCCTGCCCTCGTTCACGTCATAGAAGCGCATGAGCAGATTTATAAGCGTCGTCTTGCCGCAGCCCGTGGGTCCGACAACGGCGACATGGCTGCCGCTTTTCACCTCGAGCGAGAAATTCTCGATCAGCGGCTTGTCGGGAGAATAGGAAAAGCTGACGTTCTCGATCCTCACGTTTCCACCGCAGTCGGGTATGACGCCCGAGCCGGGGTCTGCTTCATCCTGCTCGTCAAGCACCTCGACGACCCTCTGAGCCGCCGCCAGAGCCGTCTGGAACTGAGTGAGCACTCCCGTGACCTCGTTGAAGGGCTTGGTATACTGGTTGGCGTAGGTCAAAAAGCACGAGAGCCCGCCTATGCTCAGACCTCCCGAAATAACGGTCAGCGCGCCGATTATCCCCACGGCGGCATAGACGCAGGCGTTCACAAAGCGCGTCGTCGGGTTTGCGAGAGCGCCCGCGAACTGCGCCTTGAAGCCGACGGTATAAAGCCTTTCGTTGTATTTCTCAAACTCCTCAAAGGCTCTTTTCTCATAAGAAAACGCCTTGACAATCCTCTGATTTCCGACGTGCTCCTCAACATAGGAGGAGATATCGCCCTGCAAAAGCTGCTGCTCGGTGAAGCGGCGGTGAGTAAGCTTGCCTATAAAGCCCGCCACAAACAGCGACATCGGAGTGAGCACCACGACCGCTATCGCGATCCGCCAGTCTATCGTCAGCATGAAAACCAGCGTTCCGACTATCGTTACGATACCCGAAAACAGCTGCAGAAAGGTCTGGGTAAGACCGTCGCCCACCGCGTCCACGTCGTTTATCACGCGGCTTATCAGGTCGCCGTGCGGATGGGTATCGATATATGAGAGCGGCACGGAGTTCAGCTTTCTGAAAATATCCCGCCTGAGATCGCGCACCGTCTTGTAGCTTATTATATTTATCAGCTGGTTCATCAGCCATTGGCTGACAGCCATGCCGACGACCGAGATCCCGATATATCCGAGGATGCGGGCGACCGCTTCAAAGTCGACCCTTCCCTTCGCTATGATATTGTCTATCGCCCTTCCTATGAGCACGGGTATGAGCAGGGTCAGGGTCACGCTCGCGACCGCGCAGAGCAGCGCGAGCAAAAGCAGTCCGGTATAGGGGCGCAGCCGCCTTAGTATCTTTCCCGCGGAGGTTTTTTTCTTCATCTCACTGCCTCCGTTTCCTTGAGCTGTGAGAGGCAGATCTCGCGGTAGGCGCCGCAGCCCGCGAAAAGCTCCTCGTGAGTTCCCGCTCCCTCGAGAACGCCGTCGCTGATAACGAGGATCTTGTCCGCGTCCATAACGGTCGAGCAGCGCTGGGTCACAATGAGCACCGTCATGCCCTCCGTATTCTCGCGCAGAGCCTTCCTGAGCGCCGCGTCGGTCGCGAAATCCAGAGCGGAAAAGCTGTCGTCGAGGATAAGTATCCCGGGCTTTGAAACTATGGCGCGGGCAATGCATAGCCTTTGGCGCTGACCGCCGCTGAAATTCTTTCCGCCCTGCTCTACCCTGCTGTCGATCCCCTCCGGGAGCTTGCTGACAAATTCATACGCCTGAGCGATTTTCAGCGCCTTGATAATATCCTCGTCGCTGCAGTCCGGATCCTGCCACTTGAGATTCTCGCGTATCGAGCCGCTGAAAAGCACGTTCTGCTGCGGCACGATACCGATCTGACCCCGAAGCAGCGCAAACGGATAATCCCGCACGTCGACGCCGTCGACCAGCACCGCGCCGTCCGTCGCGTCATAGAAGCGGGGTATCAGATTCACGAGCGTGCTCTTGCCGCTGCCCGTGCCTCCGATTATCCCGACGGTCTGTCCGCGCCCTATCTCAAACGAGATACCGCTCAGCTCGTCGTCGCCGTCGCCGTAGCTGAAGCTGACGTTCTTAAACTCTATCTTGGCGCTGTTCTCCTTCACGGTAATATCCTCATGATTTTTCTCGACGACCGAGGGCTTTGTTTCAAACACCTCGTTTATCCTCGCCGCGCTCGCGCTTCCCTTTGTCATGAGGATAACGAGGTTGGCGACGACCACCATCGCGAGCAGGATCTGAGTCATATAGCTCACCAGAGCCACGATCTCGCCGGTCTGCATCGAACCGGCGCTGACATTCACGGCACCGAACCAGACTATCGCTATTATCGCGAAATTGGTCACGGCGGAGGTCACGGGACTGAGCAGCGCCGAGAGCGCGTTGACCCTGATAGCGGTTCTCGCAAGCTCCTCGGTCGCCGCATCTATGCGTCCGCACTCCTCCTTCTGGCGCGAAAAGGCGCGGATCACGCGGTTTCCCTCGAGATTCTCGCGCGAGATCACGCCGATCCTGTCCAGCTTTTTCTGGATGAGGGTGAAGATCGGCACGCTTCTGCTCATGACAAAATAGAGCGTCAGCCCGATCAGCAGAGCCGCGGCAAAGAAAATCAGCGACAGCTTCAGGTTTATCGTCATCGCCATCACAAGCGAGCCCGCCACGATAAACGGCGCGCGGGTCAGCAGCCGGATGCACATGGCGATGTTCTGCTGCACCTGGTTGGTGTCGTTCGTTATCCTGGTTATGAGCGAGGGCGTGCCGAGTCTGTCAAGCTCGGCGTGAGAGAGCGAATTGATATACTCAAAAAGGGCGCGGCGGATCTTGGTACCCGCTCCCTGTGAGGCTTTTGAGGCGAAATACTGGCAGAAAAGGGCGCTCGAAAGCCCCAGAGCCGCAAGCAGTACCATCAGGGCGCCCATGCGCCAAACATAGGAGGGATCGTGCAGCTCGTTTATCCCGACGTCGATAATATTCGCCATCACCAGCGGGACCAACAGCTCCAGCACAGCCTCAAAGAGCTTGCAGAGCGGCCCGATAATGACCTCCTTTTTGTAGTCGTATAAAAAACGTCGAAGCTTGATCATCGCGCTGTCCTTTCAAGAAGCATTTGTCTGTATAATGAAACAATTCAAAAACACGGAAATCATCTGACATCATTGCAGTTTTTGAATTGTGCGCCGAATCAAAATCGCGGATTTTGAGCCAAAACACGATCTTGATTGAGTTTTGGTAAAACGGCGGCGTCGCGTCGTCGTTTATGTCGTTTATTCAATAAACATTATATACCATATCAGCGTGATGTTCAAGGGGGAGCGGGGTCAGAATCGCTCCGAAACAGACAGTTTTGAGATTCAAACATATTCTTGACATCCGCAGCAAAAAGGGCTATAATACTTTAGTATGTGATTAAGGGCGCCTCTGAACAACGGGGATTATTCAGAAGAGCCCTTCCCTTATAACTAAGAATACCTATATCAGGAGGAATAATCATGTCACAGAAACCCACCATGCTGACCGCCGAAGGTCTCCGCAAGCTCGAGGAGGAGCTTGATTATCTCCATAACGTAAAGCGCAAGGAAATCGCGGAAAAAATCAAGGTTGCGCGTTCCTACGGCGACCTTTCCGAGAACAGCGAGTACGACGACGCCAAAAACGAGCAGGCGATCATGGAGGCGAGGATCACCACCATCGAAGCCATCCTCAAGACCGCGGTGCTCATCGACGAGTCGAACACCTCCAACGAGCGCGTTCACCTCACCTCTCTCGTAACTATCGAGATGCTCAAAACAGGCAAGCAGGTTCAATACCGCATCGTCGGCTCGGGCTCGAACGAGGCTAACCCCCGCGAGGGCAAGATCTCGGACGAATCGCCCATCGGCGCGGCGATCATGGATAAAAGCGTGGGAGACGTCTGCGAGGTCGAGACCCCCGGCGGCATCACCGAGATCAAGATCATTGAAATAAGCAAGTAAGCTACTTTTTATACAGGAAGGACGTTAGATTTATGGGTAACAAGCCTCAGACAACCTCAAGCGACGTTATTCAGGCTCGCTATGACAAGCTCGCCGCCCTCAGAGAAGCCGGCAGAGATCCCTTTGTGATCACAACGAGCAGCCGCGACGCCTATACGGAGGATATCAAGAACAACTTTGAGAAGTACGAGAACAAGGACGTCTGCGTCGCGGGCAGGATCATGTCAAAGCGCGGCAAGGGCAAGGTTTCCTTCCTTGACCTTCACGACAAGACAGGAAAGATCCAGATCTTCGCGAAGTTCGACGATCTCGGCGAGGAGGAATACGGCTTCCTCAAAAAGTGGGATATCGGAGATATCGTCGAGGTCAAGGGCTTTGTGTTCAAAACCCAGATGGGCGAGATCTCGGTCCACGCCACAGCCGTGCGCCTGCTGACCAAATCGCTCAAGCCCCTTCCCGAAAAATACCACGGACTCACGAACACCGACCTCAGATACCGTCAGCGCTACGTCGACCTCATCATGAATCCCGAGGTAAAGGACACCTTCATCAAGCGCTCGCAGATCATCAGCTCTATCCGCCGCTACCTTGACGCTCAGGGCTTTATCGAGGTCGAGACTCCCATGCTCGTCGCCAACGCCGGCGGCGCGGCGGCGCGTCCGTTCATGACTCACTTCAACGCCCTCGACGAGGATCTGAAGCTGCGCATTTCGCTGGAGCTTTACCTCAAAAGGCTTATCGTCGGCGGACTCGAGCGCGTTTATGAGATCGGAAGAGTATTCCGCAACGAGGGCGTCGATACCCGCCACAATCCGGAATTCACCCTCATGGAGCTCTATCAGGCATATACCGACTATCACGGAATGATGGATCTCACCGAAAACCTCTACCGCCATGTCGCGCAGGAGGTTCTCGGAACCACCAAGATCACCTATAACGGCATCGAGATCGACCTGGGCAAGCCGTTTGAGCGCATCACCATGCTCGACGCCGTCAAGAAATACTCGGGAGTCGACTTCAACGAGATCGGCTCCGACGAGGAAGCCAAGGCGATCGCAAAGGAAAAGGGCGTAGAGTTTGAGGACAGGCATAAGAAGGGCGACATCCTCAGCCTGTTCTTCGAGGAATTCGCGGAGGAGCATCTGATCCAGCCCACCTTCGTAATGGATCATCCGATCGAGATCTCCCCCCTCACCAAGAAGAAGCCCGAGGATCCCAACTATGTTGAGCGCTTCGAGTTCTTTGTAAACGGTTGGGAGATGGCTAACGCCTACTCCGAGCTCAACGACCCGATCGACCAGCGCGAGCGCTTCAAGGCTCAGGAGGCGGCTCTCGCAGCGGGCGACGAGGAAGCCAACACCACCGACGAGGATTTCCTGAACGCCCTCGAGATAGGAATGGCGCCCACCGGCGGCATCGGCTACGGCATAGACAGAATGGTAATGCTCCTGACCGATTCCGCTGCTATCAGAGACGTACTGCTGTTCCCGACAATGAAATCCTTAGATAAGTAACACCCCAAAACCCCAGTGTTTATGCGGGTTTCGAGAGTTGCGATGTCTCGGATTTACGCCATTTACGCCAAACTTACGCCAAACGATGCAGAAAGTTGTGCAGAGCGAAATCAATCGCATATTTTAATGAATTTGACCTTGATGGATTCGTTTTCATCAAGGTCTTTTTTTGTTTGACGGATAGACAAAATCAGGCTGAAATGATAT
>CACYIC010000051.1 GCA_902774325.1 uncultured Ruminococcus sp.
GGGTCCCCGGTTATGGCGCCAGCCTTGCGGCGTCCTTCGCCTCGTCTTGCGAAAAATATCCTCGCAAATCTTTGTCCACTTTTTATCTGAGATTAGTATGATCGGTCAGAAAACTATATCGGTATAAAACAACAGCGTCCGCTCAGGCACAAAGCGTGTTGAGCGGACGCTGATTATTTTTTGAAGGGAAAACCAAGGATCAGACGCTGAAAAGCAGCTCGCTGTAGGAGGGGAAGGGCCAGAAGTCGGCGGCGGTCTCTGTTTCCATCGAATCGCCGACGGCGCGCAGCTCCTGCATCTTGGTGAGCACTCCCTCGCGGTAATAGCGGGCGAGCTTTAAACCGTCGCCGCTGAAATTGGTGGCGTTGAGCACGGCTTCCTCGAGCTCGGAGGTCAGGTTCACAAAGCAGACCAGCTTATTCGAGAGGCTGATAATAAGATTCTCCTCGACCGTGGTGGGGATCCTGTCGCTGAGCGCTTTCTTTGCCAGCGCGGCGTCGGTGAGCTCGCGCACAAAGGCGGTCACGGCGGGGGTGATATTCTTCTTAGCCATGTCGATCATCGTGAGAGCCTCGATATTTATCTGCTTGGAGTAGGTTTCGAGCTCGATCTCATAGCGGGCGCGGAACTCCGCCTCGGTGCAGATATTGTTCTTTACAAAGAGCTTTACGTTCTTTTCGTCCATGAAATGCTCGAAGGCGTCGGGCAGGGATTTTAAATTGAGCAAGCCGCGCTTTTTGGCTTCCTCGACCCATTCGTCGGCGTAATTGTCGCCGTTGAAGATGATCCTCTGATGCTCGGTGAATACCTTCTTGACAAGGGCTCCGATCGCGGCGTTCAGGTCGTCGGCGTCCTTGAGCGCGTCATAAAATTCGGAAAGCTCCTCGGCGACCATGGTGTTGAGCATATAATTGGGGCAGCCGATATTGAGAGCCGAGCCGAGGGCGCGGAACTCGAACTTGTTGCCGGTGAAGGCGAAGGGCGAAGTGCGGTTGCGGTCTGAGGTGTCCTTCTTGAAGTCGGCGAGCACATCGACGCCCGTCTGCATCCTCTCCTTGCGCGGGCTGACGTAGTCCGTGCCGTTGATTATAGACTGCACCAGCTCGCCGAGATCGTCGCCGAGATACATCGAAATGATGGCGGGCGGCGCCTCGTGAGCGCCGAGGCGGTGGTCGTTGCCCGCCGAGGCGACGGTGATCCTGAGCAGATCCTGATACTCGTCGACAGCCTTAACGACCGCGGCGAGGAAAAGAAGGAATTGATTGTTGTTTTCGGGGTGCTTGCCGGGCGAGAGGAGGTTTTCGCCGGTATTGGTCGAGAGCGACCAGTTGTTGTGCTTGCCCGAGCCGTTTACTCCCGCGAAGGGCTTTTCGTGGAGCAGGCAGACCAGACCGTGCTTTTCGGCGGTCTTTTTCATGATCTCCATTGTCAGCTCGTTGTGGTCGTTGGCGATATTCGAGGTCGTGAAGATGGGCGCCAGCTCATGCTGCGAGGGCGCAACCTCGTTGTGCTTGGTCTTTGAGAGCACGCCGAGCTTCCAGAGCTCCTCGTCAAGATCTCTCATATAGGCGGCGACTCTGGGCCTTATCGCGCCGAAGTAGTGGTCGTCGAGCTCCTGACCCTTGGGCGCCTTCGCGCCGAAAAGCGTCCTGCCCGTCAGCTTCAGATCTATTCTCTGATCGTAGAGCTCGCGGTCGATGAGAAAATACTCCTGCTCGGGACCGACAGTGGTGATGACGCGGGTGACGTCGGTCTTGCCCAGCAGATGAAGCAGCTTTACCGCCTCGCTGTTGATACGCTCCATAGAGCGCAGCAGCGGTGTCTTTTTGTCGAGCACCTCTCCGGTATAGGAGCAGAAGGCGGTGGGTATATAGAGCGTGCCGTCGCGCACAAAGGCGGGAGAGGTCGGATCCCAGGTGGTGTAGCCTCTCGCCTCAAAGGTCGCCCGGATGCCGCCGGAGGGGAAGGAGGAGGCGTCCGGCTCGCCCTTGATGAGCTCCTTGCCCGAGAATTCCATGATAACGCCGTCGCCGTTGGGCTGGATGAAGCTGTCATGTTTTTCGGCGGTGATGCCCGTCATCGGCTGGAACCAGTGGGTGTAATGGGTGCAGCCCATCTCGATCGCCCAGTCCTTCATGGAGCTGGCGACAACGTTGGCGACGCTCAGATCGAGCGGCTCTCCGTCCTGAACGGTTTTTTTCAGCGCGTTGTAGGTGGATTTCGGCAGACGCTCCTGCATTTTTTTGTCGTTGAATACCATCATGCCGAACATTTCGGGAACCTTTGACATAAAAAACCTCTCCGTTATATAGATTTTGTAGAAAATAAAAAAAGGCGCAAAGGCCTTAGCCCGCAGCGCCTTTGCTGTCTTGTGCAGTACATTATATGACAAGACAGCGCTTTTGTCAAGGATTTGCCGAACCAAAAAAATCAGGTTTTCAAAAGATGTTTTTGGAGCAGATTTACAAGCCTTCCCGCACCGAAAATCAGCATGATCTCGGGCACGCATTTGACTGCCTGACTGATGACCCGCGACAGCAGCCAGGCGCTGTAAGCCTTGCCGCTTCCGGCGCTGTACAGCAGATAGAGCCAGTAAGCCGTCAGGAAGGTTTCGACCAGAAGGGTGTTTATCGCCCAGGCGATGATGACGCGGGGCAGGGTGACGTCGGTTTTGTAGAGCGCGAAGCCGTAGATGAGTCCCGTGAGCAGGCCGCAGAGCGTGAAGCCCGGGAAATAGGTTCCCGTGGGAGCGAAAATAAAAGAGATGACGTCGCCCAGAGCGCCGACCAGAGCGGCGGGGAAGGGACCGAACATCGCGCCCGCAACGGCTATGGGCAGGAAGGCGCCGCTGAGCTTTACGGCGTTGCCGAACAGCGCCAGGGTGCCGTTCGCGAAGATACCGAGGACGACCCGCAGGGCGAGCAGCATGGCGATCACCGCGAGAGAGCGGATATTTTTGAGCTCGAGGAAGGAATCGGGAAATTTTTTCAGATAGTCTTTCATAAACAACCTCCGGTTTCCGCTGCAAGGAAAAAGCGCGGACAGCAGAACTGCCCGCGCGGATCTCAAAAGCAACAGCGGGATGCGGGATCCGCACCGCAGGCAATGCCTTTCGTTTTCGCGGCAACTCCCCGTCCGCAAAACACTTCACGCGCAGATCTCTACTCTGTAAATTTGATTATAACATGATTTCGGTATTTGTCAAGCCTTTTTGCGCTTTGAGAAGGAGGTGTTCAGCTTCTCGATCAGCCTGGAAAGCGGCTTGTAAACGAGCATCGCTATCGCCGCGTCGATCAGCCCCTTGCCGAGCGTAAACGGGATATTGAAAATAAGGAGCGACTTGGGAAGGGTGTCTGAGGCGGGCAGGATGGTGCTGTACATCCCGATGATGGGAGTTATATCGCCGCCGAACCACATCCCGGAGTAGGCGGGATAGACGATGAAGTAATTGAGCGGGAAGCTCGCCGCCGCCATAGCCGCCGCGCCAGCCAGACATGCCAGGAGCGCGCCGGACTTTGTCTTGCGGAATTTGTAAATGTATCCCGCGGTGATCGAAAAGACCGCGCCGAGAAGGAAGTTGGAAAGCTCTCCGACGCCGCCCGAGGTCCCTAAGGGGATATGGATCAGGTTCTTGAGGAAGCAGATGACCGCGCCCCACCAGGGACCGAGCGCGAACGCGCCGATCAGCTCGGGAAGATCGGAAAAATCGAGCTTTAGGAACGAGGGCACTATAGGTATCGAAAACTCGATATACTGGAGCGCGATCGCGACCGCCGTGAGCATAGCCGCCGTCACGAGCTTGGTTGTGAGCATTTTTTGTCCGGTTTGTTTGTTTGCCGTCATAATGATGACCTCCGTTTTTCTGAAATAGGATGTCCCGAAACAAAAAAATCCCGCCGCGAAGCGACGGGACGAACAGCATTTTTGAGCGGCAAAGCCGCAGCTGTATCTTCTTTCATCCGGACTGTGACCGTCGGTGCCCGAATTCCACGGGCTCGGCAGGCTTGCGCCTGTTCGCGGACTTTTACCGCCGGTGGAGAATTTCACTCCGCCCCGAAGACAACCTTTGCTGCTATTATATGCCTCCGTTAATAATTTGTCAAGGCAATACCGCATAATTCGGGTTTGCGCCGTCATAATTCGGGTTTGCGCCGTCATAATTCGGGTTTGCGCCGCGAATTGTGCGGTGTTGCCTCAATATAAAAATGCGGTCGTATTCCCGTAAAGCCCGGCTGAACGAAAAAATAAACTTTTATTCGGATTTGCCGACAGCTCCGGATAATGCCCTGCATAAAACTTTTTTTAATTCTTTTACGCAATTTACGAAGCGGGGAAAACTGCTACAATAATATGTTGAAAAAGATTAGTGCGGTGGTGGTAGCTTGAAAAACGCGTTGCTTGTTTCCAATTCGGAGCAGAGCGCCCAAGCGCTTTCACAGCTGCTCACCGAAGAGGGATGGGACAGTATAACCGCCGAGTATTCAGCCTACGGCGCCAGACAGGCGGTCGAGGAGCAGGGCGAGTTCGATCTCATCTGCATCAACGCTCCTCTTCCGGACGAGAACGGCATCGAGCTCTCACGGTGCTTTGCCGCCTCTACCCGTTCGAGCGTGGTCATCATCATCCCCAAGAAGAACGCCGATGACGTCAACGACCTTTTGAATCCCGACGGCGTGCTGGTGATCGCCAGACCGATCAACCGACATCTTTTTCACCACTATTTGCAGTTCACCGACTGCTTCCGCCAAAGGCTTCTGCGCATCGAGCGCGAGAACAGGAAGCTGAAGGGCATGGTGGAGGATATCCGCCTGATAGACCGCGCCAAGCTGCTGCTGGTCACCTGTCTGGGAATGAGCGAGGAGGGCGCTCACCGCTACCTCGAGAAGCAGGCAATGGATCTCAGGCTCAGCAAGATAGAGATCGCCAAGCAGGTTATCCGCACCTATGAAAACTGATTTCCCGCGTTTTTTATATACATTCAAGAATTCAAGACAAGAAAGGATTGTTACCATGAGTCGTGCTGCGTACTTAGTTCTCGAAAACGGACAGGTTTTTGAGGGCAAGGCATTCGGTGCCGAAAAAGAAACCACGGGAGAGCTTGTCTTTACAACCGCTATGACAGGCTATCTTGAAACGATCACCGACCCTAGCTATTACGGTCAGGTGATCATTCAGACGTTTCCGCTTATCGGAAACTACGGCGTTATTCCCGCTGATTTCGAGAGTAATTCGCCCGCCCTCAGAGGCTATATTGTCAGAGAATGGTGCCAAGCGCCTTCCAACTTCCGTTGCGAGGGTAATCTTGACGCCTTTTTAAAAGCCGAGGGAATACCGGGAATTTACGGGCTTGACACCCGCGCCCTGACCCGCATAGTTCGCGAGTACGGCGTTCTCAACTGCATGATACGTTACACCCCGGAGGTGAGCGGGGAGGAGCTTGAGGCTCTCAAAAGCTTTAAGATCATCAAGGCGGTAGAGAGCACTACCTTAAAGGAGATCGAGCACTATACTCCGGACGAGCCGAAGTACAAGGTCGTGCTCATGGACTTCGGAGCAAAGCACAATATCGACAGAATGCTTCTCAGACGCGGCTGCGACCTCACCGTTGTGCCCGCCCACACCACCGCCGAGGAGATCCTCGCGCTGGAGCCCGACGGAGTCATGCTCTCTAACGGTCCCGGAGATCCCCGCGAGAACACCGATATTATAGGGGAGATCAAAAAGCTCTGCGACAAAAAGATCCCGATGTTCGGGATCTGCCTCGGTCACCAGCTCCTGGCTCTCGCTCAGGGCGGAGAGACCGAGAAGCTCAAATACGGCCACCGCGGAGCGAACCAGCCCGCGAAGGAGCTCAGCACCGGCAGAGTTTACATCACCTCTCAGAACCACGGCTACGCGGTGGTTTCCGACAGTCTTCCCGAGAACGCCGAGGTGAGCTTTGAAAACGGCAACGACGGCACCTGCGAGGGCGTCACCTATAAGGATATGCCCGCGTTTTCGGTGCAGTTCCACCCGGAGGCGTGCGGAGGTCCGCGCGACACGGCGTTTTTGTTCGACAAGTTTATTGACCTGATGAAGAAATGAGCTCAAAGCGAAGCTGAGGCTTTGTCCGAGGCTTTGATCCGGGTCAATACCGATACCTTTAAATAATGCAGACGCTGCCCGCGTTCTGATCTCTGAAGGTATGGGTATGAGTAACCCGCCTTTCCGCTAACCGAAAAACACTTGAGGCAATACCGCGCGATAAAGGTGCGCGGGTCGCGCCGTGAACCGTGCGGCGCTGCCTTTAATCTGAAAAAAGGGATTGATGATATGCCACTGAAAAAAGACATAAAGCGTGTAATGGTAATCGGCTCGGGCCCTATCGTGATCGGTCAGGCTGCCGAATTTGACTATGCGGGCACCCAGGCGTGCCGCGCCCTCAAGGAGGAGGGACTTGAGGTCATCCTCGTAAACTCCAACCCCGCTACGATAATGACGGACAACGCGATGGCGGACAAGATCTACATCGAGCCGCTCACGCTTGAAACCGTAAAAAGAATAATCAAGAAGGAGCGCCCCGACAGCCTGCTCTCGACGCTGGGCGGTCAGACGGGCCTCACGCTCTCGATGCAGCTCGCCAAGGAGGGCTTCCTCGACAAGTACGGCGTTAAGCTGCTCGGCGCGAACCCCGAAACGATAGACAAGGCGGAGGATCGCCAGCTCTTCAAGGATACCATGCTCTCTATCAACCAGCCGGTCATCCCCTCGACGGTCGTGAACGACGTTGAGGCGGCGGTCGACTTTGCCAAGGAGATCGGCTATCCCGTTATCATCCGACCCGCCTTCACCCTCGGCGGCACCGGCGGCGGTATCGTCGGCAACGAGGCGGAGCTGCGCGAGATCACCTCAAACGGTCTGGAGCTTTCGCCGATCACTCAGGTGCTTGTCGAAAAATGTATTTCGGGCTGGAAGGAGATCGAGTTCGAGGTTATCCGCGACAGCAGCGACAACGTTATCACCGTCTGCTCGATGGAGAATTTCGATCCTGTCGGCGTCCATACGGGCGACTCCATCGTAATCGCCCCCGCCGTCACGCTTTCCGACAAGGAGTACCAGATGCTGCGCTCCGCCGCTCTGGATATCATTTCCTCGCTCAAGGTCGAGGGCGGCTGCAACTGCCAGTTCGCGCTCGATCCCGAGAGCTTTGAGTACGCGGTCATCGAGGTAAATCCCCGCGTTTCGCGCTCGTCCGCTCTCGCGTCAAAGGCGACGGGCTATCCCATTGCGAAGGTCGCGACCAAGATCGCGATCGGCTACACCCTCAATGAGATCAAGAACGCCGTTACGGGAACGACCTACGCCTGCTTTGAGCCGGCGATAGATTATGTCGTTGTAAAATTCCCCAAATGGCCGTTTGATAAATTCGTTTACGCCAAGCGCACGCTCGGCACCCAGATGAAGGCGACCGGCGAGGTAATGGCGATCGCTCCGACCTTTGAGCAGGCGATCATGAAGGCGGTGCGCGGCGCCGAGATCTCGCACAACACCCTCGACGACAAGGAGTTCGCGGCGCTCTCCGACAGCTCGCTTGTAAGCCGTTTGAGCGTTTGCGACGACAAGAGGATATTCTGCGTTTACGAAGCTCTCAAGCGCGGAGTCAGCGTTGAGAAGATCCACGAGATCACCATGATCGACGAATGGTTCCTCGAAAAGCTTAAGAATATCATCGCCGTCGCAGAGGAGCTCAAGACCGAGCCGCTCACCGACGAGCTCTATGAGAAGGCTAAGAAAACGGGCTTCCTCAACAAGACCATCGAGGAGCTGAGCGGAAAGAAGGTTGAGAAGCCGCTGCTTCCCGTTTACAAGATGGTCGATACCTGCGCGGCGGAGTTCGAGGCTCAGACTCCATACTTCTATTCGACATTTGACAAGGAGAACGAGGCGGCGCAGTTCATAGAAAACAAAAGCCACGGCAAAAAGACAGTTATCGTATTCGGCTCGGGTCCGATCAGGATCGGTCAGGGAATCGAATTTGACTACGCCTCCGTCCACTGCGTCTGGGCGCTCAAAAAGGAGGGCTACGACGTAGTAATCGTCAACAACAACCCCGAAACAGTTTCGACCGACTTCGACACCGCCGACAGGCTCTACTTTGAGCCGCTCACCGCGGAGGACGTAATGGGCATCATTCAGACCGAGAAGCCCTACGGAGTCGTCGTCGCCTTCGGCGGACAGACCGCGATCAAGCTCACCAAGTTCCTCAGCGACAACGGCATAAATATCCTCGGCACCTCCTACGACGCGATCGACATGGCAGAGGACAGGGAGCGCTTTGACGAGCTGCTCGAGAAGTACCATATCAAGCGTCCGCGCGGCGTGACCGTAATGACCACGGAGGAAGCGCTCAAGGTCGCGGAAACCATCGGCTATCCCGTGCTGCTTCGCCCCTCCTATGTTCTCGGCGGTCAGAATATGATAATCGCCTTCAACGACGCCGACGTGCGCGAGTATATGGCGATCATCCTCGCGCAGAATATCGAAAACCCCATTCTTATTGATAAATATTTGCAGGGCACCGAGATCGAGGTCGACGCGATCTGCGACGGCGAGGATATCCTCATTCCCGGAATCATGGAGCACGTTGAGCGCGCGGGCGTTCACTCGGGCGACTCCATCGCGGTTTATCCCGCCTGGAACATCTCCGACGATATGACAGAGATAATCGTGGAAAGCTCCCGCAACCTCGCTATCGAGCTGCGCACCAAGGGCCTTGTGAATATCCAGTACCTCATCTATAACGACGAGCTTTACGTTATCGAGGTAAATCCGCGCTCCTCGCGCACGATCCCGTACATCAGCAAGGTTACGGGCGTTCCGATGGTCGACCTTGCCACCCGAGCCATGCTCGGAGAAAAGCTCGCGGATATGGGCTACGGAACGGGTCTTTACCGCAAGAGCCCCTATATCGCCGTAAAGGTTCCCGTATTCAGCTTTGAAAAGCTCATAAACGTAGACAACCACCTCGGACCCGAGATGAAGTCGACGGGCGAGGTGCTCGGTATAGCCGGTACGCTTGAGGAGGCGCTCTACAAGGGACTTATCGCGGCAGGCTACAAGATGAAGAAGAACGGCGGCATATTTATCACCGTCCGTGATTCGGACAAGGCGGAGATCGGCGAGATCGCCAAGAAATATTCAGACCTCGGCTTTACCATCTACGCCACCTACGGAACCGCCGCTGTGCTGAGCAAGTACGGCATCGACGCCGTCAGGGTCAAGAAGATCCACGAGAGTCCCGCCCGCAACACCCTCTCGCTCATCGAGTCGGGCAAGATCCAGTACGTTATCTCGACCTCCGCCAAGGGAAGGATCCCGTCGCGCGATTCCGTAAAGATCCGCCGCAAGACGGTCGAGAGAAATATCCCCTGCCTCACCTCGCTCGACACCGCCAACGCGCTTGCCGACTGCCTCAGGAGCCGCTTCTCGCAGCACAGCACCGAGCTGGTCGACATCAACAATATGCGTGAGACCAAGCAGAAGCTCCGCTTCACCAAGATGCAGGGCATCGGCAACGACTATATCTATTTCAGCACCTTTGACCAGGAGATCAACAACCCCGAGGCGCTTTCGGTACGCCTTTCCGAGTATCACTTCGGAATCGGCGGCGACGGAGTTATCCTCGTATGCCCCTCAAAGGTCGCGGACGCCAAGATGAAGATGTACAACCGCGACGGCTCAGAGGGCAAGATGTGCGGCAACGGAATCCGCTGCGTCGGCAAGTTCCTCTATGACCACGGCATGATCGACGTGAGAGAGAAGGACGAGATAACCATCGAGACCCTCAGCGGCATAAAGAAGCTCAAGGCATATACCAACGGCGGCGAGGTCACGACCCTGCGCGTCGATATGGGCAAGGCTATCCTCGAGCCCTCGCGCATCCCCGTAGCGCTTGACGGCGACAAGATCGTGAACCGCAAGGCGCTTATCGGCGGCGAGGAGTACAGGATCACCTGCGTTTCCATGGGCAACCCGCACTGCGTCGTCTTTGTCGACGGCGATATCGACAAGATCGATCTCGAAAAAATCGGTCCCGAATTCGAGTATTCGGAGCTCTTCCCCGAGAGAGTCAACACCGAGTTCGTCACCGTCCTCAATGAGAACACCGTAAAGATGCGCGTCTGGGAGCGCGGCTCGGGCGAAACCTGGGCTTGCGGCACGGGCGCCTGCGCGGTCGCTGTAGCGGCTTGTGAGAACGGCTTCTGCAAAAAGGGCGAGGACATCAAGATCAAGCTCATCGGCGGCGACCTGATGATAAACTACACCGACGAAACCGTTTACATGACGGGCAACGCCGAGCGCGTTTTTGAGGGAGAAGTCGAAATTTAATTAACAGGGCGTTCGGTTCTATGGATCGAACGCCTTATTTGTATGATTTATAAGGCGGCGGAAGAACGTTATTTGACCCGCCTTTGAGAAAGCTTGCGGATTATTTTGTGTTTTCCAAAGGCGTATAGAGCGCCCGCCGGCGCTTTTTTGGAGGCTTATTATGCTTGATCAATTTTCACGAACCGAGCTTTTGCTCGGCAAGGCAGCGCTTGAAAAGCTGAAAAATTCCCGCGTCGCGGTTTTCGGCGTGGGGGGAGTGGGCGGATACGTCG
Organism: uncultured Ruminococcus sp.; assembly: GCA_902774325.1. Classification (GTDB taxonomy): domain Bacteria; phylum Bacillota; class Clostridia; order Oscillospirales; family Acutalibacteraceae; genus Ruminococcoides. The sequence goes on from CACYIC010000051.1 coordinate 10,641, forward strand.
TTGAGGCGCTCGTCCGCTCGGGCATCGGCGCGATAGATATAATAGATAACGACAGGGTCGCGCTGACAAACCTCAACCGACAGATAATCGCCACACGCGACTCGATCGGCAGGAGCAAGGTCGAGGTGATGCGCGAGCGCGTCCTGAGCATCAACCCCGACTGCGCGGTGACGGCTCACGAGATGTTTTTCCTGCCCGAAACTGCGGACAGGCTCGACTTTTCAAAGTTCGATTACGTCGTCGACGCGATAGATACCGTCACCGCCAAGCTTGAGCTGATCGCCCGCTCAAAGGCGGCGGGCGTGCCGATAATATGCTCGATGGGCACAGGCAACAAGCTCGACCCGACCATGCTCGAGGTCTGCGATATCGCCAAAACCTCGGTCTGCCCGCTGGCGAGGGTCATGAGGCTCGAGTGCAGGAAGCACGGCTTTAAGAACATAAAGACGGTCTATTCGAGGGAAAATCCCGTTTCGCCGGAACCCGCTCTGCTCCGAAAATGTATGGATGAGGAGGGCGCGGTAAAACCGATCCCCGCCTCAGCCTCATTTGTGCCGCCCGCCGCGGGTCTGATCATCGCCTCTGAGGTCGTCAGGGATTTGTGCGGGATAAAAAAATAACAGAAAACAGCAGAAATCAGCATATCACGTCAATCTAATTTTGAAATAATTCTGTAATCGAAATTACAAAGAAGATATGTTATCATATAGTAGGGTGATAACATGGAAGTATTTGACAGCTTGG
>CACYIC010000052.1 GCA_902774325.1 uncultured Ruminococcus sp.
GAAAACCATCAATCAGCTACAGACAAAACCATGTAGCCGTCATCCGGGCAGACGACTGCCTGCCCTCCCGGTGTACTTTGCCAATCGGAAAGATCATGGATCTTCATGATTTGAGCCATCGGATAGACATAACCCTTGATGGGCAGGTTATCGAAGGCGGTATACTGCGTATCCAGATACGTGGAGAAGAAATTCACTGCGTAGCTCCAGTCGATCCAACGCCCTTCCAGTTTGATATAATTCTCCCCGGGATTGACGATCCCTACGCTGTATTCCGTCTGCGGATACCCATTTATTTCTTCATAGCCTTCCGGATCAGCTTTGGTGAAACTCGTGCCATTGGTTATGGCGTACTTCTGCCCCTGGGAAGTCTGAACCCGATTCAAAACCACGATTCCAACGCGACTGTCCTTTGGCAGCAGCAGATTATTGCTCAGAGCCATCCGGTGATAACCGGCATACGTATAGGTTTCAGTAGTGCTGTCCAGCAGCTTCCCGTCCGTGGGATCAGTCGCGTTCTCATCCAGCAGATAGATATTTGCTGTCACCTCCGCATTCAGATCACCGGTCATCACTGAGACATACTGCAGTACACTGTCCTCGGAGATGTCAAAAACACTCGCCGAATAGACTGGCTTTTCAAAAAGAGTGGAGTGCATGCTGTCGACGGGCATATAGTCGTATTGGAGAATATCGACGTATTCTGTGTTCTGCGTCTCTTCATTGATCAGGAATTCATAGGATTCGACCTCTCCTATACCCTGATCGTAATAGGAGAGATAGAAATATCCATTCATTCCCCAATCAGTTCCCCAGCTGTTTTTGACGATCCACGCGCCGTCCGCCGGAGGCTGATGTTTCCTGAAATTGGAAGCCGGGAATGTGTCATCCCAGCCAACGACGGCGACAATATGATTGGTAGTGACGGGTTTGTATGTGTATTGAGCATAGATGACGGGATCGGTTTCCGTGTAGTTCATGTATATTTCATGGGTATCCCCCGCTTCCTCATCCAGGCGCAAAAGTTCCTCCAGCGGTTTTCCGAAGTTGTCGGAATGGATAATACTCATCAACGTATCCCGATCCAGATTCTCAACATCATATAAGTTCTCATCAAATTCATAGGCCGCACATAATTTTTTGAGGTACGCTCTGAGCTCCTCATCGCCCATGTTCTCGATCTGAGCCTCTTCGGGTCTGGATGAATCCGCGAAATAGGCAATGCCCACAACCCGGCCATTGATCAACTCGGACTTGATCATTTCCGTCGCGTCGGGGTTGTACCTGTAATTTCCGTTTTCATCGCGGCACGCGCCGGAGCCGTCGAGCGCCGTCGGGATCAGGTCGCCCTCCTTCGCGTTTTTGCAGACGTAGTCCGTGATCTCCTCAAAGGTATCGAGGCAGACCGAGCCGGGAACCTTTGCGCCGAGATCGCGGGAATAGATGTTGTAGGTGTTGGTTTCCCTGACGGGCAGGATCTCGGAGATGATCGCTACGTCGGGGATCTTCAGCGCCTCGGCGAAGTCGTCGAGCAGCATAGCCGTGCGCGAGAAGGTGTGAGGCTGGAAAACAGCCCAGACCTTATTGAAGCCCATGCTCATCGCCGCGTTGAGCGTGGCGGTGAGCTCGGTGGGATGGTGGGCGAAATCGTCGGCTACGGTGATGCCGCCTGGTGTTCCGAGTATCTCAAAGCGCCTGTGAACGCCGCCGAACTTGTGAAGGTTCTCGGAGATCTCCTGAGCGGTCGCGCCGAGGAAGTGAGCCGTAGCCGCCGCCGCGAGGGAATTGTAAACGTTGTGCCTGCCGGGAACTATCAGCTTTATCTCCGTGAGCTTTTCGCCCTTGTAATAGAGGTCGTACTGCTCGTGAACGCCCTTGTCGGCGCTGATATTTACGGCGCGGTAGTCGCAGTTCTCTCCGAAGCCGAAGGTGATCTTATCAAGCTCGACGTCCCTGAGAGCGTCGAGGGTGTTTTGGTCGTCGCCGTTGATGACCAGCAGTCCGGTGGTCTGCATGGCGAACTGGCGGAAGGACTTTTTGATGTTGTCGAGATTTTTGAAATAATCGAGGTGATCCGCGTCGATGTTGAGGATGACCGAGATGAAGGGATTGAGCTCGAGGAAGGTGTCTACATATTCGCACGCCTCGCATACGATGATGTCGCTCTGACCGACGTAGCTGTTGCCGCCTATGAAGGGCAGCTTGCCGCCGATGATCGCGGAGGGATCAAAGCCGCTTCCGATAAGGAGCTGCGAGAGCATGGCGGTCGTGGTGGTCTTGCCGTGGGTTCCCGCCACCGCGATGCTTCTCTTGTATCGCCTTGTAACTACTCCGAGCATGACGCTGCGCTCGATACAGGGGATGCCCTGCTCGCGTGCCGCCGCGCGCTCGGGATTGGTTTCCTTAACCGCCGCCGAGTATACTACAAGCTCGGCGCCCTCGATATTCTCAGCCGCGTGACCCATGAAGATCGGGATGCCGTAGCCCTTCATCTTGTCGAGGGTCTCGCCCTCGTTCATGTCGGAGCCCGAGATCTGAAAGCCCTCGCTCATGAGAATCTCCGCGAGCGGGCACATCCCGCTGCCTCCGATGCCGATAAAGTGGATACGCTTGATTTCGTCGAGATACTTATTATAATCCAAAACTAACACTCCGTTTCATAATTCAGGCAATACCGCGTGATCAGGATATGCGGATCGCGGGCTTTTACCTATACTCATACTCTTACTATTATAATCCGTGCGGACGAAAAAGGAAAGTAAAAAAACCAAATTTTTTTATTTTCTATAATTCTTGCCAAATAACGCCGACTTTGGTAAAATGTAAATATCAACTTTATATATAGGAAAATGACTATGAAAAAGAACGATGTTATCAATCTGAAAATAACCTCAGCGACAGCCGAGGGAAGCGGGGTCGGAAAAACAGAGGAGGGCATGGCGGTGTTCGTTCCGCTCTCGGCAATCGGCGACGAGCTGAGCGTGAGGGTCCTCAAGGTGAAAAAGACCTACGCCTACGGCAAGATCGAGAAAATAATAAAACCGTCGGAGTCGCGGATCGAGCCGGACTGCCCTGTTTTTCAGAAATGCGGCGGCTGCGTCTGGCGGCATATCAGCTACGAGTCGGAATGCTCGCTCAAGCAGAAAAAGGTTGAGGACGCTGTGAGGCGTATCGGCGGCGTCGAAACCGATTTCAAGCCGATCATCGCCTGTGAGAAAACGGATCGCTACCGCAACAAGGCGCAGCTTCCCGTCGGAAAAAGCGCAGGCGGGGAGCTTCTGATCGGCTTTTTCGCGCTGCACAGCCACAGGATAGTCGACTGCCGCGACTGCGCGCTCCAGCCCGCCGTTTTTTCGGAGGTCATCGACGTGACGCGGCGCTTCGCTGAGCAGACGGGCGTTGATATCTACGACGAGCAGACGGGTAAGGGGAGGCTGCGCCACCTCTATATCCGTCTCGGGGAGATCACAAACGAGCTGATGGTATGCTATGTCGTGAACGGCAACGGCTTGAAGCGGGAGGATTTGTTGATAAAAATGCTGCGCGAGCGGCTGCCGAATCTCAAAACCGTGGTCTTTAATTCCAACAGAGAAAAAACAAATGTTATCCTCGGCAGCAGGAACCGCGTCGCCTTCGGAAACGGCTATATTACCGATGTGCTCTGCGGGCTGAAATTCCGCGTTTCACCCTTTTCCTTCTGGCAAGTGAACCGCGCGCAGGCTGAGAGGCTCTATACAAAGGCGAAGGAATATGCCGCGCTGAGCGGAGATGAAGTGCTGCTCGACCTTTACTGCGGCACCGGCACGATAGGTCTGACCATGGCGGACTGCTGCAGGGAGCTTATCGGCGTTGAGATAATCCCCGACGCGGTCGGGGACGCGATGAAAAACGCCGCCGTTAACAATATTTCAAACGCGCGTTTTATCTGCGCCGACGCGCCCGAGGCTGCCCGTCAGCTCAGGGAAGAGGGAGTGCGCCCGAACGTCGTCATCCTCGACCCTCCGAGAAAGGGCTGCGGCGAGGAGCTGGTAAAGACTGTTGCGGGCATGGCTCCCGACAGGGTGGTATATGTTTCCTGCGATCCCGCCACCCTCGCGAGAGATCTGAAATATTTTGCCGAAAACGGCTACGTCACCCGCGAGGTCACTCCCTGCGATATGTTCCCGAGAACCGCGCATGTGGAGACGGTCGCCCTTTTGAGTCGGCAAAATACCGACGACCGTTCGGAGCTTGCCCGGAGCAAATGAGGAAGGATTCAATTTATGAGGAATAAAGAAATCAGAATACAAACCGAAAGATGTGTTCACATATAATGACTATCTGACTTATTTAGAAGAGTGAAGAAAATGGGAAAATGGGATTTTTTATACGATATCCAAAAAGAATTCGACTTTGACCTGTCGATCGAAAAGAACGGCGCGAAACTGACAAATCGCAATACCAAAGAGAGTATCGAGGTTTATGAGGAGGAGTATTATTATTCCGATGCTCCGGAGGCTGATCCCTTCGTTATGTACATAGTTTGTTTTTCGACGCAGCACGCGCATTTTGAGGAACTGAGCGAAGTAAAACAGTATATTATCAGGCTTTTGAATGATGAAGTTTTGCCTATTGAGTTTTACCTTAACGGAGAAAGACGTTTCGGCGGTGAGATCGAAAAAACCGAGTATGATGAGCTGACAATTGATTTGTTAGCCGATCGTTTCGGATATACCGCGGATTATATTTCTCAATTTGAATATGAGATCCACAGCTGGTCGGGGAAGTATGATACCTGATACTAAAAATAATCGCAAAATGATACAAAAAATATTTTCGCAAAAGCCCTTTACTTTTTCGGGCTTTTGTGCTAATATATAACAGTTGACCCATGCCACGGTGACGGGACACAGCCGCACAGCGGCGCTTCACCGACCCTCACTGAGATATGGGCATAAAGCTAAGAAAGGTGGAACGACAAATGCTTAAGGAAGAAAAGCAGGCGATCATGGCTGAATACGCTCTCCACGAGGGCGACACAGGTTCTCCCGAGGTACAGATTGCTCTTCTCACCAGAAGAATCAACGACCTCACCGAGCACCTCAAGATTCACAAGAAGGATCACCACAGCAGAAGAGGTCTCCTTATGATGGTTGGTCAGAGAAGAAGCCTTCTCGGCTACCTCAAGAAGGTAGACATCGAAAGATACCGCTCGATCATTGCCAGACTCGGTATCCGTAAGTAATAATAGCTTACAAGCAAGGGCAAGCGGAGCCTCAGGCTCTACTTGCCCGTAATTCAAATTATCACGGGAAATCACACTGTTTTTTAGCGGTAAAAAGATATTATAATTCCTTGCGCTCATGCTCCGTTATAATATGTTTTTATTGCTAAAGCGGCGTGAAGTCCTGTTGAATCACATGAAACCTGATGTTTCGGAAAGGATTTTGACATGAATTCATTTATGACATTTGACAAGTACAGAGTATTTGAGACAGAATTTGCGGGTCGCACCCTCAAGGTCGAGACCGGCAAGATGACTCAGCTCGCGAACGGCGCCTGCCTTGTTACCTACGGCGACACCGTCGTTCACGTTGCGGTCACCGCTTCCGCAAAGCCCAGAGAGGGCGTGGATTTCTTCCCGCTTTCGGTCGATTATGAGGAGAAGCTCTATTCCGTGGGCAGGATCCCCGGCTCTTACCTCAAGAGAGAGGGCAGACCCTCCGAGCACGCCATCCTCACCAGCCGCGTGATCGACCGTCCCATTCGTCCGCTCTTTGACAAGAGCATGAGAAACGATGTTTCCATCGTCGCTACCGTAATGAGCGTCGACCCCGACTGCCAGCCCGAGATCGTCGCCATGATCGGCGCGTCTATCGCGATCTCGATCTCGGATGTTCCGTGGAACGGTCCCATTTCGGGCTGCTCCGTCGGCATGGTAGACGGCGAATACGTCATCAACCCCACCGAGGAACAGAGAAAGGTTTCCCGCATGTCCACGACCGTTGCTTCAACAAGCGAGAGGATCGCTATGATCGAAGCGGGCGCCGACAGAGTTACCGACGAGGAAATGTACAACGCCATCATGTTCGGTCATGAGGCTAACCAGAAGATAATCAGCTTCATCAACGAAATCAAGAACGAGATCGGCAAGCCCAAGTTTGAGTTCGCCAGCCTCGAGCCCCCGCACGAGATGTTCGAGGAGATCAAGGCTTTCTCCGAGGAGGATGTAAAGGCGGCTCTCGACACCGACGACAAGACCGTTCGCGACGAGCGCCTTAAGCCCATCTACGAGGCAGTTCACGCCAAGTTTGACGAGGTCTATCCCGAGCAGGAGGCAGCCATCGACGAGTGCCTCTACAAAACACAGAAATATATCGTCCGCCGCTGGCTGCTTGACGAGCAGAAGCGCGTAGACGGCAGAGGCATGGACGATATCCGCCCGCTCGCCTCCGAGGTCGCGGTGCTCCCGAGAGTCCACGGCTCAGGTATGTTCACCAGAGGTCAGACCCAGGTGCTCACCGTCGCCACCCTCGGTCCGGTTTCCGACAAGCAGCTTCTCGACGGCATCGACGGCGAGACCGAAAAGAGATATATCCATCACTACAATTTCCCGAGCTATTCGGTAGGCGAGACCAAGCCCAGCCGCGGTCCCGGCAGACGTGAGATCGGTCACGGAGCCCTTGCCGAGCGCGCTCTCCTTCCCGTTATTCCGTCTGTCGACGAATTCCCCTACGCCCTCAGACTCGTTTCCGAGGTTCTTTCCTCAAACGGCTCGACCTCTCAGGGCTCTGTCTGCGGCTCGACCCTCGCTCTCATGGACGCGGGCGTGCCGATCAAGGAGCCTGTCGCGGGTATTTCCTGCGGTCTTATCACCGAGGGCGACCGCTGGATGACAATGGTAGATATCCAGGGTCTTGAGGACTTCTTCGGAGATATGGATTTCAAGGTAGCGGGTACTCATACCGGAATCACCGCTATCCAGATGGATCTCAAGATCAGCGGACTTACACCCGAAATGGTCAAGGAAGCTCTTGAAAAGACCCACAAGGCAAGACTTTTCATCCTCGACGAGGTAATGCTCAAGGCGATCGCCGAGCCCCGTCCCGAGCTTTCACCCTACGCTCCCAAGATGTTCACCACCACCATTCCCGCCGATAAGATCAGCGAGGTCATCGGCAAGAGCGGCAAGGTCATTAAGGAGATCCAGGCGGAGTGCGAGGTCAAGATCGACATCGAAGAGGACGGCGAGATCGGACAGGTTTACGTCGCGGGTCTTGATACAGCCAAGTGCCAGCGCGCCATTGAGATCGTCCAGACCATCGCTTCCGATCCCGAGCCCGGCGCGATGTACCTTGGCAAGGTCACCAGGATCATGGATTTCGGCGCCTTTGTTGAGATCGCTCCCGGCAAGGAGGGTCTTGTACACGTTTCACAGCTCGACGTGAAACGCACCGAAAATGTTACCGACGTTGTAAATGTCGGCGATATCATCCGCGTCAAGGTCATGGAGATCGACGACAAGGGCAGGCTCAACCTCAGCCGCCGTCAGGTTCTCATTGACGTAGACGGTCTTACCCCCGAGGATGACGGCGACGGAGACCGCAGAGGCGGCGGACGTCCCCGCAGACCCCGCGGCAACGACAGAAGAAACAGAAGATAATCATTCGCTTTGGTTTAAAATATTAGCAGCGTCCTGTCAGACGGCAGGACGCTGTTTTTCTTGACTTTTTACCCGCTCAAGGCTATAATAATAATACAGAAAAGAGGTTGCGCTTATGGCAAAGGATGATAAAATCGTAAAGCTTAAGCTTGATATTATTTTCAAGCGTATTTTTGGAAACGCTAAAAATGAGAAGGTCATCATTGCCTTTCTTGCCGATCTTTTGGAAATACCAAAGGAAACTATCAAGGCGGTATATATTGACAATGTTGAACTGACCCCGGAATATCTGGATCAGAAATTCAGCAGGCTCGACGTCAGGCTCAACGTTGATGACAGGATAGTAAATATTGAGATGCAGATCAACCGCGAAGCCGATTTCAAGGACAGAACGCTGTTTTATTGGTCAAAGCTCTACAGCGACGAGCTTGATACCGGCGACGAATACGGAGAGCTGAAGCAGACTATCTGCATAAACATCATCAATTTCAACCTGTTCGACTGTGAGGACTATCATTCGAGCTTCAAGATTTTGGAAAATGAGCGTTATGAGGTTCTGACTGATAAATTCGCTATTCATTTCTTCGAGCTAAAAAAGCTCGGAAAATTCAAGAAAAACAGGCGGATGGAGGACTGGCTGAATCTTATCAACGCGGAAACGGAGGATGAGCTTATGGCTATTCAGCAGACTACAACAATTCCCGAAATACAAGATACCATCGTGATGCTCCGCGAGCTCAGCGCCGACGAAAAGATAAAAAGAGAAGCCTTCTACCGCGAAAAGCGCCTGCATGACGAGGCGAGCGCGTTAGGCAGCGCCAAGCGCGAGGGACTCGAGCAGGGCAGAGCGGAAGGCAGAGCGGAAGGACGAGCGGAAGGCATCGAGAAGGAAAGAGAATCAATTATTGCGAAAATGCGCAAAAGCGGTTTATCGGAAGAGCAGATCAAACAGATTCTGGAAGCGTAAATAAGCATAAAAACGGCTGTCACAAAACCTCCGGTTTCGCGACAGCCGAAATTTTTGCGTTTGATTTTTTAAAAGCTAAACTCAGCAGATCTCGCGGATCCAGCCCTCGGGAGCCTCAAGCCTGCCCATCTGGATACCGGTGAGAGTATCGTAGAGCTTCTTGGTGATCGGACCCATTTCCTCCATGCCGGCGGGGAAGCAGATCTCATTGCCGTGGTCATAGATCTTGCCGACGGGCGAGATGACCGCGGCTGTGCCGCAGAGACCGCACTCCGCGAAGTCCTTGACCTCTTCAAAGTAAACCTCGCGCTGCTCGACCTCGAGTCCGAGATAGTGCTCAGCGACATACATGAGCGAGCGGCGGGTGATAGAGGGAAGAATGCTGTCAGATTTGGGGGTTACGACCTTGCCGTCCTTGGTGATGAACAGGAAGTTGGCGCCGCCTGTTTCCTCGACCTTGGTGCGGGTAGCCGCGTCAAGATACATATTCTCATCAAAGCCCTCGTTGTGAGCGGTAACGATCGCGTGCAGGCTCATCGCGTAGTTAAGACCAGCCTTGATGTTGCCCGTGCCGTGGGGAGCGGCTCTGTCAAAATCGGAGACCTTGATGGTGATCGGCTTCGCGCCGCCCTTGAAGTAGGGACCGACGGGAGTGGCGAAAAGTCTGAACTGGTACTCCTCGGCGGGCTTTACGCCGATAACCGAGCTGGAGCCGAAGATGAAGGGGCGCAGATAAAGAGTAGCGCCGGTGCCGTAGGGAGGTACGAAGTCGGCGTTTGCCTTTACTACCTTCTCGACTGCCTCAAGGAATCTCTCCTGCGGGAACGCGGGGATCTCAAGACGCTTAGCGCTGTCCTCAAGACGCTGGGCGTTGAGGTCGGGGCGGAAAACAACGATCTTGCCGTCGACGGTGGTATATGCCTTCAAGCCCTCAAAAACGGTCTGAGCATACTGAAAAACGCCCGCGCACTCGTTGAGAGTGATGGTGGCGTCAGTCGTCATTGTGCCGTCGTCCCACTTTCCGCCTTTGAAATTTGAGACATAACGCTCGCCTGTGGGGATATAACCAAAGCCGAGGTTTGACCAATCAATGTTTTGCTTTGCCATTTGAATTACTTCCTTTACAATAGATTCACTTTATTTTAGCACTATAATATGTATTTTATATTCCGTATTAGAAAAATAAGTATATATTTAGCGGTTATAATGTAATATATTTGAGAGATGAGGTGGAGAAAATGACCGAAGTGACAAAAATCGCTCTCACGGGCGGTCCCTGCGGCGGAAAAAGCACGGCGATGAAATTTCTTGAAGAGGAACTTGCAAAACGCGGCGTAGAGGTGTTTTCGGTAAACGAAGTCGCGACAAGGCTTATGAACGAGGGCAGGACGCCGGAAAATATGGGAAGCTACGATTTTCACCGGCTGCTTTTTTCGATTCAGGCGAAAAGCGAGAGGGAATGCACCGAAAAGGCGCAAGGCTGCTCGGCTGAAAGGGCGGTAGTGCTCTGCGACAGGGGACTGCTCGATAATTCCGTATATGTTGAGCGCGAGGATTTTTTAAAATATTCCTCGGAGTTCGGATATGACGAGGAGAGAATACGCAACTCTTATTCGGCTGTCTTTCATTTGACTACTGCCGCGAAGGGCGCCGAGAATAGCTATACCCTCTCGAACAACTCCGCGAGAAGCGAGGGAACAGAGAGGGCGAGAGAGCTTGATGATGAAATCCTGAGCGCGTGGGTCGGCACGCCTCACCTCAGGATCATCGACAACAGCACGGATTTCCGGGGTAAGCTCGACCGGCTGCTCGCGGAGACTCTCGCCGTATTGGGTATCCCCGAGCCTTATGAGATCGAGCGTAAGTTCCTGATCGAAATGCCCGATCTTGAGCTGCTGAACAGGATGCCGAACTGCCGGAGGGTACCGATAACCCAAGCCTATTTCAACACTCCGAACGAGGGGCTTTTCCGCGTCAGGAAGAGGGGAGAGCACACCTTTATTAAGACGAAGAAGACGAAGATCAGCGATATCAGGAGGATCGAGGTCGAGACCGAGCTGTCGAGCGAGGATTACGAATTCTATATGGCGCTGAGGATGTACATTCAGGGCGTGATATCTAAGGACAGGTACTGCATCGCTGATAATTCGACCTATTACGAATTGGATGTCTACCCTTTCTGGGACGACAAGGCGACGCTTGAGATAGAGCTGCTCAGCGAGGATCAGGAGTACACCATGCCGGAGTATGTAAAGGTGATCAGGGAAGTCACCTTTGAAAGGGATTACAGGAACAAGAGCATGGCGATAAAGTACAGCGATTTTTTTAAATAACCGTAAAATCAACGCTTCGCTTTCAAAGATATGACTTTTTTCATAAATTTGAGAAAATCACTTGACATTTGGGCTTTGAGTGGATATAATATTAAGGTCGGTTGAATAACTCATGCGCCAATAGCTCAGCTGGATAGAGCAACTGCCTTCTAAGCAGTAGGTCAGGGGTTCGAGTCCCTTTTGGCGCGCCATATTCAATCAAAAAACCAAAATCAGCGCGCCAAAAGGGACTCGAAGGCGAGCGTGCCCGCCGCAGGCGGGTAAAAACAGTCCGGCGGACTGTTTTTAGCGAGAGCGCAGAAGCAGGA
>CACYIC010000053.1 GCA_902774325.1 uncultured Ruminococcus sp.
AGCCGCTTCCTCGAACTCCCTGTTTCTGCGCTTCCTCGTACTCCCTTCATCCGCCACAGGCGGCGGTCGTACTCGTCACCTTCAAGTCCTGTTACCTGCTTGCTTGTTATAAAATTGAATCAGGGAGTATTCCTTGTGGAATACTCCCTGATTCAATGGTGCAGGTAACAGGACTTGAACCTGCATGAAATTGCTTTCACATGGACCTGAACCATGCGCGTCTGCCAATTCCGCCATACCTGCTTATTCGTGAGTTTTTCACTCACAAATGATATTATATCAAATCATTATTTATTTGTCAAGCGTTTGGGGACTTTTCTTTTTCAAAGTAAGTTCTCAAAGCAGATTCCACAATGAACGCCGTAGTGGGATTCAGTCTAAATACAGAAGCTCAGGTAAGCCCTTAAAAATCGTATTTTCCCAAATCGCAGAGCGGGATCACGTGGCAGCCCAGTCTGGTGCTCAGAGGAGCGGGGCGGGTGTAATCGCCGTAGAGGTATCTCAGATATTCGTCGTACCTTTCGGGGACGGGGAGCCTCGTGTCCTCGAAATCCATATAAACAGCCTTGCTCAGAAGCTCCTTTGAGAAGGCGCCGTTATACACGTTTCTGCCCATGCCGTCGTAGAGGTAGCGGGCGTTCTTTTTTCTTTTATAGAATGAAATCGTGCGGTTCATCAGGCGATAGCTGAAGCGCAGAGGGAAGAGGCGCACGCAGAAATTCGTGAACGCGGTCTGGAGCTTGCTGCCGTTGTCGGTTTTGCGGCGGTTCCATTTATTGAAAACGAGAGCGCGGGTGAAAAGCGTCATTGCGATATGGAGCTTTCTGCCGAAAGCGGAATTTGAGGTGTTGTCGTGACAGAAAATGTCGAGGGCGATTCCGTTGTGCATCCCCTTGTGCTCACGGGAAAAGCCCGTGGCGAAAAGCGTGCCGTCAACGCGGATCTTGGCAAACTCATAAAAACAGTTCCTGTCGGTATCACCGGTTTGGAGCGTAAAGCCCGGCGGAAGCTCGGCTTGGGCTACAGAGAGGAATTTATCATAGTCCTCGCGCAGCATCATGATATCGGAGTCGTCGTCCCAGGGGATAAAACCGCCGTGGCGAACCGCTCCCAGAAGGGTGCCGCCGCCTAGGAAGTATTTGATATCGTGTTTGCGGCAGATCCGCTCGACCTCCTTGAGAAGCAAGAGCTGTACGCGCTGGATCTCCTCAAGCCTGCCGTCGTGGGTGTTTGGCAGGGCGGCGTTCTCCGCGTCGTCCATATAGCTCATTACGCAGAGCTCGAGCGCTGTTTCGAGGTCTATGGCGGGAGTGAAGCCGTAGGTCTCCGCTTTTCCGGTGTGGATCGCGCAGGAGCTGCGGTCGGGCTCGTCGGTGAGCGTTATTTTTGCGCCGTAAATGTCGTGGAGCATCGCGGCGATGGCTCCCGTCGAGGCGTTTGCGGCGGCGATATTGTAGACCTGATTTTTCTCAAGAACAGAAACGGCGCTCAGGATCGCGCCGAAAACGTCCGTCAGGTAAACAAAGGAGTATTTTCTGCCGGAGTTGAAAAGCTCGCAGCTTTTTCCCTTGGCGGCAGCCTCAAAAACGCTGTCGAAAGAGGTCTTGATCCCGCTGCGCGCGCCGAGGATAATGCCGGTTCGCAGGGTGGTCAGCTCGAAGCCGCGCTGCTTTTTCAGGCAATTCAAATACGTTTCAAGCGCGCGGACGAGCTGTCCCTCGAAATCGGCGGGGGAGAGGCTGTCAAGCCCGGAGTATTCGTTTTCCGCGTAAACTCTGCCGCGCTTAGGCTCGCCGTATATCCGGCTGTCGCTGAGATAAATAACGGGAGCGCCGCAGACCTCGGCTGCCTCGGCTATCGCCTGAGCCGCAGAGCATTCTTCCGGGAGAGATCGGGCAAAGTCCCCGATCTCCTCGTTGCAGATCCCGGTATGGATTATATAATCAAGCTGTTTTATTTCCGCTAAAGAATCATTATCCACAAAGAGAAAGTGCTCGTTAGCGGTCAGGGAAGTGAAATGATCTCCGAAAACGCTCTTGTCTCCGAAAAAAATGACCCTGATGTTCAGCGGGCGCAGCTCGTTCTGATACAAAAGGGCATAGCAAAGACAGCGGGCAAGGTTGCGCCCGCTGACAAGAACTGTTTTGTTTTTGAGGTGGTCAATGAGTTTTCGGTCGATCCGGGGCATCTCCGCCCAGTCAGCCTGAAATTCGTCGAGCTTGTATTTCATCATTTCGCTTTCTTCTTTTTATTTTTGATGCTTTCCTTGTAATCCTGATATACCTTGAGCGTCTCGTCGGTGGTTCCGTCAAAGATCACGGCGCCTTTTCTCAGGTAGATCGCGCGTTCGCAGACCTCCTTGACGGAGTCGGCGTTGTGGCTTACATACAGCACCGTCGTGCCGGTGGAGATGATCTCCCTGATCTTCTCCTTGCATTTTTTCTTGAAGCTCGCGTCGCCGACGGAGAGAGCCTCGTCGATAACAAGGACCTCGGGCTCGATATTTACGTTTATCGCGAAGCCGAGGCGCATTTTCATACCGCTTGAATATGTCCTTACGGGCTGGTCGATATAATCTCCCAGCTCGGCAAATTCGATGACCCGCTCCTCGATCTGCTTGATGTACTTGTCCTCAAGACCGAGGATATAGCCCTTGAGATAGATATTCTCTCTGCCGGTCATCTCCATTGAGAAGCCTGCGGTGAGCTCGAGCAGAGCCGCTACCTTGCCGTTTACGACTATATCGCCCGTATCCGGGAAGGCGACGCCCGTTATCATCTTGAGCAGCGTACTCTTTCCCGCGCCGTTGTCGCCGACGATACCGACGGATTCGCCCTTCATGATCTCAAAGGAGACGTCGTTGAGCGCCTTGTTGGTTTTGGCATGGCGGGGCTTGAAGAACAGCGCCTGAAAGCGTTCGCGGTCGCTGCGGTAAAGCGTATAGGTCTTGCTTACATTTTTGAATGTTATTATCGGCTCAGCCGCGCGGATGGATTTATTCTGTTCGCTCGTCTGAAGCGCAGTCGTTTGTTCACTCATGACAGCCTCCGAATCAAAGCACGTCAGGAAGCCTTTTCCTGAGACGGTTGTAGTTGAAAATACCCAGGGCGAAAACGGCGAAGAACTCGACCAGGAAGATCACCAGCTCGGTTTTGTAGGTGAAAAACGCCCGGTGATAGAGGAAGGTGTTGCGGTAGCCGTTTACAAGGAAGTTGATCGGATTGCAGAGCATGGCGTACTTGAGCGCCGTGGGGAAATCCTTGTTATATGAGTCGTACATGATTCCCGAAAGCCAGAAGAAGCCCGACATGATCGAGACGATGAGGCTCTCAAAGTCCTTGCTGAACGCCGCCATCGGCGCGGTCGACCACGAGAGCGCCAGGAAGAAGAGGAACATCAGCGGGCAGTAGAAGAAGAACTGCAGGTTGTACCAGCTCGGACCAATGCGGAAGAGGACGTATATGTACATTATCGCGACGAGGAACAGATGGACGTACAGCCTCGAAAGCCCGGTGTAGGTGAGAATGGTCGAAACCGGGAATTTTACCTTGGTGACGAACTGGCGGTTCGTTCTGAGGGTCTTTGCGCCCTGAACGATGCTGTCCTGGATGAAGAACCAGGGGATGATACCGATAAACATGAAGGTGAAGAAGTCGATTGAAAACGGCTTGGGACCGCCGAGATTGATGCCTACCTCCTTGAGCTTCCTGATTCCGACCGAAAAGGCGAACCAATAGACGAAGATAGTGAAGGCCGGCTTTACGACCGACCAAAGGGGACCTATCACGGCGCCCTTGTAGGTCTTTATCAGCTCATTTTTTGAGAGCAAAAAAATCTGCTTTCCAAAGCCCTTGTGTTCCCTGAAAATTGAAGTGATCAAGTCATTTCCCTCCAAAATTGTTTTTGTTCTTATGCTGTCCCCAAATAATTATGGTATTACTTACTCTTAAATTATACCTCTATTTCTGGATTTGTCAATCTGTACAAATGCCGATAAAAACCGACAAGGGGAGAATAAAATTGTACACTGTAGGTATAGGCGACCCTTCAAATAAAATGTATAAACGGCAAGTATCAAAAAGTATAAATACGGACTTGACAAGCGCGCATTTTCTGTTATAATATAAATGTCGCTTTGTGCGCAGGCACGGAAAAAGCGTCAATCCTTGCGGCGAAAGCCGCCATAATGTCCAGAAGGAGGTGCAGCAAATGGCAGTAACAGCTAACTATGAGGCGGTAATGATCGTTTCGATGAAGAAGGGCGAGGAAGGAATCCAGGCCATCGTTGAAAAGTTCAAGAACCTCATCGAGAAGAATGCCACTTTGAAGAACGTTGACGAGTGGGGCAAGAGAAAGCTCGCTTATCTCATCAACAAGGAAAGTGAAGGCTATTACGTTCTCTATGATTTTGAGAGCACAGCCGAGTTCCCCGCGGAGCTTGACCGTATCTTCAGAATCACCGAAGGCGTAGCGCGCTCGCTCATTATCAAGAAGGAAGACGAATAATCACATTGTAGGGTATATCCCGAATCACGAAAGGACGCAGAAATGTTAAATCGAGTTATTTTAATGGGAAGACTTGTATCTGATCCCGAGCTTAAAACCACACCCACAGGAGTAAGCGTGACCAGCTTCCGTATCGCGGTTGACCGCAGCTATGTCAAGAGCGGCGAGGAGCGCAAGGCGGATTTCTTTGATATCGTAGCCTGGCGCAGCGCGGCGGAGTTCGTATGCCGCTATTTCGGCAAGGGCGCGATGATCGCGGTCGACGGTCAGCTCCAGTCCAGAACCTATCAGGCGAAGGACGGCTCCAACCGCTACGTGGTCGAGGTGGTCGCGGATAACGTTTCCTTTACCGGAGAGCGCCGCGATAATTCGGGCAGTCAGTACGGCGGTCAGCAGTATCAGCAGAACTCATATCAGGGCAGCGGCTATCAGCAGGCTCCCGCCTATCAGCAGAGCTACAATCAGCAGCCCGCCCGTCCTCAGCCCTCATATCAGAGCGGCTCCGACGATGAATTCCGCGAAATGCCGCTTGACGACGATTTACCGTTCTGAATTTAATTACTACTCCGCTTACAGCGGAAACTATACGACAATCTCGGAAAGGAGAACTTCAAAATGGCAGACAGACCTAACAACCGCGGCAGAAAGTCCCGCAAGAAAGTTTGCGGCTTCTGCGTTGACAAGGTTGAGCATATCGACTACAAGGATATCGCCCGCCTCCGCCGTTATATGTCGGAGAGAGGAAAGATCCTTCCCCGCCGCGTAACAGGCACTTGCGCAAGACATCAGCGCGACCTCACAACAGCGATCAAGCGTGCGCGTCACCTTGCTCTGCTTCCCTACAGCGCAGACTGATTTTGCTTTTCCGACACCGCTTTATGCGGTGTCTTTTTTTTATTTGGAAATAAACCTTGACAAATACCCTACAGGGGTATATAATAAGAGCATAAGATACCCCATGAGGGTATATTGAGGTGATAGCGTGGAAAAAATAAATACCGAAAAATGCTGTTCCCACAGAACGAAGGAACGCGGCGACGAGGAACGCAAAAAGCTCCTCAACCGCCTCAGCCGTATCGAGGGTCAGATCCGCGGTCTGCGGCGAATGGTTGAAAATGACGCCTATTGTCCGGATATCCTGACTCAGGCGGCAGCCGCGAACGCCGCCCTTGACGCGTTCAACAGAGAGCTGCTTTCAAATCATATCCACACCTGCGTTGTGCGCGATATAAAAGAGGGCAGGGAGGAAACGGTCGACGAGCTTATGGAAACGCTCAGAAGGATGATGAGGTGAGCGATGCAGCAATATGATATCGGAGGAATGAGCTGCGCCGCCTGCAGCGCGAGAGTAGAAAAGGCGGTTTCAAAGGTAGAAGGAGTGACCTCCTGCTCGGTGAGTCTGCTTACAAATTCCATGGGAGTAGAGGGCAGCGCCTCTCCGGGGGAAATCATCAAGGCGGTCACGGACGCGGGCTATACCGCTTCCGTTAAGGGAGCCGGGAGTGAAAAAAACAAATCGGAGGAAGCCGCGCTAAGGGACACGGAGACGCCGAAAATACTCAAGCGCCTTATCGCCTCGCTGGCTGTTCTTGCCCTGCTAATGTACGTCTCGATGGGTCATTCGATGCTTTCCCTGCCGCTTCCGCCGTTTTTCGAGGGAAATCATATCGCGACAGGTCTTTTGCAGCTTTTGCTCGCCGCTGTTGTAATGATAATAAACCAGAGGTTTTTCGTCAGCGGCTTCAAGGGGTTGCTACATCTGGCGCCGAATATGGATACTCTTGTAGCGCTCGGCTCGGGAGTTTCGTTTCTCTACAGCACCGTCAATCTGTTTTTGATGACCAAGGCTCAGCTTGACGGAGATATGATTCTTGTGAAGAATTATGCGCATGAGTTTTACTTTGAATCCGCGGCTATGATCCTGACCCTGATAACCGTCGGAAAGCTTCTGGAGGCGCGTTCAAAGGGCAAAACCACCGACGCTCTCAAGAGCCTGATGAAGCTGGCGCCGAAAACCGCCGTGATCCTGGTCGACGGCGCGGAAACCACGGTGGGGATCGAAAAAGTCAAGCGCGGGGACATATTTGTTGTGCGCCCCGGAGAGAATATCCCGGTAGACGGAGTCATCCTCGAGGGTGTGACGGCGGTGGACGAAGCCGCTCTCACGGGCGAGAGCGTGCCTGTTGACAAGAAGGAGGGCGACGCGGTTTCAGCCGCGACGGTCAACCGCTCGGGCTTTATCAAGTGCGAGGCGACGGCTGTCGGGGAGGACACCACACTTTCGCAGATCATAAAAATGGTCAGCGACGCTGCCGCTACCAAGGCGCCGATAGCTAAGATCGCGGACAAGGTCTCCGGCGTATTTGTTCCGGTAGTGATCGGAATAGCCTTTGTCACCGCGATCATCTGGATGCTCGTCGGAGAGAGCGTCGGCTTCTCGCTCGCGAGGGCGATCTCGGTTCTGGTGATAAGCTGTCCCTGCGCTTTGGGACTCGCTACTCCCGTGGCTATAATGGTCGGAAACGGCGTCGGAGCTCGCAACGGCATCCTCTTCAAAACCGCTGTTTCGCTTGAGGAAACAGGCAGGATCAAAACCGTTGTCCTCGACAAAACGGGAACCATTACAAGCGGGGAGCCGGAGGTCACAGATATAATATCCGTTTCGGGCGACTCCGCGCGGCTTCTTTCCGTCGCCGCCTCGCTTGAGAACGGCAGCGAGCACCCGCTTGCCAAGGCGATAATGAAGAAGGCGGGAGAGGACGGAATAAGGCTTCTTCCGGTCGCCGATCTGACCGTTCATTCGGGAAACGGTCTGTCGGGCAGCTTTGAGGGAGAGGAGCTGCGCGGCGGCAATCTTTCATATATTTCTCGATCGGCAAGCGTGAGCGGCGAGCTGTCGCGGACAGCGGAAAAGCTCGCCGAGCAGGGAAAAACGCCGCTTTATTTCTCTGAAGGAAATAAACTTCTCGGTATCATCGCGGTCGCCGACACCCTAAAGCCGGACAGCCGCGAGGCTGTCGCCGAGCTTCGGGAGCTTGGGCTGCGCGTAGTTATGCTCACGGGCGACAATGAAAAAACCGCCCGCGCCATAGGAAAGCAGGCGGGCGTTGACGAGGTGATCGCGGGAGTTCTTCCCGACGGCAAGGAAAGCGCCATCAGGGAGCTGAAAAAGAGCGGAAAGACGGCGATGGTAGGAGACGGGATCAACGACGCGCCCGCTCTCACCGCCGCGGACGTCGGAATAGCGATAGGAGCGGGGACCGACGTCGCGATTGACTCCGCCGACGTAGTTCTGATGAAAAGCCGCCTCGGAGATGTTCCCGCAGCCATAAGACTCGGAAGGGCGACGCTCAGGAATATCAGAGAAAACCTTTTCTGGGCGTTCTTCTATAATATAATAGGGATCCCGCTGGCGGCGGGAGCTTATATCGCGCTCTTCCATTGGCAGATGAATCCGATGTTCGGAGCGGCGGCAATGAGTCTTTCGAGCTTTTGCGTTGTGACGAACGCGCTCAGACTTAATTTCGCGAGGATCAGACCCAAAAAGGTATCGGAATCGGAAAACACCGATAATAATATAATTACAAAAGAAAAGGAGCAAAGCAAAATGAATATGGAAACCACCTTAAAGATCGAAGGAATGATGTGCCCTCACTGCGAGGCAAGGGTAAAGCAGGCGTTAGAAGCTGTTCCCGCCGTGATTTCGGCTCAGGTGAGCCACGAGAAGGGCAGCGCGGTTTGCGCCTTGAGCGAAAGCGTTCCCTTTGAGACTCTCAAGGAAGCTGTGGAAGCGCAGGGCTACAAGGTTTTGTGATAATAATTCCGCCTTCAAATCGAGCTCATAGCTTAAGCCTTCCGGAGTTATTTGATCGAAAACAGAATATATGAATAAAAGACCGCGCCTCCGCCCATACTATGAGCGGAGGTGCTTTTTATGAGCAAATATTACGAAAGCTACAACAAAGGAAAAGGGCGCCGCGAAAGGATCGGCTTTTACGCGGCGTTTGTAATATGCCTCGCGGCGATCATTATGGCTGTTTATTCAACATATAACACCGTTACGGGCAATAATCTCAAATCGCTGAAGGCGGAGTCGCCCACTGCGGCGCTCGAGGTCAATCAGCCTGTCTACGGAGTGACAGCCCCTAAGCCGGAGGAACCGACGATAGGAGACAATCTCGGCAGGAAGTCCGGGGATGAAGAGGCTTCGCGGCTCGAGGAGATAACAGAAGCTTCGGAGCCGATGACAGAGCCGGCTTCCGAAGCCTCTCGACCCGACGCGCTCGAAACCATGCTCTCGGTCGATTTGAGCCTGCAATATCCGACGAAGGACGGAAAGGTAACGCGCGAGTACAGCAAGGACAGCGTCTATTTCAAAACTCTGAACGTTTGGAAGCCGCACACCGGAGTCGATTTTGAGGGAGAGCTCGGCGACCCTGTTTACGCGATGGCGGGCGGAGAGGTCACCTCCGTCAGGGATGACAAGATGTTCGGAAAAACTGTCGAGATCTCAGTGAACAATATCGTCTGCATTTACAGCGGCTTGGGCTCGGTCGGCGTCAAAAAGGGCGACAGCATAGAGCCAAAGCAGGAAATAGGAACTGTCGGCGTGGTTCCATTCGAGGCTAACGACAAAAACCATATCCATGTTTCGGTAAAGGCAAACGGAACCTTTGTCGATCCGCTAACCTTTACGGGCGGCGATGAATAACTGCTTTTTCCGCGTCATATTATAAACCGAGAGCCCTCGTTTCGTTTCAGGGGCAAGAATACTATACAATATGGAAAGGAAAAGAGCTGCCTTGGATCTCTCCGAGGCAGCTCGAGCTTTTTAATTCTTACCTTCTATGTCAATGAAAAAGTATTTCAATAATTCCCCGATATTAAGCTTATCTTTCGCTTTCGTACCATTCTTCATTGCCGAAGATAAAATCGTCGATATCTCTTACGATAAATTTCATTATTTTCACCTCCTAAATAAAAGTGTAATGCTACAGTATATTCAGGAGTTCGGCGAATATGCGGGATCTATCCGATTATTTCAAGATAATTCAAGATAAGATCTGCCGCTTGCTCAACACTCAGGCGAGTCGTGTTGATGCACAAGTCGTAGTTTTCGGGATTGCTTCTGCTTTCGAGCTCGGCATAGATAAAGACCTTTACAACGTTATCGTACTTTCTCAATATGTAGTCGGCGCATCTTCCCACTACCACAAATTTTTCCGATTCGGCTTTTTCCTTAATGATCTTATGCTGTAGAATATAGAGCTTGTCATTGACCGGCAGATCGTCCATAGTGGAAGAAAAGCCGTTGCCGTAATTATAGAGCCCCACAGAAAGGGAATAGAGCAGGCTGTTGGTAGCGCGCTCATCAGCGTTCTCGAATACCTCGGGAGCAATACCGCTTTCCTTGGCAACCAATGATATCAATTCCTTGTCATAAAAAGATATGCCGAGCCTGTCGGCGACAGCCTTGCCGATGTCATGCCCGCCGGAGCCATACTGCCTGGTAATCGTGATAATCTTATTGCTTCCCATGGAAAATCACCTCGGTATCCGTTTTTCCGAAAGTATAATTCTTTTCGGTAAATATATAATACCATAAAATCAAGAAAAATCCATACTTTTTTGCTAAGTTTTTGAAACTTTGTGAAAGATGTATAAACAGAAGGCGATTCAATTGTTGAAATAGACGATAAATCGAGCCGAAGGTGAAAAGCAGGTGAAGGCAAATCCTCGAAAAACCGCATTACAGCGGGGAAAAACGGCATGATCCGACGGTAAAAAACAGGATAAATTTTTTTCAAAAAAAGTCTTGACAAATGGGATGATTTACTATATAATAACACTTGCACTGTTGAGGCGCGGCGACGCGAAAGCGGAAAGACCAAAACCCCAAAAGGTGCATAGAACCTTGAAAATTGAACAATAAGGAAAGAAAGAAACCCGTAATGACTTTGAGTGAAGAAGCTCAAGGAATTACAGTGAGTACA
>CACYIC010000054.1 GCA_902774325.1 uncultured Ruminococcus sp.
CCTCCTAACGCTATGGGAAGAATATGGTGAATGTTCCATCCGCAATACAGTTTCTTTCCGTTGTACCAAATATAAAAATCTGGATTTCCGTAACCGCTTTTGCACATAAAGTACCCGTGAAAATCCTCGGCATATTCGGAGCCGCCGTAGTGCCTTTCCCAAATACGCATCGCTTTTTGCCTTGTAATTCTCATCAGTTCACCTCCCGTCCGGATCAATAATAAAAGCCCATACACTGCCGCGTGTATGGACTCAACTGATCCGAATCGGGTGCTTTACACGCAACACTACTAAGACAGTTAAAAACAGCCTAAGCAAGTATGGTGTAAAGCCACAGAAAAACAGATTACGCACCAAAGGTTTATCTCTGCTTTCTCAAGGGCAAGAACCGGAATGACGATTCCTTGATATTTCTGTCAAATTTACAATTTGTTTAACTAAACAGCGTAAAATAACACTATCCGCGTTTGGCTTATCCGGTATCACCGACGGAGCTTGTTGTTTCATATGCTGATTAATTAAGATTATTATATCATAACCTTATAAAAAATCAAGATTATTTTAAAACGATTGAAACGATAGCTTTCGGGTTACGGCTTGTTTTGTTCAGGCTGTGATCCATTTTTGTAATGCAAATCATCTCCGGAAAACCCGCTGCACCCTCTGCTATATCAAAAACACACTCCCCAAGCCGTTTTCAGGACATAAAAAAACGATTCGGTAATCAATACGATTGTATCAATTACCGAATCAGACTTGGTTGCGGGAGAAGGATTTGAACCAACGACCTTCGGGTTATGAGCCCGACGAGCTACCGAACTGCTCTATCCCGCGATATATAACATGCTCTCTTGAGCTTAATTATTATAGCATCTTTCGGTCGGTTTGTCAAGGGTTTTTATTACATTCAATAAAAAAGCATTTTTATACATTTCCAGCAAGAAAGTCATCGGCGGGTGCTCGCCTGTATTTACCTCGATCACCGTGTTCAACTGCTGGATCGGGGGCTTTCGCTGACTCGCGGGCAATTTTTCGGAAATGATTGTGTTTTTTTAATAATTGTGGTATACTCTTGGCATAGCGTTTGGAGGGTGATCACTAATGAAAATAACCTCGCTTTTTAACAACAAGGACAAAACGGTGTTTTCCTTCGAGGTCTTTCCGCCTAAGAAGGACTCGCCTATAGAATCGGTATATGAGCGGCTTGAGGAGATCTGCGCGCTCTCGCCCGATTTCGTGAGCGTAACCTACGGCGCGGGCGGCACGGGCGGTCACAGCCGCACCTGCGAGATCGCCTCGCGGATCAAGAACGAGCTCGGGGTCGAGTCGGTGGCTCACCTCACCTGCGTGAACAGCACGCGGGCGGCGATCGACAGCACTCTTGAGGATTTCAAGGCTCACAATATCGAAAATATCCTGGCGCTGCGCGGCGACAGGATCGAGGGCGTCGAGCCTCAAAAGGATTTTAAGTACGCAAGCGAGCTCTGCGAATATATCCGCGGACGCGGGGATTTTGACCTCGGCGGCGCCTGCTATCCGGAGGTTCACGGTGAGGCTGAGGACGAGGTCGCGGACATCCTCAATCTGCGCAAAAAGGTCGACGCGGGCGCGACCCATCTGATCAGCCAGCTCTTCTTTGACAATTCGGTATTCTACGCCTTTCTGCAGCGCGCTAGGATCGCGGGGATAGACGTGCCGATCGAGGCTGGGATCATGCCCGTGACCAACAAAAAGCAGATCGAGCGCATGGTTTCGATGTGCGGTGCGAGCCTGCCTCCGAAGTTTTCAAAAATAATGCAGAGGTACGAGCACAAGCCCGAGGCTCTGCGCGACGCGGGCATAGCCTACGCGGTCGAGCAGATCGTCGACCTGATCGCTAACGGCGTCGACGGCATCCACCTCTACACGATGAACAACCCTTACGTCGCCCGCAAAATCAGCGAGGCGGTCAGGAGTCTGCTTTGATGACGCTCGAGCCGCTCGACAGAGCCGAGGCGGTCAGGTATCTGGGCGGCGGGAGCAGGGAGCCGGATGAACGGCTGAGCGCGCTGCTCTCCGACTGCGAGAAGGAGCTGATCTCGGCGGCGCGCCCGAAATATCTTTACAAATTCATCGACCTGCCCTGCGCGGAGCTGACTCGCGGCGAGGATATCAAGGCGCACCTCGAGGGCTGCCGCAAGGCGGCGGTGCTCTGCGCCACTCTCGGCGCGGAGGTTGACAGGCTGCTGCGCGTCGCTCAGGTCACCGATATGTCGCGCGCGGTCGTGCTAGACGCATTGGCGGGGGTCGCGATAGAACAGGTCTGCGGCAGGATCGACGAAATGCTCGCTGAACAGCTTCCCGAGCTATTTATGACCTTCCGCTTCAGTCCCGGCTACGGGGATTATCCCCTTGAAACGCAGAAAACCATACTTGCGCTGCTCGACGCGCCCAGAAGGATAGGGCTGACGCTCAACGAGAGCCTGCTGATGATCCCCTCAAAGTCGGTCACGGCAGTCGTGGGCTTCTCCTCCTCCCCCTTGACCGCTAAAAAACGCGGCTGCGCGTCTTGCGATATGCGCGGGAGCTGCAAATACAGAAAACAAGGTGAACACTGTGGATTTTAAAACTCTCCTTCAAAAGGATTTTATATTGCTCGACGGCGCGATGGGCACGCTCATCCAAAAGAGCGGAGCGCGCTTCAACCATTCGCCCGAGACGCTCAACCTCACCCGCGCCGGGCTTATCGAGGGCTTCCACCGCCGCTATATCGAGGCGGGCGCGGATATCGTTTACGCCAACACCTTCGGCGCGAATTCCTACAAGCTCTCGGGAAGCGGTCACACCGTCGCCGAGATAATCGGCGCGGGCGTCCGCAACGCGAAAAGAGCCTGCGAGGGCAGCGACGCGCTGGTCGCGCTGGATATCGGTCCCATCGGTATGCTGCTTGAGCCTGCCGGCTCGCTGAGCTTTGACGAGGCTTACGAATATTTCAGGGAGCAGGTCGTCGCGGGCAGAAAAGCCGACCTGATCGTGATCGAAACCATGACCGACCTTTACGAGCTGAAGGCGGCGGTGCTCGCGGCTAAGGAAAATAGCGACAAGCCCGTTCTGGCGACGATGACCTTTGAGAAGAACGGCCGCACCTTCACGGGCGTTTCCCCCGCGGCGGCGGCTCTGACCCTGAGCGGTCTGGGGGTCGACGCTCTGGGCGTGAATTGCTCTCTGGGGCCCGACGAGCTGGCTCCCGTCGTTGAGGAAATGAGCAGATATACAAGCCTTCCGCTGATCGTCAAGGCTAACGCGGGGCTTCCCGATCCCAATTCAAACGAATACGATATCACGCCCGGTCAATTCGCCGCTTACGTTGAGAAACTGCTGCCCTTCGGAGTCAAATTCGTCGGCGGCTGCTGCGGCACCGATCCCGAATACATCACGGAGCTGAAAAAAATGCTCTCGGGCAAAAGCTATATCCCGACCGCGAAAACAGCCTGCTCCTCGGTTTGCTCGGCGGCAACGGTCGTCGAGATCGACCGGCCGCGGATCATCGGCGAGAGGATCAACCCGACGGGCAAAAAGCTGTTCAAGCAGGCTCTGGCGGAAAACAATATCGACTACATCTTATCCCAGGCGCTGAGTCAGGTTCAGGGCGGCGCGGAAATACTCGACGTAAACGTGGGTCATCCCGAGATCGACGAAAAAAAGATGATGGTGCGCGTTCTTAAAGCCATCCAGAGCGTCTGCGACGCGCCCCTGCAGATCGACTCCACCAAGCCCTCGGTGCTCGAGGCGGGACTTCGCGCCTACAACGGCAAGCCGATCGTCAATTCCGTGAACGGCGAGGAAAAAAGCCTTTCGGCGGTGCTCCCGCTCGTCAAAAAATACGGAGCCGCGGTTGTCGGACTCACCCTCGACGAGGGCGGCATCCCAAAGACCGCCGAGGGACGCTTTGAGATCGCGAAGCGCATCGTCAGCCGCGCCGAGGCTTTGGGCATCCCGCGCGAGGATATTTTCATCGACTGCCTCACGCTCACCGTTTCGGCGGAGCAGGACGCCTGCCGCGAAACGCTCAGGGCTCTCCACAGGGTCAAGACCGAGCTGGGCTGCAAGACCTGTCTCGGAGTTTCCAACATCTCCTTCGGACTTCCGAACCGCGAGCTTGTGAACTCCGTCTTTCTGACGATGGCGCTCGAGGAAGGGCTCGATCTGCCTATCATCAATCCGAACATCGACGTCATGACAGGCGCCGTCCGTGCTTACCGGGTGCTGGCGGGGATCGACCGCAGCTCGCTCGATTTCATAGCCGCCTACGGCGGGGAACCCAAGAAAGCGGCTCCGGCGGTCGAAAAGGAAGCCGACCTCTTCACCGCTGTTTGCAGCGGGCTTAAAGGCGAGGCGGCTGCCGCGACCGAAAGGCTGCTGAAAACCGTTGACGCGATGGAGATCGTCAATACCAAGCTCATCCCCGCGCTCGACAGGGTCGGCGAGGATTTTGAGAAAAACAAGATCTTCCTGCCGCAGCTTATCAGGAGCGCGAACACCACCCAGGAATGCTTTGAGGTGATAAAGCGCGAGCTTTCGCGTCAGGGCGGCGGCTCGGTCAGCAAGGGAAAGATCATACTCGCGACCGTCAAGGGCGACATCCACGACATCGGAAAGAACATCGTTAAGGTTCTGCTCGACAACTACGGCTACACCGTGATCGATCTCGGAAGGGACGTCGATCCCAAGCTGGTGGTCGAAACGGCGATCGAGCAAAAGACGCGCCTGATCGGTCTTTCCGCTCTGATGACGACGACTCTGGGCAGCATGGAGGAAACCATCTCCCTTATCCGCGCGGCTGAGGAGCTGCAAAATCCCGACGGCTCGAGCTTTTGCGGGATCATGGTCGGCGGCGCGGTGCTGACAAAGGAATACGCCGAGAAAATCGGAGCCGATTATTATTGCCGCGACGCGAAGGAAGCGGTCGATGCGGCAAAGGACTTTTTCGGAGCTTAGCGCCATGGGCGCTATGGGCGCCATAGGCGCTTTATCCGCCTTTACGCCATGGGCGCTTTATCCGCCTTTTGAAAATGCAGGATAGACCGCAAACCTTCTGCGACGGCGGGTCAAAACTCGTTCTTTGCGCCGCGTTATTAATTATCGTATAATCTCGTATAATCTCATACAAAAGGTATTGCCGTTATACGAAGCATTGTAATTTCCCATCATACAAAAATTCAAGAGGACGGCTCGAAATCGCAGAAGAGCCGTCCTCTTTGCTTGTCTTATATTTTTTCCGTTTTTTAGCTGAGCTTTCACGGAGTATAAAAAGCGCCCGGCTTTTAAAGTCGGGCGCTTCATTATTGCATTGATTTATGCGGTCAGCTTACCATTAAAGCTCGGAGAGCTGCTTGAGGTGAGCGTACTTCTTCTCCGCGATCTCCTCGGCCTCGGTGAAGAGCTTCTCTGCTCTCTCGGGGAAGGAACGGGTAAGGGCGTTGTAGCGAACCTCGCCCATGATGAAGTCGCGGTAGGAAGCTGTGGGAGCCTTTGAGTCGAGCTGGAAGGGATTCTTGCCCTCGTCAGCCAGACGGGGATCATAGCGGAACATATTCCAGTAACCCGCGTCAACAGCCTTCTTCTCCTCGAGCTGAGCGATGCCCATGCCGCCCTTGATGCCGTGGTTGATGCAGGGAGCATAGCAGATGATCAGCGAAGGTCCGTTGTAGCTTTCAGCCTCAACGATAGCCTTGAGAACCTGGTTGTTGTCGGCGCCCATCGCGACCTGAGCGGTGTAAACATAGCCGTAGCTCATCGCGATAGCGGCGAGGTCCTTCTTCTTGACAGCCTTACCGGCAGCCGCGAACTGAGCGACAGAGCCGATAGGAGTAGCCTTTGAGGACTGTCCGCCGGTGTTGGAGTAAACCTCGGTATCGAATACGAGGATGTTGACGTTCTCGCCGGAGGCGATAACATGGTCAAGACCGCCGAAGCCGATATCATAAGCCCAGCCGTCGCCGCCGAAGATCCACATGGACTTCTTGGCAAGCTCGTCCTTGTCAACGAGGGTCTTTTTGGCAAGCTCGCCGACCTTAGCGTCGTCAACTGCCTTTTCGAGCTCCGCGATAAGAACGTCGGTAGCGGCGCGCGAAGCGGTGGAATCGGTGATTGTATCGAGATAGTTCTCGCAGGCAGCCTTGAGCTCAGCGTTGTCTGTCGCGTCCTTGATCTCGGTCACATATCCGGCAAGTCTGTTGCGGATAGCCTTCTGAGCGAGAGCCATACCGAGACCGAACTCGGCGTTATCCTCGAAGAGGGAGTTCATCCAAGCGGGACCGAAGCCCTTCTTGTTGGTTGTGTAAGGAGTAGCGGGAGCGGATGCACCCCAGATGGAGGAGCAGCCTGTCGCGTTGGCGATGAACATTCTGTCGCCGAAGAGCTGGGTAACGAGCTTCGCGTAGGGAGTCTCGCCGCAGCCCGCGCAGGCGCCGGAGAATTCGAGCAGGGGCTGCTTGAACTGGCTGCCCTTAACTGTTGAAGCCTTGAATTTCTCCGCGACCTCGGGCTTCTCGTCGATGGTAAGACCGTAATCGAATACAGCCTGCTTTGCTCTCTGGCTGTCGATGGGCTTCATAACGAGGGCCTTCTCGCCCTTCTTGCCCGGGCAAACCTGAGCGCAGGCGCCGCAGCCGGTGCAGTCGAGGGTGGAAACTGTCATAGCGAACTTGAGTTCCTTGAGTCCGATCATCGGGATAGCGTCGGTGCCCTCGGGAGCGGCGGCGAGCTCGGCGTCGGTCATGGGAACGGGACGGATAACGGCGTGCGGGCAAACGATGGCGCAGCGGTTGCACTGGATGCAGTTCGCGCTCTGCCACTCGGGAACGTCAACGGCGATGCCGCGCTTCTCAAACGCGGAGGAACCGTTGGGGCAGGTGCCGTCGATATGATCCTTGAAGGCGGAAACGGGGAGCTTGTTGCCCTTGTAAGCGTTAACGGGCTTCAGAATGCCGTTTACGTACTCGACCAGAGCGCCCTGACCCTCTGCCTTATCCTCGGGCATACCGCCTGTGCAGCTTGCCCACTCGGCGGGGATCTCGACCTTCTTGACGTCCTCCATGCCTCTGTCGATAGCGGCATAGTTCATGTCAACGATAGCCTGACCCTTCTTCATATAGGACTTCTTGGCGGCGTCCTTCATGTACTGCTTGGCTTCCTCGGCGGGAATGATGTCCGCGATCTTGAAGAACGCTGACTGCAGAACGGTGTTGACGCGTCCGCCCAGACCGATCTCTTTGCCGATCTTGATAGCGTCGATGGTGTAGAAGTTGATCTTTCTCTCTGCGAGGATCCTCTTCATCTCGTCGGGAAGGCGCTTTGAAAGCTCCTCAACGTCCCAAGCGCAGTTGAGCAGGAAGGAGCCGCCCTCCTTGAGGTCGTTGACGATCTCGTACTTGTCGACGTAAGAGGGGTTATGGCAGGCGACGAAGTCAGCCTTTGAAATGTAATAGGTGGATTTGATGGGAGTGCTGCCGAAGCGCAGGTGAGATACGGTAAGACCGCCCGACTTCTTGGAGTCATAGGCGAAGTAGCCCTGAGCGTACATATCGGTGTGGTCGCCGATGATCTTGATGGAGTTCTTGTTGGCGCCGACGGTGCCGTCCGCGCCGAGACCCCAGAACTTGATGCCGATGGTGAATCTCTTCTTGGGAGCCTCAGCCTCGGCGTTTCTGTAAACGGCGATGATATCTCCGGGGGTTGTGTCCTTGGAGCCGAGGCCGTATCTGCCGCCGAATACCTTTACGCCCGCAAACTTGCTGTCGTTGACAGCC
This sequence comes from uncultured Ruminococcus sp., assembly GCA_902774325.1. Classification (GTDB taxonomy): domain Bacteria; phylum Bacillota; class Clostridia; order Oscillospirales; family Acutalibacteraceae; genus Ruminococcoides. The sequence goes on from CACYIC010000054.1 coordinate 7,791, forward strand.
GCGAGAACGTCGAGGAACAGGGGCTCGCCGATGGAGCCGGGCTCTTTTGTTCTGTCGAGGACGGAGATGGTCTCAACAGTATCGGGAAGCTCGTCGGTCATATACTTGCCGACGAAGGGACGGTAAAGTCTGACCTTGAGCAGGCCGACCTTCTCGCCTGCGGCGTTGAGGTAATCAACTACCTCCTCGGCGCAGTCGCAGACAGAGCCCATGGCTACGATAACGTGCTTCGCGTCGGGAGCGCCGTAGTAGTTGAAGGGCTTGTAATCGGTGCCGATCTTCTCGTTCACCTTGTTCATGTACTCGATAACTACCTCGGGTACAGCGTCGTAATAGGGGTTGCAGGCTTCTCTCGCCTGGAAGAAGATATCGTCATTCTGAGCGGTACCTCTGGTCACGGGGTGCTCGGGGTTGAGCGAACGGCGGCGGAACTCCTCAACGGCGTCCCAGTCGAGCATATCGCCCAGATCAGCATAATCCCACTCCTCGATCTTCTGGACCTCGTGAGAGGTGCGGAAGCCGTCAAAGAAGTGCAGGAAGGGAACTCTGCCCTTGATAGCGGTGAGGTGAGCCACAGCGCCGAGATCCATACACTCCTGGGGGTTGTTGGAGCAGAGCATGGCGTAACCTGTCTGGCGGCAGGCGTAGATATCCGAATGATCGCCGAAGATCGAGAGAGCGTGGCTGGTGAGAGCGCGCGCCGAAACGTGGATAACGCCGGGGAGCAGCTCGCCCGCCATCTTGTACATATTGGGAATCATCAGCAGTAAGCCCTGAGAAGCGGTGTAGGTGGTGGTGAGAGCGCCCGCCGCGAGAGAGCCGTGAACAGCGCCTGCTGCGCCGCCCTCGGACTGCATTTCAGTTACCTGAACTTCTCTTCCGAAGAGGTTCTTCTGACCGGCTGCCGAAAACTTATCGGTAAGGTCAGCCATAACGGAAGAAGGTGTGATGGGATAGATAGCAGCAACGTCTGTGAACGCGTAGGAAACGTGAGCGACCGCGCTGTTACCGTCCATGGTTTTCATTTTTCTTGCCATTGGAATACATCCTCCTTTAAAATTACACGGCATGGGGAATCAAACGCCGCGAATGTGCAACGCTTTTCGATTATTACAAAAGATCACACACTTTGTTACTCTAAATTTTATCACTTTTGACGGCTTTTGTAAAGTCTTTTCAATTGCGTTTTTAAATTTTTTGTAACTTTTTGAGCGGTAAAACAAAAGTGCCCGGCTCAAATCACATGAGCCGGGCGGTAAAACTATATTACATAATATTATACGTTACGGGAAAACAAAAGCAGCGTCAGCCGAGTGTCACATCATATTTTGCGATATATTTTTGCAGCAGGGTGGCGTCCCTGATGTCGACGGTACCGTTTCCGTCCGTATCGGCCGCCGCGAGTCTGTTCCCGCTGAGGATCTCAAGCTTTGCGATATGCTTTTGGATCGCGAGGACATCGTCAACGTCGATATTTCCGTCGCCGTTCACGTCGCCGATCGCTGCGCCGCCGTTTTCATCCGTGCCTACGGCGTAATAGCTGAAGTGATCGGTCACAAAAATCAGGTAGCCGTTGTCATAAACCGCCTCCATATCGGTGAGGGAGTAGTCGTCCTCGATCCTGTAGACCTTGCTGTCGGGATCGGAAACGGGGATGCGAACGGTGGTCAGGATGGGCGGCTGAACGGTCGTGCCGTTTATGTTCAGCGAGATATTGAAAAGACGGCAGTTGTCCGGGTCGAGGGAATCGATCTTATCAAAAATGTCGCTATCATATATTTCGTCGGCGTCCAGTCCGTACTCCAGCGGAGCGGTCGCGATTATTCCCGTGTCGCTGTCCGTGTAATCGGCGATCGGGAAAAATTCAATGTAATTATTTTTCGCGTATGTATGTGCATAAGAGCCGGGGTAGCCGTATATTGTTCCGGTTGTCGCGGATATTCCGATTTCGGTTACCGAGGCAGGAATGACCATATATGGAGATTCGTGCAGCACACTGCTCTCCTCAAACGATCCGATAAAAGTATTAAAGGCAAAGGGTCCGATACGTGTGACGGTGTCGGGCACAATTATGCCGGAAATATTTGCGGTGTTATAAAATGTATAGCTTTCGACTGCCGTTGTTTTGTAGGGGATAATAAGATCGTTCAGCCGCTCGCCCTTGCGGTATATGGAGCCGAAGTTGTCTGTCGGGGAAGAGCCGTAATTCTCGTGTGTGGTCTCGCTGTAGCCCCTGAGGTCGTCCGTGTAGATTTTTGTGAGCTTATCGTCATCGGTAAAGGCGTCTTCGCCTATGCTGACCGTGGAGCCGTAAATGTGTATTTCCTCCAGCTCGGAGCAAAAGGAGAATGCGTTCGAACCTATGGTCACGTTTGATTTCGGAAGCACTGCGGTTTTGATTCCCGTGCCGCAGAAAGCGTTATCCCCGATCGAGGTCACGCTGTCGGGAATAATAACGCTTTGCAAATAATTATAGTTAAGGAAAGCGCAGTCGGAGATACAGGGCACGGTATCCGGAAGCACGAGGTCGACTATGAGCTCTCCGTCGAAGTACAGCCGCGTATTGCTCCTGATCGTCCTGCCGGTGAATTCGGCGCGGCACCATGAGTCGAGATCCTCAATGGTGATCGTGTCCAGCGGGTCATTGTTGTAATTATAATCAAAGGCAGTCATCTCCCTGCCCGCGTAAACATTTTTGCACGTGGATCCGGTAAGTCCTTCTCCTATGCTTTCGCAATGGATGGTGACATTTTCGAGGTTCGGAAAGTACGTTTTCTTAAAAGCGCCTGCTCCGACAATTTTTACGGTGTTTTCAAAGTACAGATTTTTTGCGTAAACGGGATAGCTGTAAGGTCGCTCCCAAAACATTCCCGCGGTTATTGTGTTGCAGCGGAAAACCATTGTCTCAAGTGAGGTGCATTCTCTGAAGGCGCCGGCAGCCGAGCTTACGCTTTCGCCGAGAGTCACCTTTTTCAGCGACGTGCAGTATTTGAACATATCGGTCATTTCGGCGAGGCTGTCGGGCAAGGTCACCTCCTCCAGTGAGGAGCAGCCGTAGAAAGCGCTCTTTGCGGATTCGAGCGAGGTCGCATCGGACAAATTTACTTCGCGCAGATTCCGGCAGAAGGAGAACGCGTTTTTTTCTATGGTTTTCAGGTTTTTTCCGAGGGTGACCTTCCTGAGTCCCGAGCATTGGTAGAAGCAGTTGTCGGAAATTTTTTCAAGCGAATCGGGAAAGGCTATTTCCCTGATGTCCGAGCAATAGGAAAACGCGTAGGAAGTCACGGAAACAGCGCCGTCCCGCACTTTGATCAACTCGGAGCCGTCGTCCTTGTAGATGTATAACACATTTCCGGCGTATACGGTGCCGCTTTGCCCGTCCAGCCACGGAGTATTTTCAAAGGCTCCGTAGCCTATCTCGGTCACCGAGGAGGGAACATAAATGCTCTCGAGCATTGAGTCCTTGAAGGCGTTTTTTTCGATCGTAAGAACTGTTGAGGGCAGGGAAATGCTTTCTATATCCGTAGACTCGAACGCGGATTCGCTGACGCGTATAACAGGGCAACCGCGGACATAAGCGGGAACGACCAGATCGGTTTCCTCCGATTCAAAATACCGTCCCGCCAAAACTGCCGTTCCGTTTTCATAGATCGCAAAATCAAGATCCCCCACAGTAACGAATTCGCCCGCATACACGGGAATTGCCGAAAACAACGACAGCAGCAGACCTGCGATAAGGGTGAGTGATATCAGTTTTTTCATAGTTTGCATCTCCTTTCCAAATAATAATATTTTACCATGTATTTTACTTGTGCGCAATAAGAAAACGCGGATTTGTTCACCTAAACAGCACGTTTTTTCTCCTCGATCACAAAAACCGCCCGGCAAAAAAACGCGAGCCGGGCGGTAAAGCTTAAATTTGTAATTATAGCTTCGGGCAGCTTACGCTGTTCCGAAGATCCTGTCTCCCGCGTCGCCGAGACCGGGACAGATATAGGCGTTTTCGTTGAGGCAGCGGTCGAGGCAGCCGACGTAGAGCTGGATATCGGGGTGAGCCTGCATGAGCGCGCTGACTCCCTCGGGAGCGGCGATAACGGACATGAATTTTATCTTTCTGCCGCCGCGCTGCTTGATGAAATCAACAGCCGCGATCGCCGAGCCGCCGGTAGCGAGCATGGGATCGACGACGACGATCTGCCTTTCGCCGATGCTCTCGGGCAGCTTGCAGTAGTACTCGTGGGGGAGGTGAGTCTCGGGGTCGCGGTACAGTCCGATATGACCGACCTTGGCGCTGGGAACGAGCGCGAGGATACCGTTGACCATGCCGAGTCCCGCCCTTAGGATGGGAACTACGGCGAGCTTCTTGCCGTCGATTACGGGCTGGACGGTGTCCTCGATCGGAGTCTTGATCGGCACGTCGGTGGTGGGCAGATCGGAAAGAGCCTCGTAGCCCATGAGCATAGCGATCTCCTCAACTATCTTGCGAAATTCGTTGGTGCCGGTGGTGGTTTTTCTGAGCATTGTGATCTTGTGCTTGATAAGCGGGTGGGTCATGTAAGAAACTGACATTTGACATTCCTCCGTTTTTCATCGTTGTTTCATCGTTGTTTCATCGTTGTTTCATCATTTTTCCGCGATTCCGCGGCTTTGCTGTTTCATCCCTATACCGCGGCTTTGCCGTTAAAGCGTCCTTAAAAATTCCGTTATTTTTTCAAACTGCATGGAGTGCGACGCCTTAACAAGCACTGTGTCGCCCTCCCTTATGAGTCCCGGAAGCGCCTGCTTGACGCTCTCGAGATCCTCAAACCATTTTCCGTCAGCGCCCTTCGCGAGCTCCCTCGCGAGAGGTCCCACGGCGACGACCTCCTCGACGCCCTTTTCGCGGGCGTACTTTCCGGTCTCAAAATGGAGCGCGAGCTCATCCTTGCCCAGCTCCTTCATATCTCCGAGGATCGCTACCCGCCTGCCCTTAAAATTCACAAGCGTATCGAGCGACGCCTTCACGGAGGTCGGGTTCGCGTTGTAGCAGTCGTCTATGATCCTGATTTTGTCCGTATTGATGACATTCGCGCGGCTGCCGACCGTTTTGTATGCCCGCACGCCGTTTATGAGCTGCTCGTCGCTGAGTCCGAGGAGCCTTCCGACCGCGACCGCCGCCAGCGCGTTTGAAACCATATAGCTGCCGATAGCGGGGATGGTGACGTCGAGCCTCCTGCCGTCGAAGCAGAGGGCGCAGCTCACGCCGCCCTCGCCGTTGTTTTCTATATTCTCCGCGTGATAGCGGTTTTTGCCGTCGAGTCCGAAGAAGATCGGCTTTGTTCCGTTCACCTCGGTTATCGTCGAGAGCTTGTCGTCGTCGCCGTTGAGCACGAAGGAAGCTCCCTCGCGGGCGTTTGCGAACATCTCGGTCTTTGCCCTGAGCACTCCGTCGCGGTCGCCGAGATTCTCGAGGTGGCAGCAGCCGATGACCGTGAGCACGCAGATCGTGGGCTGAGCCATTGCCGAAAGGCGGGTCATCTCGCCGAAGCCCGAAATGCCCATTTCGATCACCGCCGCCTCCGCGTCCTCGGGCATAGAGAGCAGGGTGAGCGGCACGCCGAGCTCGTTGTTCAGGTTGCCCTCGGTCTTGTGGGTCTTGAATTTTTGCGAGAGCACGGCGTAAAGCATCTCCTTGGTGGAGGTTTTGCCGACGCTGCCCGAGACTCCGACGACCGGTATATCGAATTTTTCGCGGTACGCCCCGGCGATTTTTTTGACCGCCTCAAGGGTCGAGTCCACCAGGATGTAGGGCTTCACCGGGTTTTCTGGCGCGCGCTCGCAGACGGCGCAGACCGCGCCGTCGGAATAGCACTTTTCTATAAAATCATGTCCGTCGACTCTGCCGCCCTTGATCGCGAGGAAGAGCGAGCCTTCCCCGACCGCGCGGCTGTCGCGTTCAACTGAGGTTACGCGGATCTGCTTAAGCTTTTCGTCGCCCACATATTTTCCGCAGCAGGCGAGAGCTATTTCCTCAAGGGTAAAGGGTTTCATACTCATTTCTTATATCTTTCCAGTGAGATCTCGATTATCTTCTCGCAGAGGTCGGGATAGCTCATTCCCTCGGCAGCCGCCTCCTGGGGGATAAGGCTGGTGGGAGTCATTCCCGGAAGGGTGTTTGCCTCGAGGCAGTAAGCCCTGCCGTCCTCGGTGAGGATGAAGTCGGCGCGGGCATAGCTGCTCAGGTGCAGAGCCTCAAAAACAGCCTCCGCCGCTTCTCTGAGGGCTTTGTCCTCCGCCTCGGTGATATCGGCGGGACAGAGCTCCGTAGCGCCGCCCACCTGGTACTTGGTTTTGTAGTCGTAAAAATCCGCGTTGGGGATGATCTCGATAGGCGGCAGCGCCCTTCCGCCGAGCACGCCGACGGAAAACTCTCTGCCCGAGATGTACTCCTCGACCACGATCTCGGTTTCGCCGTAGCCGAAGGCTTCCCCGACGGAGGTCTTGTATTCCTCGCCGTTGTTCGCGATCGTGATGCCGACGCTGGAGCCGCCCGAGCAGGGCTTGACGACGCAGGGGAAAACGTCCCATTTCGCGGCGTCCTTCGCGGACTTGAAAATGCTGCCCGCGGGAGTGAGGATCCTGCTCTGATTTAGCACGCTCTTGGTCAGTCCCTTGTTCATGGCAAGCGCCGAGCCGAGATAGCCCGAGCCGGTGTATTTTAAGCCGAGCAGGTCGAACGCCGCCTGCACCTGACCGTTTTCGCCCTCGCCGCCGTGAAGCGCGAGAAAAACGATGTCCGCGCAGGAGCAGATATCAATGACGTTCTCGCCTATATAACGGTTGGATTTATCGCGCCTGGCCTCGCGGACCTCGTCGATATCGGCGATCGTCTCGCCGAGCTTTATGCCCTCCGTAAAGCTGTAGCAGTTCTTGAAAAGCGCGTCAACGTCAAAAATATCCTTTTCGTAGCCCGTGAAGATATCGAGCAGAACGACCTGATGACCCTTTTCTTTGAGCGCGGAATACACCATGGCGCCCGAGGAGATCGACACATCGCGCTCGGTGCTGGTGCCTCCCGCCAAAACAACGATTCTCATAATAATCTACCCTCTTATCAGAACATAAAGGAGTCGTAGCCCCAATACTTTACTTCCTCAAATTTGACATAGCAGCAGCTTCCGTCGATCCCCGCCTCGCGCTCGAGCGTTTCGCAGATCGCGGCGGTGAGCTTTTCATAAGCGCTCTTTGTCGAGCTGCCGAAGATCTTTACCTCGACCATAGCCATTTTGCTCTCGCTGTCGCGGTGGAACATCATCGAAAGCTCATCCTCGACCGCGACCATGAGATAGCGGTCGCTCTTGCCCGGAATGAGGCTTATCGCGTCCGAAAGACCGTTTTCGACCGCGAGCTTCTTTGCCGCGTCGAGAGCGGCGTTGGTTTTTACCTGAATAAAGGGCATGGCTTTGCCCTCCTTTTCTGAAATATATTATTCTTTATTATAGTATTTTATAACGCCCTTGTCAAGGCGGCGCCGCACAATTAGCGGCTTGTTCACAATTCGCGGCGCGGCGCCGACGCGATCATTCCCTTCTGTATTTGACCGGCTCGCTCTCGTAGACGTTCCCGCCCTCGCTGTCGATCGCGACTATGCACGGAAAATCCTCGACGGTGTAGCGCCTCACCGCCTCGGTGCCCAGATCCTCATAGCAGAGCAGCTCCTCCTTCTTTATGCTTTTGGCTATGAGCGCGGCGGCGCCGCCGATCGCTGCGAAATAGACGCAGCCGTTTTTCTTCATGGACTCGACGACCTCGGGGCTTCTGGCTCCCTTGCCGATCATGCCCCTGAGCCCGAGGTCGAGCAGGGCGGGGGTATACTTGTCCATGCGGTAGCTGGAGGTCGGACCCGCCGGGCCCACGGCATAGCCGGGCTTCGCGGGAGCGGGACCGACGTAATAGATCACCTCTCCGCGCAGGTCTACAGGCAGAGGCTTTCCCGCCTCGATAAGCTCAAAAAGCCTCTTGTGGGCGGCGTCGCGGCCGGTCAGCAGGGTGCCGCTCAGCAGCACGCTGTCGCCCGCCCTGAGCTCCTTTATATCCGCGTCGGTGAGCGGAAGCTGTATTCTTTTTTGCATATTCTCTTCCCTCCGTCAAATGACCGCGCTCGCGTGGCGAGCGGCGTGGCAGCAGATATTCACGGCGACGGGCATCCCCGCGATATGGGTCGGCGCCGTTTCGATGTTCACTCCCAAGGCGGTGGTGCTGCCGCCCAGACCCGCGGGACCGAAGCCCATTTTGTTGATCTCACAAAGCAGCTCGTCCTCCATTTCGGCGTAGAACGGCTCGGGATTTCGGGTATCTATCGCGCGGAAGGTCGCTTTTTTCGCGAGCTGCGCCGCTCGCTCAAAGGTTCCGCCGATACCGACTCCGACCACGATCGGAGGGCAGGGATTGGGACCCGCCGAAAAAACGGTATCGAGCACGAATTTTTTTACGCCTTCCGCTCCGTAGGAGGGAGTCAGCATCTTTATCGCCGACATATTCTCGCTGCCGAAGCCCTTGCCGCCGGCGGTGAGCCTTATCCTGTCCCCGGGGACGATCCTCGTGTGGATGACCGCCGGGGTGTTGTCGCGGGTGTTCACGCGGTCAAAAACAGGGTCGCGCACCACGCTCTTTCTGAGATAGCCCTCGGAGTACGCCTGCCGCACACCCTCGTTCACGGCGTCCTCAAAGCAGCCGTCGACGCTCACCTTGTCGCCGTACTCCACAAAGAGCACGGACATCCCCGTATCCTGACAGAGCGGCACCCGCTCCCGCGCGGCAAGGCGGTCGTTTTCGATTATCTGGTCGATCACGCTTCTGCCGACAGGCGACAGCTCGCTCTCCCTCGCGTCCTCCAGCGCGCTCAGGATATCGTTTCCGATGAGATAGTTGCAATCCATAAAAAGCTTTTTGACAGCGGCGGTGATATCCTCCGCCGGTATTACTCTGGTTTCCAAGGCAAGCTTCCTTTCCTGATTATTATCGGATTCTATTATAATATGTACTGAATAAACGACGACACGCCGTCGTCGTTTTACCAAAACACAATCAAGCTTGTGTTTTGGCTCAAAATCTGCGATTTTGATTCAGTGCAACTGTAATAATGTCAGATGATTTCTGTGTTTTTGAATTGTTCAGCAGATATTATTATAAAACTTTTTCCCAACTATTTCAATATCCAAAAAATTATGATATACTTATCATACAACCGTCACTTTTATGTGATATTATTCAAAAAAGAATCACGATGGAGGAGTACATAATGAGCAGAATACTTGTTGTTGACGACGAATTCCGCATTCGTCAGATAATCCGCAAATACGCCGAATTCGAGGGCTACGAGGTCGAGGAGGCGACCGACGGTATGCAGGCTATCGAGGTCTGCCGCCGCGAGAGCTTCGACCTCATCATCATGGACGTGATGATGCCCGAGCTGGACGGCTTTTCCGCCTGCCGCGAGATCCGCAAATTCAGCAAGACGCCGATAATCATGCTCTCAGCGCGCGGCGAGGAATACGACAAGATCCACGGCTTTGAGCTGGGCACAGACGACTACGTTGTAAAGCCCTTCTCGCCCAAGGAGCTAATGATGCGCGTCGCGGCGGTCATAAAGCGCTCGGGCGGCTCAAAGGAGGACGAGCGCGACGTCTACGCCTTCAAGGGACTGAAGATCGACTTTTCAGCGCGCATCGTAACGGTAAACGACAAGCGCGTTGAAATGACCCCCAAGGAATACGAGCTTTTGTTCTACATGGTTCGCAACAAAGGGCTGGCGCTCACCCGCGAAAGCCTGATAAGCGAGGTCTGGGGCTACGACTTCTTCGGCGACGAGCGCACCCTCGACACCCACATCAAGCTGCTCAGAAAAAGCCTCGGCGAATACAGCAAATGCATCGTCACCCTGAGAGGAGTTGGCTACCGCTTTGAAGAGGTTCAATAAGAACAAGCTGCCGCTGCAGTTCAAGCTGCTGATGTACTTTCTGGTGTTCGGCGCGATAATCCTTATTGTGCTCTGGGTTTTCCAGTCCTTCTTCCTCAAGCCCTTCTACACCATCTCAAAGTCGCGCAGCGTTCAGGTGAGCGCGGAGAAGATCGCCATGTCCGTCAAAAAGGACAGAAACGTCCTCTCGACGATAGACAACGTCGCGAGCAACCGTTCGCTCACGGTGCATCTCTATCAGTCGGGCGAGGGGATACTCCGCGGCATCTACAAGATAAACTACGATATCCCCGCCGCCGAGCTCAACCTTCAATACCACGAGATCGAAAACTACTACAACAAGGCGCGCAACAGCGAGGACGGGATCTACACCTGCGTCGAGACAAATTCCCTCACCGACCTCGCGACGCTCAAGATGAACCGCCTCAAGGAAAGCTTTTCGGGCGCTACGAGCGACAGCGTTCATGCTGAGATAAACTACCATTCGGACGCGCAGCAGAACGAAAGCATGGTCTATGCCGAGGTGATAACGCTCCAAAACGGTCAGGAGAGATTTCTGCTCGTCACCTCCTCGATCACGCCGCTGAGCAACACCATTGATATAATCCGCGGGCAGCTCATACTTGTTTCCATCGTCTTTGTGCTGCTCTCGCTGATCTTCTCGGTTTACGCCAGCCGCAGGATCGCGCGGCCGATCGCGCAGACCAACCGCTCGGCGAAGGAGCTTGCCAGAAAGAAATATGACGTTGATTTTAACGCCAAGGGCTATCTTGAGGTTTCGGAGCTCAACGACACCCTCAACTTCGCCAAAACCGAGCTTGCCGCCACCGAAAAGCTGCAGCAGGAGTTGATCGCGAACATCTCGCACGACCTGCGAACGCCGCTGACGATGATAACGGGCTACGGCGAGGTCATGCGCGACCTTCCGGGCGAGAACACCCCCGAGAACATCCAGATCATCATCGACGAGGCGACAAGGCTCTCGACGCTCGTGAACGATCTGCTCGACCTCTCAAAGCTGCAGTCCGGCGCGCTCCGGGCTGAAAAGAGCGAATTCTGCCTCACCGACAGCATAAGGGATATTTTCACGCGGTACAGAAAGCTCACCGAGCAGGACGGCTACACCATCGCATTTATGAGCGATGAGGACGTTTACATCAACGCCGACGAGCTGCGGGTCTCCCAGGTCATCTATAACCTCGTGAACAACGCCGTAAACCACGCGGGCGAGGACAAGACCGTTATCGTCACCCAGCTCGTGCACGACAAAAAGGTCAGGATAGAAGTCACCGACCACGGCGAGGGAATCCCCGCCGACAAGCTGCCGCTTATCTGGGACAGATACTACAAGGTCGACAAGGAGCACCGCCGCGGCGTTATCGGCTCGGGTCTGGGGCTCTCGATAGTAAAGACCATCCTCGACGCCCACGGAGCGCGCTACGGAGTTCGCAGCACCGAGGGCAAGGGCAGCACCTTCTGGTTTGAAATGCCCGTTGTCAGGACTGAGAAGCAGGAAAAATAAATCAAGCTCAAAACACCTCTTGCAATTTTGCAGGGGGTGTTTTTTGTTGCGCGACGTTTTGTTCGCGTCCTGCGGGCGCGCGTTGTCTGCCCGCGAAGCGCGCGGCGGTGACGAATTAAAAAGCACATCGCCCGCCTGTTCAGCCCATGGCGATCACGGCAACCGTCTTTAACGGCGGGATCAAGCAATTTCCTATAAAAAAACGGACGGCTTCAAACTCAACGCGGTTTGAAGCCGTCCTTTTCGCAGGTATCATACCTGTATTTTTGAGATTATCTCGCGCTTGTAATTCAAAAAATCCTCCGTGAGGTTAAAATCCCTTCTGCGGGGCTTGGGCTCGCGGATGATTATTTCGTCCGTGAGAGTCGCGGGCTTGCCGCCGAGCAGATAGATGCGGTCGGAGAGCAAAATAGCCTCGTCGATATCGTGGGTGATGAAGATGGTCGAAAGCTTTAGGTTTTCCATCACGTCGAGATACCAGCGGTGCATCTCGCTCTTTGTGAGAGTATCGAGAGCGCTGAAGGGCTCGTCGAGCAGCGCGACCTCCGCCGAGAAAAGATAAGTCCGCAGCAGCGCGGCGCGCTGGCGCATGCCTCCCGAGAGCTCGGCGGGGTATTTTTTTTGCGTTCCGTCTATCCCGAAGCTTTTAAAATGCTCGCCCGCGAGCTTTCGCGCCTCTTTCTTTTTCATGCCCCTGATTATCATGGGCAGAGCCACGTTGTCCTCGACCGTACGGTAGGGCAGCAGCATATCCTTTTGGAGCATATAGCTCACCTTGCCGGTCTGCCCCGTTATATCCTCGCCGCCCAGAAGCACCCTGCCGCTCTGAGGCTTGTTCAGTCCCGAGATGATGTTGAACAGCGTGGTCTTGCCGCCGCCGCTCACGCCGAGCAGACAGACCAGCTCGCCGTCGCCCAGAGTCAAATCAATATCCTTTAATACGGTCGTGACGCCGTCGTAGGAGAACGTCACGTCTCTGACCTCAAGCCTTGCCATCACTGCGGGAGATAGTCGTTTGTAAAGCCCGTATTCTCGGGGATCACCTCGTCGAAGAGGCTGTTTTCGTTGATCCAGTTATAGAACGCGTTCCAGCGCTCGGGATCCATATAGCCCCAGCGCTCGACGTCGGACTTGTATTCCTTTGAAAGATATTTCTGGCTCGCCCTGACAAGCTCTCCGTCGAGCTCGGGCGCGTATTTCAGCAGGATATCAGCCGCGCCGTCGGGATCTTCGACCGCGTACTCATAGCCCTTTTTCAGAGCGGAGAGGAACGCCTTCGCCGCGTCGGGGTTCTCCTTCATCCAATCGGAGTTGCCGATCACGACGGGGGTATAGTAATCAAAAACGGGATCGATATCCTTGAAGGCGAAATAGTCGGTCTCAAGACCCGCTGTCTCGGTGGCGACGCCCGCCCAGCCGTAGAAGATCCAGATCGCGTCCACCGTGCCGGATTCGAGCGCCGAGACCTCGTCGGTGACGGTGGAGGGGATGAGCTCGACCTTGTCAAAGTCGCCGCCGTCCTTCTCGACCACCTGCTTCAGGGTCGCCTTTTCGATCGGCAGATCCCAGGTCGCGTACTTTTTGCCCTCGAGTCCCTTGGGGCTGTCCATTCCCTTGCCCTTGAGCGAGATTATGCCGGAGGTGTTGTGCTGAATGAGCGCCGCGACAGCCTCTATCGGCATTTTACCGGCTCCCGCGACCGCGGGGAGCATGCTGTCCTGGAAGGAAACGCCGAACTGCGCCTTGCCGGAGCCGACGAGCATTTCCGCGCCGTCCTCGGGCGGCTGGACGATCTCCACCTTAAGTCCCGCGTCGGCGAAATATCCCTTTTCCTGAGCAACATAAAGACCTGTGTGGTTGGTGTTTGGCGTCCAGTCGAGCACAAAGCTCACCTTTGTCTTTTTCGCGCCCTCGTCAGCCGTAGCCTTAGAGCTGTCGTCGGCGTTTTGAGCGCCGCAGCCCGCGCCGACCATAAGAAGCGTCGCGCAGGCGAGTATCATTGCAATCAGTTTTTTCATGTGCTTTTACTCCTGTCATTATTGATTTTTTCCCACGGCATACACACGCGCTGCAAAACGGTGATGAGCCAGATGAGAATCAGACTGATCACGGAGATCAGGATGATGACCGCGAACATCTTGTCGGATGAAAAGGATTTGCGCACTCGGGTCATATAGCAGCCCAGACCTCGGGTGCCGCCTATCCACTCGGAAACCACCGCGCTTACGACCGCGTAGGAAACCGAGATTTTTAAACTTGAAAAGAAGTGACCCAGGGAGTTGGGTAACTTTACATATCGGAAGATCTGCACTCGGCTCGCGCCCATAGAGCGCATGAGCCTGACCGTGTCGGCGTCGACGGACGCGAAGCCCTGCAAAAGGCTTATCGTTATCGGGAAAAACACCACGAGAACGATCAGGATTATCTTGGGCAGCATTTCATAGCCCAGCCAGATAACCAGCAGCGGCGCGATGGCGACGGTCGGTATCGTCTGACTGACGACGACGACCGGATAGACGATCCTGCGTATCACTTCGAACCTGTCCATGACGACCGCGATCAGAAAGCCGACGATAATGCCGAAAAACAAGCCGATAAAGGTTTCGGCGAGCGTGACGCCGGCGTGGTCGAGCATGAGCCGCCAATCCTTCGCGAACGCCGCCGCGACGTCGGTCGGGGCGGGCAGCATATACTTGGGTATCCCGCATAACACGCAGACAAGCTGCCACGCCGCGAGCAGAAGCAGCAGAGCCGCCGCCGAAAGTCCGATCTTAGCTGTGGTGCTTCGTAACCTTGCGCTCAATTGTCAGCACGTCTCCCTCCGGGCGGTAATCGACCTTGATATAGGCGAGCACGGAGGGCGCGCCCGCGCGTATCGCGATATGCTGGCACTCCTTGACGATATCCATCAGCTCGTCATAGTCGCCCTCTATCGCGGTTTCAAAGGGACCGACATAGCACTTGAGTCCGGTGCTTTTTATGTAGGCGATGACCTCGTCTACTATCCTTATGAGCTCCTCGTCGTCCCGAGCCTCGGGAAGGGTTTGGATCGCTACGCTTGCGTTCATAGAATTACCTCCAAAAAAATTAAGCACCGCGCAAAACGCAGTGCTCATTGTTATATTATTGCGAGCTTCCTACGTCGGCATTATCCGAATCAGGTGAAAGGGTCAAGGCAAAACAGCCTAATCTCAGCCCGCTCGAGCGGGCTCCCCTGCTTCAATAAACAGTTTACATCTAAAATTGTGAAATGTCAAGCTTTTTCGCGCCGTCCAAGCTCCGATCATACGATCTTCGCGATGATCTTCTGTACGCGCGTCGCGTCCTTGATATTCACAATGCCGTTGCCGTCCGCGTCGGCGGCGGCAAGAGCGTCTCCCTCAAGGGTGATCAGCTTGGCGATATGCTTCTGGATGCAGGTGACGTCGTTTATGTTTATGATTCCGTCAAGGTTCGCGTCGCCGACGATATATTCGGGCTCATTCTCGATGACGTCTCCGAGATAAACTCTCTCGCTGTCGGTGAAATACCGGGTCTCAAGCAGTCCGTAGACGGCTTTTCCCTTGATCTCGACCGAGTAGAAGCGCTTGGAGGAATTGTAGTCGTTCACGTCGGCAAACACCGTTTCCTCTCCGGTCGCCGTGTCATAGGCGTAGACCGCCTCGGGTCCGTTGTAGTAGAGACAGCCGCCGCTTGAGGCGATCGAGCTGAAATTACGGGGATAGTAGCTTGTCGTGCCGCTGATAGTCCACCTGGCCGGAAGTTCCTTAATGTTCGTGAAGCTGTCGTTCGCGATATCGTAGGAAACGAGCTTGGCGTT
>CACYIC010000055.1 GCA_902774325.1 uncultured Ruminococcus sp.
TTTTTTTTTTTTTTTTTTTTTTTTTTTTTTTTTTTTTTTTTTCAAATCCCCCTCCTACTCGATCGCAAATAATACCGGTTCAGGCAAAGGATCGAAAAATTCGCCGTTGCCGCCGTGATTTTTCGGAATCGTATTGTAAAATATGTCATATTATGATAGAATATAAAAAAGGAAAAGTCGTTTTTCGGAAGTGAAGGAACGCGGAAAAAGCCGACGGCGTTTTCAAAGCTTTGCTTTTATCAAATAACGGACGCCGCATATAGAGGCGGGGGACATTTTCAGATTTGTCATATTTGCGTTCGCGGGAGTATTATGATGAAAAAATACAACGTTTTTCTGTCCACCCATCCGGGCAGGGTCAGAACCGTAAACGAGGACAGCTTTGTCATCAACGAGATCACAAAGGATATCAAAAAAAGCTCGATGAATCTCAGGGGACTCGGCATGGACGAGCCGCTGCTCTGCGGCGTATTTGACGGCATGGGCGGTGAAAAGGGAGGCTTCGAGGCTTCGGATACCGCGGCGCTGGTCGCCTCGGAATACTACCGCTACCTGACGGGGAGCGGCGGCGAGCCGGAGCGGAGCATCCACGACTACGTCAAAAACTGCACCGCCCTGATAAAAAAATACCTGTACGAGAACAAGCTCAGCCGGGGCGGCACCACCTTTGTTATGGCTTATGTCAAAAACGGCGCTGCGAGGCTGTTTTCGATGGGAGATTCGAGGATATATCTCAGCCGAGGCGGCAGCCTGTACAGGCTTTCGCGCGACCACACCCTCGCGGAGAAAAAATTCGAGGCGAACATCTTTACCCGCGAGGAAGCCGACAGGAGCAGAGAGAGCCACGTTCTCACGCGGTTTTTGGGAATGAACGAGGAATCAGCCGATTTCAGGGCGGAGAGCTATCCGATCCTTACTCTTAACAGCGGAGACAGGCTGCTGCTGTGCAGCGACGGCCTCTATGATATGTGCGGCGACGCCGAGCTTGCCGCTCTCCTAAGAGAGCGGGACGCGACCATAGCGCTGAGGGACGCCGCTCTGAAAAACGGCGGAGCGGACAACATCACCTGCCTGATGATCGAGCCTTCCGCATGAGAAGTACAAACCACGGAGGATAACCATGTATTGCTACGAATGTATGAATGAAATAAACGACGGCGACAGCTACTGCGCCCACTGCGGCAAGCTCGTAAAGCCCGACGAATATCCCCACCACCTCGCGCCGGGGACGATCCTGCACGGTCAGTATCTGGTCGGAAACTCGATCGGCGAGGGCGGCTTCGGCATAACCTATATCGGCAGGGATCTGAACCTCGACATCAGGATCGCGATAAAGGAGTTTTTCCCCTCGGGCTACGCGAACCGCAACAACACCGTCACCAACAGGGTGACGCTCAACTTCAAAAACGAGGGCGAGTATTTCAGGGACGGCAAGGAGAGCTTTCTTGAGGAGGCGCGCAAGATCGAGAAATTCCGCAAGGAGGACGGCATAGTAGACGTCAGGACCTGTTTTGAGGAAAACGACACCGCCTACATTATCATGGAATATCTCGACGGAATGAACCTGAGCAGGAAGATCTCGGGCGGCAACACCTTCGCTCCCGAGGAGATATTCAGGCGCTTCATCCCGATGATGCATACGCTCGACAAGCTTCACAGGGCGGATATCATCCACAGGGACATCTCGCCCGAAAACATCCGCCTGCTCTCGGACGGCACCCTCAAGCTGATGGACTTCGGCTCGGCGCGATATTTCGCGGGGCTGGAAAAGAGAACAATGTCGGTGCAGTTCAAGGAGGGCTACGCGCCCTTTGAGCAGCACAACAAGAAGGGCAATCAGGGCCCCTGGACGGACGTTTACGGACTCTGCGCCACGATCTACAAGTGCGTGACCGGCAAAACGCCCGTCGATTCGCTCGAGCGCTGCCAGAACGATACCCTCAAAAAGCCCTCAGAGCTGGGAGTGAGGATCTCCGAGCCTCTGGAAAGGGTGCTGATGTACGGCATGGCGATCTATCCCGAGAACCGCTGCAAGAGCATGGGGGAGCTTATAGAGATCACCGAAAAGGCGCTCAACAACGAGCACGTTACGCTCAGGGACGCCGACAACACCTCGGCGGCTGAGCGGATGAACAGGATCCGTCTTGCGGACGGAGGGAACAAGACCGCCTTTCTCGACGACCCGAACGCCTACGGCGCGAATCAGCCCGCGGACGCTTCCGAGCTGAAAACGACGGGAGTTTACGACAGCGGCGGCTACGGCGCGGATCATCCGGCGGACGCTTCCGAGCTGAAAACGACAGGAGTTTACGACAGCGGCGGCTACGGCGCTCAGAATCAGGGCTATGGAAATCAGAACCAAGCCTACGGCGCTCAGAACCAAGCCTACGGCGCTCAAAATCAGGGCTACGGGAATCGGAACCAAGCCTACGGCGCTCAAAATCATGGCTATGGGAATCGGAACCAAGCCTACGGCGCTCAGAATCAGGGCTACGGGAATCGGAACCAAGCCTACGGCGCTCAGAATCAGGGCTACGGGATACAGAACCGCGGCGTTTCAGATCCGGCTAAAAGAAAAAATATCCCGGAACAGCAGGAAAAGAAAAGATCTCCCGCGCCGTGGATTGTGCTGTTCTCGGTGCTGGGCGTATTGATAATCGGTGCTGTCGCGCTGCTGATAGTGCTCCTGATGAATTCGGGCGGCGGCAGCGACCGCGTTGAGACCACCGCGCCGGTCGCTTCCGAGGCGGTCGAGACCGAGCCCGAGACGGAGCCGGAGACCGAGGCGATCATCCTCGTTCCGAATATCGTCGGCATGAAATCGAGCGACGCCTACAACCGTCTGACCGAGGAGGGACTGAAATACAAGACCGAGTTCGAGTACAGCAGCAGCGTTCCCAAGGACTACGTCATCTCGCAGTCGCCCTCGGAGGATACCAAGGCTGTCGCGGGCGACACCGTGACCTTTGTGATCTCGAAGGGCGAGAAGGAGGATGAGGAGGTTTCACAAGCCCCGCAGTCGTCCGATCCGGGCGGCGCTCAAAACAGCGCGGCTCCCGCCGGCAACGGCGATCCCACCGATTCCTTCAACCTGCGCGCGTCCTCGCGCTACCTTTCGAGCAGCGATGTCTCATGGATGTCAAAGGATCAGATCCAGCTTGCGATCAACGAGCTTTACGCCAAGCACGGCTTCAAGTTCACCAAGGATCCCTACAAATCCTATTTCAACGGCATGAGCTGGTACAATCCCGATACCAACGACATGAACACCGTCGCGGCGAGAATGAACAAGTACGAAAAGGAAAACCTCAAGGTAATGGCAAATCACAGGAATTCGCTTTGACGGCTCCCGGCTAAAAACGGACGCTTTGACGGCTCCCGGGGACGACAACGGCGTATCGCGGGATTTAATAAACAGTAAAAAAAGATCGGGCAGACGGGTTCATCATGAGCGAACCTGTCTGCCCGATTTATCATTTTCTTTTCATAACAAAAACAAACGAGCCTATGGCTATCAGCACGAAAACCACGTCATACATCAGCGTATTGATATACGAAACAAGGTTTACGAAGTTGAAATGGGAAAATACGTCGAAATCGAGGATCAAATCCAGCAAAAGAGCCAGCAGGGAGATCAGCAGAAGCACCGCTGAGCCGACTATCCCGACGATCTTGTTTCGGGAGCGCTTGAAGCCGTCGACGGCGAGGATGATAAAGGGCGGTATCAAAAGCGACTGCACGGTGATCTGAATTGCGGTATATCCGTTTATATTGCTTGTCCCCAGCAAGGTAAAGGTGGTGATCACCATGAAGAGAAAATACGCCGCGCAGATAATGCAGCCGAAGGGATAAAAAATCGGGATCCTGCCGTAGTAGGTGAAAACCGCTCCGAGTATCATAAAAAAGAAGCCGAGGAACAGTATTGCGATCCCCAGCGTGAACCTTGTCCACCACCAGATATCCGCCGAGTATTGTACCAGCCTGAAGGCGTCGCCTATCGCGAGCGCGAACTGGATAAAGAACGCCGACAGAAACAAAACTATCGCGGCGGCTGAATTTTTTCCTGCTTTTTTCATTCAAACCCTCTCCTTCCGAAGCCGGAGAACGACGATACCGCAAAATACGCCGAATAACCGCCGGCTCGTATCGGCTCACGGCTCAAAGCCGAAGCCTTCTCCTCTCATTTTTATATCAGTATTATAAGCAGATATTATTATAACACCTATTCCGACAAATTTCAACAATAAACCGCCGACAATCCGCCGGCGGTCATTTGTTATTGCTTGGATTTTTAGCTTGGATTAAAAATGTCCGGTCGCGTTTAAGACGAAACGCCCATTATTATCGTAATGATCCTCACGACAAAGAGCGCGAAGGAGATCCACATGACGGGATGAACGTCCCTGATCTTGCCGGTCACGACCTTGAGAATGACCCAGCCGATGATGCCGAACATGATGCCGTTGGCGATCGAATATGTAAAGGGCATGACGACGATGGCGAAGAAGCCGCCGACCGTGTCAGCGATATCGGATTCAAAATCCATCTTGGTGACGTTCTTTACCATGAGAAGTCCGACGAATACCAGAGCGGGAGCCGTGGCGAACGAGGGAATGGCAAGGAAGATCGGATAGAGCGGAAGCGCGAGGATGAAGAGCACTGCCGAGGAGAGAGCGGTAAGACCTGTTCTGCCGCCTTCCGCGACGCCGGTTGTGGATTCTACGTAAGAGGTTACGGTAGAGGTACCGAGGATGGAGCCGCCCACGGTTCCGACGGCGTCAGCCATAAGAGCTCTGCCGACTCTGGGAAGGTTGCCGTCCTTGTCGAGAAGATTGCCCTCCTGAGCAACGCCGATAAGGGTTCCGACGGTATCAAAGAGGTCTACGAACAGGAAGGCGAACACGATGACCGCGAAGTTGACCGCGTGAGAAGCGACGTAGCCGAAATCAAACTTGAAGAAGGTATCGGTCGCCATCGTCTGAACGGGAGCGAATACGGAGTAGTTCGAGAAATCGGGGATAACCGAGAACACGCCCGCGTCGGGATTGACCTGATACCAGCCGACGAGCTCGGCGATGATGCCGAACACCCAGGTGGCGACGATGCCGATAAGGATCGCGCCCTTGACCTTGAAGTGCCAGAGAGCGGCGATGATGAGGATACCGATAAGCGAGAGCGCAACGCCCGCGTCGCTGAAGTTTCCGAGGCCGACGAGGGTCGAGTCGTTGTTGACGACAACGTTCGCGCCCTTGAGACCTACGATAGCGATAAACAGGCCGATACCTGCCGAGATACCGAGCTTGAGGTTTTTGGGAACCTTATTTACCAGGGTCTCTCTGAACCTGAATATAGAGAGGATGATAAAGATAACGCCCTCAAAGAGAATGGCGGTCAGCGCGACTCTCCAGGGATCGGTGATACCCTGAGCCGCAAGCTGGGGACAAACAGAAAAAGCAAAGTAGGCGTTAAGTCCCATGCCAGAGGCGAGAACCACCGGGTAATTTGCGAAGAACGCCATGATGAGTGTGGCAAACGCCGCCGAGATCGCGGTAGCCGCGAAGATCGCCTGGCTGGGCATTCCCGAAGCCGAGAGGATACTCGGGTTGACCGCGAGGATATACGCCATCGAAAGGAAGGTCGTAAGTCCCGCGATAAGCTCGGTCCTGACATTTGTGCCGTTTGCCTTGAGCTTGAATAGTTTTTCCAAAAGTTTTTCCTCCTCAAAAAATTTTAGTTGTAATAATTACAACCGCAAATAGTATTATATACAATTCCCATATATTTTTCAAGGTTTTTTTGGAATTTATTGAAAAATATTGACGATATGAGTCGGAGAAACGGGCGATTTTACGCCGCGTCAAAAAAAGAATCAAAAATTGTCCGAAAATTTCACGGAACTTTTTTTGAAAAAATTGCATAAAAGTATGCAATTTTTCGCCCGATTTCCCCTATCTATAGGAGGTGCTTTTTTCATGAACGAAGGCTTTATCATTTTCAAAAGGAACATAACGGAAAACGAGTGGTATTCCGACCCGCTGACCATGCACCTCTATATGCACTGCATGGTCAAAGCGAATTACAAGGCGAAGCGCCGTCAGGGTATCGAGATCAAAAGAGGGCAGTTCGTTACCTCTTTAGCCTCGCTGAGCGTAGAAACGGGGCTGACGGTCAAGCAGGTTCGCTCCGCGATAAAGAAGCTGGGGGATACAGGATATATCAGCGTCGAGAGCAACAGCCGTTACAGCCTGATAACCGTGCTCGGATATGACGAGGAGCAGGACGGCGGCAAAGCGGAAGTAAGCGAAAAACCCGCTTGTGAAGCGGCTTCAGGGCAAACCGAGGGCAAGCCGGGGGCAAACAAAGGGCAAACCGAGGGCAAACAAAGGGCAACAACTAACAAAGAAAACAAAGAGAACAAGGACAACAAGCGCTGCGCGCCTGAGCGCGTGATCGAGCGCTTTAATGAGCTGTGCCCTTCTCTGCCAAGGGTGAGCGCGCTGACAAAGCGGCGCATAAGGCTGATAAGGAACGCCGCCGAGCAGATGAACGGCGACCTTGACAGCGTATTTCTGAGAGTTGACCGCTCGGACTTCCTCTGCGGCAAGGGCAGAGAGTGGCGCGCAAGCCTCGACTGGATCCTTTTGCCCGACAACCTGATAAAAATCAGCGAGGGCGTTTTCGACAACCGCCGAGCTCCCGCCCGGAATACCTCCTACGATATCTCTGAGCTTGAGCGGATAGATACGCTTGACTGGCTTTAGCGCCGGGGGGAATTGATCGGAGGCGTCTACTGTTTCCAAATTGAAAATTGAAATTTGAAAATGGAAAATTAAGGGTCGCTTTGCTCCGAATTTGTAATGCCGCGGGCTTCGGGGAGGGCGGCGTCTACTGTATCGAGCGTTCGGGTCCTGTTTTCGGGTTCGGGAAAAAAGAATAAAGAATAACGAATAAAGAATAATTTCGGGCGGGACACCCGCACCCGATTTTTATTGACGCGCGTTTTGGTCGAGGGCGGCGTCTACTGTATCGAGCGTTCGGGTCCTGTTTTCGGGTTCGGGAAAAAAGAATAAAGAATAACGAATAAAGAATAATTTAGGGCGGGACACCCGCACCCGTTTTGTAATGCCGCGGGCTTCGGGGAGGGCGGCGTTTCCCATATCAGGCTTTCGCCTAATACAGCCTCGACAGCGAGAACAAAAAAGTTTTTGCACATCGAGCGGATGTCTATGAAGAAAAGGCGGAAAAGCTCGCGAAATAGCTTGAAAAAACTAAAAAATATGATATAATGAAATTGGAAAGTGGTGAGGGTATGTATCGTAAATCCCGTAAAGGCAGAATCGAACCCATGCCCAAAAAACAGTTTCATCGTTTGGAGAAAAGCTTTAGGCGCAGAGGCGGTATTTTCCAATATGGTAGGGAGACAGATGATTATCTATCTTCCAAGCATGCGGAAGGTATTACCTATGATGCAAAAACTGTTCTGTTAAAGCAAAATCCGGGTCGAGCAAGTGTCTTTGAGGAATTAATACACACTCACCAATATAAGACGGGAAAAAATGACGGCTCTTATCTTTCAAGACTTAATTGTGAGATTGACGCTCAGAGAAAGCTGCTGAGGCATAGCAGTTTATTTCAGCTGACAGAACCTGAAATTCAACAAACCAAAGCTGCATTAACGGCTTATGAAGATGAATTAAAGGTTTATAATAATAAAGGAGGTAAAAAATATGTTGAAGGTTCTTGATATTTTCAAAATCGGAGATAAGCTTTCCGTTACTCTTGAAGGAAAATGTGAGGAAATCAAAAACGGAAGTAAGCTGATCGGCGCTGACGATAACGAATACGAAGTATTGTCTGTTGCGATGACGCGAAACGAAAATCCCGCTGATTTTTCTAAAACAACCACTGTATTAATGCCTCTTTGCGATATTCAAGCAGGACTTGAACTTCGCATAGCCTAGAACAGATGTAACCGCTCCCAAGTGATTGAGGGCGGTTTTCTTATGCCTGATATCGGGGAGGGGGAAAGGCGGATTCGCGCAACTGTGCACTATGATTTCTTCAAAACTGTGTATTTCTTAATATACAGCTGTGTGCTATAATCCGGGATGTAAACCGATTTACGAAAAGAGAGGCATAGGAGCCGGGATGATAAAGAAATATCCGCGAGCCGCGGTAATAAACGACCTTTCGGGCATGGGACGGTGCTCCCTTGCCGTTTCGATCGCCGTTCTGTCGGTGATGGGAGTCACGCCCTGCGCGCTTCCGACCGCAGTTTTGAGCCATCAGACGGCATTTGAAAACTATTACAGCCACGATCTCAGCCGCGAGATGGAGCTGATCGCTTCCCGCTGGGCTGATATGGGCGAGCGCTTCGACGGTATCATCTCCGGCTACGTCGCCCACCACGCGCAGGTCGAGCTTATCGAAAAAATAATAGATGATTTCGGCGGCGGCGCTCTTGTGCTCGTCGATCCCGTACTGGGCGACAACGGCGCGCTCTACCACTCGTGCAGCCGCGAAACGGTGACGAGGATGCGCTCCCTCGCCGGAAAAGCCGACGTGCTGACCCCCAACCTCACCGAGCTCTGCGCTCTCACGGGCGCGGATTATGACGAAACCGCCGGGGATATCGCGCACTCAGGCGGCGTTCAGCCGGCTCTTGAGCTTGCGAGGAAGCTCAGGGCGGAAACCGGCGCCAAAATCGCCGTGACCGGCGTTTCTGTCGGCAACACGCTTTGCAACCTCAGCCTTGACGAAAACGGCGAGGGCGTGACCTCGAACGAGAAAATCGGCGGCTGCTTCTCCGGCACGGGAGATATTTTCTCGTCGGTGCTCTTCGGGAGCCTGCTTATGGGCGGCGACCTCCAAGGCTCCGTGAAGCGCGCGGGAGATTTCGTCACCGCCGCGATCAAAAACACCGTAGGAAGCGGCGAGGATCCGCGCTACGGAGTAAGATTCGAGGGAGTGCTCAGGGGAGACATAAGAATAAAGAATAATGAATAATGAATAATTTCGGGCGGGACACCCGCACCCGTTTTGTAATGCCGCGCGTTTGGTAGAGAACGGCTTCTCCTATATCAGAGGCTTGGCTGTTTGTAAATTGAAAATTGAAATTTGAAAATGGAAAATTTCGGGTCGCTTCGCTCCGAGTTGTAATGCGTT
>CACYIC010000056.1 GCA_902774325.1 uncultured Ruminococcus sp.
CGATAACACTCCTGAGCTTTTCGCTGCCGAGCGCCGGGGCTGAGACCGTCGAAATTGAAAGACGCTTCTCCGCAGCATCCTCCTTTGACAAGCCCTCGTCCTCAAACGGAAGTTTTCCGCCGTTGCACATCGAGTACATGATTAGTCCGAGCGAATAGATATCCGTTGTAAAATCAGGCTTTTCGCCGTTCTGGATCTCGGGAGAGAGGTAGGACGGATCGTCCGTATTGCTCTCGAACCCGGTAAAGCCGCCAAGGGCATAGCTTCCGTCCGCCTTGACATAAATATTCTCCGGCTTGATATTGCCGTGATACATATTGTTCTTCTCGAGCTTTTCGAGCACGTCGCTCATTCCCATTCCGAAATCAACGACCTCTTCCTCACTCATTGACGCCAAGGACTTGACCTCTGTGAGAGGCTTGCTGTCGTCAGTCAGAATGAGCAGATCGAGCTTCTCCTCGTCGGGATTATCGACAGCATAGGAATTGATGTAATTGCTCAAGTCCTTGATCCTGGAAATGGAGTTGATAAACCCGCTTTCCTCTTTTACATATTCAACATTTTCCGGACTGTAAAGCGATCCTTCCAGCGTGATCCTGGTCAATCTCGCGTGTTTGGTGACGCCGTCGGAATTCTCCCTGACAACGCTGTAAACCTCTTTTCCTTCCGAGGCGGAGATCCTTGATTCGACCTTCCAATTTTTCATCTCCTCGGGCAAGGGGGTGTTAGCCATGCTTTCATTCTCCTTCCAAATTGTTCTGCCGCGTAGGCGGCGATATTCAAATTGCCTTCTTTTTTGCATACTTCTCTACTATTCATCTTATTATAGCATATCCGTACAGGTTTTTCCACCATTATATAATTACAATAATGTTTCCAAATTAGAAATATAAATCCGTTTTTGTCGTTTTCTTTACAAAAAAGTAACGCTGTGCTTATAATAAAAGCCCTCGCGTCACTTTCGATCCGCGAGGGCTTTTATGCTAAATCGTTATCTTTCGTTTCTCTCTGATCCCCAGCGCTCCGCCCGCAGCGCTTCCTGTCAACGTCGCAGCGAGACGAATTGCGCTCAGAGCTGAGAAATCGCCTCCCTTTATCATCCCCGTAACGGTCAGCAGCAGAAACACCGCCGCGCCGGTCAGCGCTCCGACGATCAGACCCGCGCCCTTGTTGATTTTGGCAGCGACAAAGCCTCCCGCGATCGACGATAACGCGGCGATCCCTATCATCAAATAGTCAGTCAGGCTTCCCTGCGGAAGTCCGATCGAGAGTATCGCCACCGAAGAAACGCACATCAGTATGACCCCGGACAGCAGAGACGTCAGGACGCCGAAGAATATGGATTTGATAAGCTTTCTTTTATCGGACATAAAACAACCCCCGCGTATTACTTTTATAAAGCATACGCGGGGGAAAGAATAATTATTCCGAATCATTTTTCGGCGGGATTGTTTTCCTCTTTTTTCTTTCTGTTGAAAAGCGAGAAGCCTTTCTTCTCCTTGACCTCCGTCTTGGGAGCTTCCTTGACGGTGTCAACAGTGGAAATAGCCCACTTTTTGAATTTCATTTTTACACGGTCGGAACCTGTTTCGACAATGATAGCGTCCTCTTCGTCCTTAACAGCCACAACTCTGCCGACGATGCCGCCGATAGTCGTGATCTCGTCGCCGATCTCGAGGGAATTGCGCATCTGCGCCTCTTCCTTTTTCTTTTTGGAGTTCGGTCTTATCAGGAAGAAATAAACGCCCGCGATAATTGCGCCGTAAACGAGGATCATCCACCACATTCCGCCGCCGAATAAGCCGCTCTGCTGAGTAGCGTCACCTTGAGCACTGTTAGAGAGTATGGGTAAAAAGTCTGTCATTTTCTTCAATCCTTTCAATACAATAGATTGATTATATCATTTAATTGCGCTTGTTGCAAGACTAAATTGAAAATTTTTTTAGATTCTGGTTCCTAAAATTTCTCTGTAAGTCAAATAAAACTGCTCAAAGGCTCCTTCGTCGAGCTTTTGACGGATTATTTCCATGAGATTATTATAGAAATAGAGGTTGTGGATGACCGATAATCTCATTCCGAGCATTTCTCCGCTTTTTATCAGATGGCGTATATAAGCGCGGGAAAAGCTTCGGCAAGTCGGGCAGTCGCAGTGGGGGTCGATCGGACTTTCATCGAGCTCGTATTTGGCGTTGTTGATGTTGCGAACTCCCTCCCACGTAAACAGCTGACCGTGGCGCGCGTTTCGGCTGGGCATTACGCAGTCTAAAAGATCAACGCCTCTGTGTACCGCCTCGAGGATATTGACGGGAGTTCCGACTCCCATGAGATAGCGTATCTTATCCTTTGGAGCGAACGGTTCAACAGCTTCAATGATCTCATACATGACCTCGGTCGGTTCTCCGACAGCCAGACCGCCGATAGCGTAGCCGTCAAGGTCAAGCTCCGCGATTTCCTTGAAATGATCAATGCGAAGATCCTTATAGATACCGCCCTGATTTATACCGAAAAGAAGCTGGTGGGGATTGATCGTGTCCTCCATGCTGTTCAGCTCCTTCATTCGGGCGGAGCAGCGCTTCAGCCAGCGGGTCGTTCTCTCAACGCTGTCCTTTGTATACTGATAGGGGGAAGGGTTTTCAACGCATTCGTCGAACGCCATTGCGATAGTAGAGCCCAGATGTGACTGGATATTCATGCTCTCCTCGGGACCCATGAAGATTTTTCTTCCGTCGATATGCGAATTGAAATAAACGCCCTCTTCCTTAATATTTCTCAGCTTGGCAAGCGAAAACACCTGAAATCCGCCGCTGTCGGTGAGTATCGGGCCGTCCCAGCGCGTGAACCTGTGAAGCCCCCCGAGCTGCCGCACCTTTTCGTCGCCGGGTCTGAGGTGAAGGTGATAGGTGTTGCACAGCTGCACCTGACACTTAATATTTTTCAGATCAAGCGCCGAAACCGCGCCCTTTATCGCACCGCAGGTTGCGACGTTCATAAACGCCGGCGTTTGGATCTCTCCGTGTACCGTTGTAAAGGTACCGCGTCTGGCGGTCCCTTCGGTTTTGATTAAATGAAACATATATCCTCCGTTATATCAATAACGCTCAACTTATAATTTTTCTCAAGAAATAAGCATCGCATCGCCGATGCTTACGGTTTAAAAGAAAATACCAATCGGCAAACGCACCAAATGAGTGATTATTACTTTCTTTCCTGCTTTTTTATCCAGTTCAGTACGTCCTCATAATCTGCTGTTCCTGAAGCGACGGACAATCCCAGATTGAGCACATCATCATCAGTAGGAGAAATATGTATTCCGCCCATTTCAAGATACGTCAGCATCTCACGTACATACCGATACGTTTGTTTCCGTCTACAAAAGCATGATTGGAAATCAAAGCATAACCCAGCTTTGCGGCTTTCTCTTCTTTTGACGGGAATAATTCTTTGCCGTCAAATGTCTGGTAAGCTGATTCAAGCGCACTCTCTAACAGTCCGAAATCTCTTACGCCCGCATCTCCTCCGGTTTCCCTTGAAATCAAATCATGCAAAAGCAATACTTTTTCTTTACTGAATTTTATCATTTTGCCAACTCCTCAAAAGCCTTATGGTATTTGTTGAGTATATGTTTTGAAACCAGTTCAAATTTCTTTTCATCTAGTGAATCGTCCGTAATGTTCAGCAGATACTCTATTACATCGTTCAGGTATTCTTCCGGTAAGATGTCTATGATACTTTTAACGTATTCTCTTTCGCTCATAAAAACCAGCCTCCTTGGTCATTTTTATTAATTAGGTTGTATTTAAAAATTTAAAAAACAAGCAGCAATCACCGAAAATTACGGGACACAGGATAAAAGCGGCGCAATGATACGCCGCTCAGAATAAAACGCTGTGGGTGCCGGTCCTTGTCAGGGTCAATATCAATTCCCTGTCGTTTTTTCGATATATCAACAACCAATCCGGAGTAATGTGACATTCACGACAGTCGGCATAATTACCCGCCAGCGGGTGGTCTTTATATTTCGGCGGCAGCGGAATCTCGTTTGCTAACATATCAATAACGGTTTCCATCAGTGAGATTTGATAACCTCGCTTGACGACGCGCTTGAAATCCTTTTTGAATGTGGATTCGTACTTAATCGTCAGCATACAGATCCTCCATCAGTTCCGCGACGCTGTGAAAATCTTTGCTTAATCCAACGCCGTTTCTTGCATTTTCAATCGCTCTGAGCGTTTCGTCATTAGGAACGTCGGCTGTGATCTCAAAAGGTATCGAGTGCTGTCTCAGCGCCTGCCTCAAAAACACATTTATCGCAGTTGATAAGTCCATGCCGAGCTCGGCAAAAAGCTCCTGCGCCTGTTTTTTGATATCTGCATCTATGCTTATATTTGTACTGACCTTTGCCATGGTATCAACTCCTTTTTATTTTCATTATCATTATATCTCTATTTAACACAGTTGTCAATATATTATGTATATATTATATTCATAAAATGCACATGCAATCCCCAAATGAGAAGAATCTGTATTTCTCTTTTACGGCTTCTTTATAAACATTCATTGTATTTTCATAGCCCGCGAAGGCGGAAACAAGCATTATCAGCGTGCTTTCGGGCAGATGAAAATTAGTGATCAGCCCGTCGAGCACCTTGAATTTATACCCGGGATATATAAAAATATCCGTAAAACCGTCGCAGGGGATGATCTCGCCGTGTTCCGTCGCCACGCTTTCAAGAGTTCGGCAGGAGGTGGTTCCGACCGCGATCACTCTGCCTCCGTTTTTCTTCGTTTCCTGTATCAGACGGGCTGTTTCGGCGGGCACTTCATAATGCTCGCTGTGCATTTTGTGTTTTGTGACGTCGTCGACCTTTACCGGGCGGAAGGTTCCGAGTCCGACATGGAGGGTGACGTAGGCGATCTTTACGCCCTTTTCGCGGATCCTGTCCATCAGCTCCTCGGTAAAATGCAGACCTGCCGTCGGAGCGGCGGCGGAACCCAACTCGTGGCTGTAAACAGTCTGGTAACGCTCCTGATCCTTCAGCTCCTCGGTGATATAGGGGGGAAGCGGCATTTTTCCGATCTTGTCAAGCACGGCAAAAAAGTTTTCGTCGCATTCAAAATCGACAACGCGGTTTCCGTCCTCTCTGACCTCGGCTACAACTGCCGAAAGGAGTCCGTCACCGAAGCTGAACCTCGCGCCCTCGCGGGCTTTTTTTCCGGGCTTGCAGAGGGTCTCCCATCGGTTTCCGCTGATTTGACGCAGAAGCAGAAACTCGACCCGCGCTCCGGTCTCGGACTTGACGCCGAATATACGCGTGGGAAGAACTCTCGAATCGTTGCAGACAAGCAGATCTCCCTCGTCGAGGTATTCTATTATATCGTAAAAATGCTTATGGGTTATCTCCCTCGTATTTCTGTCAAACACCAAAAGTCTTGAGCTGTCGCGCGGATATACGGGCGTTTGCGCAATGAGCTCTTTGGGCAAATCGTAAAAAAAATCCTTCGTTTTCATGATAAATTCCTCTCTTTTAATTTCAATTAAAAGCGTAAAATAATTGACAATAAGCCGTCAAAATGGTATATTATAGAGTAAAGTGATTTACGTGCGTAAGTCGCTGAAGGGGTAATGCCTTGACCGAAGCGGTCAATCGTGCCGTTTATTATTCTATAATATTTGTTCGGGAAAGGCAACTGCTTTTTTAAATTTTGTGTAATTCGGAGGAATAATCAGTGAAAAAGTACAAAGTTGGAATCATCGGCGCTACAGGTATGGTTGGACAGCGTTTCGCTCTCCTGCTTGAAAATCACCCTTGGTTTGAGGTAACGGCTCTTGCCGCGAGCTCAAGAAGTGCGGGCAAAACCTACGGTGAATGTGTAGACGGAAGATGGCACATGACTACCGAGCTTCCCGAAAAGTACAAGGACATGGTGATTCTTGACGCCGAGAAAGTTGAAGAGGTCGCTTCCAAGGTCGATTTTTGCTTCTGCGCCGTAAACATGAAGAAGGATGAGATCAAAGCGCTTGAGGAAAAATACGCTAAGGCTGAATGCCCCATTGTGTCAAACAACTCCGCTCACCGCTTCACTCCCGACGTTCCTATGGTTATTCCCGAGATCAACGCCGACCACATCAAAATCATCGAGGCTCAGAGGAAGCGTCTCGGAACCAAGAGAGGCTTTGTCGCCGTTAAGTCGAACTGCTCTCTCCAGAGCTATGTTCCCGCGATCCATCCCCTCAAGGAGCTTGGCGTAAACAAGGTCCTCGCCTGCACATATCAGGCGATCTCCGGCGCCGGAAAGACCTTTAAGACCTGGCCCGAGATGGTTGACAACCTCATTCCCTATATCGGAGGAGAGGAAGAAAAGTCGGAGAGAGAGCCGCTCAAGATCTGGGGCAGCATCAAGGGCGATGAAATAGTCCTCACCGAGGATATCGCCATCACCGCTCAGTGCCTGAGAGTCCCCGTTTCCGACGGTCACACCGCGGCGGTATTCATGTCGTTCAAGGACGGCGTAAAGAAGCCCACAGTTGACGAGATCATCAACGTTTGGGAGAATTACAAGGGAAGAGCGCAGGAGCTTGAGCTGCCGAGCGCGCCCAAGAACTTCCTGCATTACTTCACGGAGCCTGACCGTCCTCAGATCAAATCTGAGCGCAACCTCGAAAACGGCATGGCGGTTTCTGTCGGCAGACTCAGAGAAGATACACAGTATGACTACAAGTTTGTTTGTATGTCTCATAATACGCTCAGAGGCGCGGCAGGCGGCGCAGTACTTCTCGCCGAGCTTCTCTGCGCGGAAGGTTATATGGATTGATTCGGAGGCTAAATTATGTCAGACCACATTTTCACGGGTTCCGGCGTAGCCCTTATTACGCCAATGTTATCAGACGGCAAGGTGAATTTTGACGTACTCGAGCAGCTGCTTGAATTTCACATTGCCAACGGCACGGATTCGATCATCGCCTGCGGAACAACAGGGGAGGCGGCTACTCTTTCGGAGAAGGAGCACTGCGAGGTTCTCGCCTTTGTCTGCGAGAAGGTCAATCACCGTATCCCCGTCATTGCGGGAACAGGAAGCAATGACACTTCCACAGCAATAATGCTTTCCCGTTCCGCTCAGGAATCGGGAGCGGACGCGATCCTTTCCGTCACGCCTTATTACAACAAGACTTCCCAGGCGGGACTTGTTAAGCACTTCAACGTGATCGCGGATTCTATTGATATTCCCGTGATCCTCTACAACGTTCCCTCGAGAACCGGCTGCAACATCAAGCCCAAGACCTACGAGGAGCTTTGCAAGCACCCCAATATCCGTGCCGCCAAGGAAGCAAGCGGAGATATTTCTCAGGTCGCTCTTATTCGCTCGCTCTGCGGCGATAATCTTGATATCTATTCAGGCAACGACGACCAGACCGTTCCCTTCATGTCGCTCGGCGCTCTCGGAGTTATTTCCGTATTCGCGAATATCTGTCCGACCGAGATGCACCGCATCTGTCAGCTTTGCCTTGACAATAACTTTGCCGAGGCTCAGAAGCTTCACTTCCATTATCTTGAGCTCATGAATATCATGTTCAGCGACGTCAACCCGATCCCCGTAAAGACAGCTATGAATCTTTACGGCTTTGACTGCGGCGAGTGCAGACTTCCGCTCGTTCCCATGAGCGTCGCGGGCTATCACAATCTCAAGGATTGCCTTACAAAGTACGATCTGATCAATAAAATCTGATAGATACAAGCGTGACAGCGTCACATTCAGCTTGCACAGGCAAATTATCCGAGGCTGACTTTTACGGTCAGCCTCATAATAATATTTGGGCAAAGGGGAAGTTAAAAATGGTCAAAGTCGCAATTGTCGGCTGCAACGGAAAAATGGGTTATTTTGTTGCCGACGCCGTTGAAAAAAGAGAGGACTGCGAAACAGTCTTCGGTATCGACGCCTTCGGCGTCAACAAGCATGAATTTCCGGTATATAAAAGCTTTGGTGAAGCCGCCGAGAAACCGGACGTTATCATTGACTTTTCGAATCCGTCCGCTCTTGACGATATGCTCGGCTACGCTCTCAAAAGCAAGATCCCCTGCGTTATCTGCACAACAGGTTATTCGTCCGAGCAGATATCGCAGATAAAGGAAGCCGCAAAGGAGATCGCGGTCTTTTATTCGGGAAATATGTCTTTGGGAATCAATCTTCTGATCGCGCTTTCAAAGCAGGCGGCAAAGCTTCTCGGAAGCAGCTTTGATATCGAGATAATCGAAAAGCATCATAATCAGAAGGTTGACGCTCCCAGCGGTACGGCGCTGATGCTTGCCGACGCTATTTCCGATTCGCTTGAGGAAACTCCTCAATATGTTTATGACCGCCATACCTACCGCAAAAAGCGTTCAAAAAATGAGATAGGCATCCATGCCGTCCGCGGAGGCACTATCGTCGGCGAGCACGAGGTTATTTTCGCGGGTCACGACGAGGTCGTGACGCTGACTCATCAGGCTCAGTCGCGTGAGGTTTTCGCTGTCGGAGCCGTGAACGCCGCTGTTTTTCTCGCGGATCGCGACGCCGGAATGTATGATATGAGCGATATGCTCTCCGCTGTTTTGCAGTAAACGATATTTTTCTTTTTGAAAACTTCCGATCCCGCCGTTGATCATGGTCGCCGTATTTTTTCCGGTATGATAGGCGGCAGCTATGCGAAACGAGCGCAAAGAGCGCGCAATCTTTTGAACCCGAGGTGGCTTTGCTTCCTCGGGCTTTGTTTATATTATCGGAAAGACGCAAAGAGCCGGTAATGCCTTTTGCTTTTGCGTTTCCGTTTTCACCCGCACGCATAAACTGTTAAGGGAGCTTTTTACGCTCCCAATAAATAAAGAAGGTGAAAACTTGGAAAAGCATCTGATCATGTTCCAGTCTATGACCTCGGCAATGCACGCCAAGGAGCTTTTGCAAAGGCACGGCGTCGTGTCAAAGGTAATAAGAACGCCCG
>CACYIC010000057.1 GCA_902774325.1 uncultured Ruminococcus sp.
AATAAAAAACAGAGTAATAAGCGGAAGCGGTTGCCCTTACTGTTCCCACAATGCGATATTAGAGGGCTACAATGACCTTGCTTCCCAAAAGCCCGAACTCGCCGCAGAGTGGTCAGCCAGAAACGCACCTCTACTCCCTACACAAGTATGGGCAGTTTGGGAATCGCAAGATAAACACTATTCTTTATTCCGAGATTGATAAATTCTATTCCGATTGATTCAATCAGCAATGTCCTTCACCAGATGTTTGATATGGCTGTGGATGATTTGTATCTACGCATAAATCCTGCGAATAATGTGTTAAGGGAACTCAAAAAGTCCCATGTTTTTAAAACAGAGAAACGCCGAGCTTTAACAAAGGCTCAACAAGATTTGTTTTTGAATTACATCAAGGATCACAAGCACAGAAGTATCATAATCTCAATCGCACAATAAAGAGGATAATACGCGATTGCAATGATGCCGAGTTTATGAAAAATGAAAATCCTGAAGTCCTGTTACCTAATTTCAGTTGTCATTCATTACGACACACTTTTACTACAAGAATGTGTGAAGCCGGTATTAATGTAAAGGTCATTCAGGATGTTCTCGGACACACCGATGTTACAACGACTCTTAATATATATGCAGATGCTACAAAGGATCTGAAAAAGAGAGAGTTTGAAAATCTCGATAGTTTCTTTGATAATAACGAAGAAAGCAAGGAAGATTAATTTGAACAGCGAGCCTAACTATATTAATTTAGGCTCGCTGTTTCAGTTATAGGTATTGACCTTGGTGGATTTTTCGTTAGAGCCTTTGCATAATAACAGTTGCATTTTAATGAATTATAGGATATACTAAAATAAGGAAGAAGGTGCGGATATGTGTAGCAGAAACGAATTAAATATAATACTTTCAAAAGTGGCGGTAAAGTCGAAAGAAGTTTTCGGAGAGAAGTTGGATTCTGTTATTCTCTACGGCTCATATGCGCGCGGAGATTATGACAGCGAGTCGGATATTGATGTAATGATTATAGCGGATATAAACACTGATGAAATCTACTATTACAAGAAGCTATTGAGTGATTTCAAGGTGGATTGTAATATTGAATTCAATGTTGTTCTCTCGTTGAAAATTCAGGATAAAAAGACCTTTGAAAAATGGAAGAACTCACTGCCGTTTTTTGAAAATGTTGTAAAGGAAGGGATTAACTATGCTGCCTAACGAAGAAAGGTATTCCCTTTCAAAATACAGGATAGAGAAGGCAAAAACCAATTTGCAGGCAGCTAAGGTGTTAATTGACACCAAACTATACGCTGATAGTGCAAACAGGTCATATTATGCTATTTTTCATTCGATAAACGCATTGTTTGCTCTTGAAGGAGTTGCATTTAAGAAGCATTCAGGAGTTATCTCTCATTTCAATCTAAAATATATAAAAACAGGTATTTTTGAAAAGGAAATGTCAAAAATCGCAGGAGAAGCTTTTCAGATAAGAAGCGACAGCGACTACGAAGATTTCTATATAGTATCTTATGAAGAAGTCACCGAACAGTACAATAATGCGGTTCGGTTTGTTGAAGCGATTGAAGAGTATATTTTAAAGACCACAAAATAACACCGATTGTAGTTTGCGTCATTTACGCCAATTCTTACGCCAATCGGAACACAAGTTATAACAAGTTATGTAAACTTATGTGACTCCATTGTTTTAACACCCTAAGATATATAAAGTTATATCGACTTATAACGACTTATATCGAGATAGTAACGCACTCCCGACAATGAAGTCCCTCGATCAGCCGAAGAAGGAAGAAAAAGTAAAAGAGAAGCCCGCGGATTTCGAGTGCGCCTGCTTTACATGCCCCTCTCAGGAGGAATGCAAGGCGGCTCAGGAAGCGGATAAGCTCGACAAATAATTGAAATGAAAACTCCCCGAAAACCGCTTTTTTATGCGTCTTTCGGGGATTCTTGTTTTTGATGCTTACGCCAATTACGCTAAAACTTACGGTAAAATCAAAACCGACTTGCATAACAACTTATAAACTGTTATACTATCTTCTAATAAAACACTTTAACATCTGTCGCGTTAAATTTCGCATAGCTGCGTTGTCGTCTCGTCGTCGCTCGCTGTGCTTGCTGACAACGGTCGATTATGGCGCCAGCCTTGCAAGGACGACAACGAAGTATTGCGGAAAATAGACCGCAAAGATTGTCTATTTTTTATTTGAGTTTAGTATTATAGACAAAAC
The DNA here is from genome assembly GCA_902774325.1 of uncultured Ruminococcus sp. Classification (GTDB taxonomy): domain Bacteria; phylum Bacillota; class Clostridia; order Oscillospirales; family Acutalibacteraceae; genus Ruminococcoides. The sequence goes on from CACYIC010000057.1 coordinate 2,235, forward strand.
CTTGTAAAAATGATATAATAGCAGAAAGATATTTCGGAATATATTGAGGTGCAAAAAATATGATTGATAAACTATTGGAAAAGCTGGCTGGATTTGAGCAGGTCGAGGCGATCGCGCTCGGCGGTTCCCGTTCGGGAGAAAACTATGATGAAAAATCCGATTATGATTTATATGTATACGTCACCGCGCCGATCGGGGAAGAAAACAGGCGCGCGTTATTGGCTGACTACTGCAAATACTTGGAAATCGGAAATCATTACTGGGAATATGAGGATAACTGCGTTCTGAACAACGGGATCGACATTGACATTCTTTACCGCGATCTCAACGAATTCTGCGACGGCGTCGCGCGGGTCGTCGAAAGCTTTGAGGCATGCAACGGATACACCACCTGTATGTGGCACAATCTTTTGACCTGTAAGATCATCTGCGATAAGCGCGGAAGGCTGCAAAGGGCTAAGGACCGCTTTTCAGTTCCTTATCCGGAAGAGCTGCGGAACAACATCATCAAAAGAAACACCGCGCTTTTGTATAACGCCATGCCCGCATATTTGTTTCAGCTGAATAAAGCGAATAAAAGAAACGACAGAGTGAGCGTTATTCACAGAACAGCCGCCTTTCTGGAATCGTATTTTGATGTGATTTTTGCCTTGAACAAGCGGACACATCCCGGTGAAAAACGCCTGATCGAGCTTTGCGCGCGAAATTGCAGTATCCTTCCCGATCGCTTTGAAGAAAATCTCAACCGGCTTTTTGATGATATGCTGATACATAACGACAATCTGACCGAAGATTTGAATGATATTGTTTCGGAACTGGAGTCAGTTCTGACACGGGAGGGCTTTTGATCTTTCGCTCCGCTAGATTTTGATTTATATTCCTTTATACGGATAGACATAATAAACCTGAAATGATACAATGAGAAACCGAAAATTACGGAGGAATTGATATATGAAGGACTGATAAAGTGAGGAAAAGACTCTATCAGCAGTTAATTATTCGGCATCATACAACTCCCGAAAGTACAGGAGTAAAAATGCTGACATCGGACTTTTTCTCGGGATGAACGGACATATCTCCTCTCGAAAACATCAAAAACAACATTATACAAATTGCGTAATTTTTTTAAAAAATATATGGACATATTTGTATCAGTGTGGTAAAATGAATTTGTGAGAATTTTCTCAAAATAATGATAAGGGATGATTTTATGTTCTGTCCGAAATGTGGAAATCAAGTAGCTGACGGCAATGCTTTCTGCCCGTCATGCGGAAACAACATGAGCGCGGCGCCCGCTCCCGCTGTTCAGCAGCAGGCTTACGCGCCTCAGCCTCAGCAGTACAGCGGTTACGCTACCAGCCAGAGATCACAGGTGAGAACAGGTGAGCTCAACGAGATGCGCAGGATGATCGATTATTTCTCAAAGAAAACCGATCAGTATAATGAATATGACCGGGTCAACGACGAGCTTGTTTACCTTTCGCGCGGCTACAGCGTCAAGAAAATGGTCTGGGGTATCATCCTTGCCGTGATCGGCTTCGTTCAGGTTATTTACAGCATTCTGCAGGTCGCCGCCTACAGCAGATACGGCTCAAACTCCGGAACGACGGTCGCCGTTGTTTTCCTGGTTCTCGGAATAATCATCCTTGGACTCGGCGGACTTTTGATCTTCCTCCATATCCGCGGCAGAAAAGCTTATCTCGACCGCGTTGCATACGCGAATATGCGCTTTGATCAGCTTTCTGAGGAGCTCATCGACTACTACAACGCCTACGGCTATTGCCCCATGGGTCCCGAGTACACCAACCCCTCTAACCTCGCCGTTATCTACGACACCATCCAGTCCGGACGCGCGGACACCACGATGGACGCCATCAACATCCTTGTTGAGGACGCTCACCGCAACAACATGGAAGCCATCGCCCGCCAGACGGCAGTCAACACCGCCGTTGCCGCGAGAGGCGCAACAGCGGGAGCTGTTTTCAGCGCGGCAAATTTCTTCCTCAAATAATAATCTCCTATCCCCCGAGCGAATCGGGGGATTTTTGTGCCTTTCACACATTTTTTGCATTCCGTTTTTAGGCAAATCGCATATATCAATCCCTTGTGAATTAGAGTATAATATACGAGGTAATTTTTATGTGAGGCGATAGGTATGATCTACAACAACGTTTTGGAGGCGGTCGGACAGACTCCTCTTATCAGACTCAACCGCATGGTCGACGCAGACAGCGCCGAGGTGCTGGTGAAATTCGAGGCGCTGAATGTCGGCGGCTCGATAAAGACGCGCACGGCGATCAACATGATCGAGCAGGCTGAGCGCGAGGGACTTATCAACAAGGACAGCATCATCGTTGAGCCGACAAGCGGAAATCAGGGAATTGGTCTTGCGCTGGTCGGCGCGGTAAAGGGCTACCGCACGATAATCGTTATGCCCGATTCGGTGAGCGAGGAGCGCAGAAAGCTCATCCGCCACTACGGAGCCGAGGTCAAGCTGATCCACGACGCCGGCGATATCGGCGCCTGTATCGACGAGTGCCTTAAAACCGCTCTGAAAATGAGAGAAAAGGACAGCCGGGTCTTTGTTCCCCAGCAGTTTGAAAACATCAACAACGTGAAGGCGCACAAAAAATACACCGCGCTCGAGATCATGCAGCAGTGCGCGGATTCGATCGACGGCTTCTGCTCGGGAATAGGCACCGGCGGCACCATCACGGGAATCGGAGAGGTGCTCAAGGCGCAGTATCCCGAGATCGAGATCTGGGCGGTCGAGCCCGAAAACGCCGCTATACTGGCGGGCGGCACCATAGGCACGCATTTGCAGATGGGCATCGGCGACGGGATCATCCCCGACATCCTCAACAAGGAGATCTACGACGAGATATATGTCGTCACCGACGACGAGGCTCTTTCCACCGCGAAGCGTCTGGCGCGCGAGGAGGGGCTGATGTGCGGTATCTCGGGCGGCACGAACGTCGCGGCGGCGTTGAAGCTCGCGAAAAAGCTCGGCAAGGGAAAAAGAGTCGTCACCGTCCTGCCCGATACGGCGGAAAGGTATTTTTCGACTCCGCTCTTTGAGGAATAAGGCTGAATACGGCAAAGCGCTTCGGTTTTCGGAGCGCTTTTTTCTTAACAGGCGAGCTGCGATATAGTCTAATTATATCAGAAAACAGTATCAGACACTTGATTTTCACAAAAAGGTTGCACTTTTGCTCTATAGGTGTTAAAATGATGATATCAGAAATCAGGGAGGTATATAAAGGATGAAAAAATATATTATTACGCTGTTTACTGCCTTGAGCACGGTTTGCGCCTCGGTGACAGGCGCCTGCGCCGCGACGCTCAAGCCTATCGCCGCAAACGAGAGCAAGCTCACGATGTGGATCCTGATCGCCGTCGTCGCCGTTGCCGCGATCGGCGGAGTCGTTTATTTTATCATTCAGCACAATAACAAGAAAAAATAAACAGGGCTGATTTTACTGAAAGACTCAAAAAAAGCAGGCTTAGCTTTAACGGGAGGATCCCCGCATGGCTAAGCCTGCTTTATTATTTTTGCCTACCGAAAAACCGCTTAGAGCAGATGCGCTCTGAGCTCGTCGCCGGACTGAGCGCACAGATCGGCGGGGGCGATATCAAAGAGCGTCTTGGCGCCGCAGTCGCCTCTGCCGTTCATCCTGAACGCAGCGCGCGCGCAGGCTGCGAGAACCGAACCGGTGAACTCGGGATTTGAGTCGAGGGTGAGCTTATACTCGATAACGTGCTTGACGCCCTCGGACGAGGTGCCGGAATAGATCACCGAGCCGCCGTGAGGAAGTCCGCTGTGCTCAGCCTTCATCTCCTCCGCAGTAATGAAATGAACGGTGGTGTCGTAATCCGAGAAATAGTTGGGCATGGTCTTGATCTCGTTCTCGATCCTCTCGAGGTCGGCGCCCTCCTCGGCGACGACAAAGCACTCTCTGGTGTGCTTCTCGCGGGTGGTCAGCTCGGGATTCTCTCCGCTCCTGACTTTATCGAGAGCCGCTTCGACGGGAATGGTATACTGGCGGCAGTCGAGGACTCCGTCGATCCTTCTTACCGCGTCGGAATGACCCTGAGAAACGCCCTTGCCCCAGAAGGTGTACGCCTGACCGTCGGGAAGGATCGCGGAGGCGTAAACCCTGTTCAGCGAGAACATTCCGGGATCCCAGCCGCAGGAGATAACTCCGATCTTACCCGCCGCCTTAGCCGCCTTGTCGACGTTCGCGAACTGCTCGGGGATCCTCGCGTGGGTGTCAAAAGAGTCGATGACGTTGTACATCGCCGCGTATTTGGGAGTCATAACGGGCAGATCTGTAGCGCTGCCGCCGCAGATAACAAGAACGTCGATATCCTCCGCGCCCTTGTCGAGGTCGGCTGTGCTCTTTACGGGAACGCCCTCCGTTTTGATGGAAAGAGAAGCGGGATCGCGTCTTGTGTAAACCGCCGCAAGCTCCATATCGTCATTCTTTTTGATAGCAGCCTCAACGCCTCTGCCGAGGTTGCCGTAACCCAAAATACCGATTTTAATCATTTTTATTCCTCCTATAAAATTACGCCTATTATTCCTAAAAGGAATTATTTGACGATTTTCAATGAAATATCGAACGCCTTTACCGAGTGGGTGATCGCGCCCATCGAGATGATGTCCACGCCGGTTTCGGCTATCGCGCGGATGGTTTCGTCGGTGATGCCGCCGCTCGCCTCGAGCAGCGCCCTGCCGCCGGTGATCTCGACCGCCTGCTTCATCATCTCAACGCTCATATTGTCGAGCATGATGATGTCGACGCCCGCCTCGAGCGCCTGAGCAAGCTCCCTGAGATCGCGCACCTCAAGCTCGATCTTTACGGTGTGACCGAGTCTTGACTTGAGCTTCTCGACCGCGTTTTTGATGCCGCCGCCCGCGTCGACATGGTTATCCTTGAGCATGGCGGCGTCGGAGAGGTTGAAGCGGTGGTTCCTGCCGCCGCCGACCGTTACGGCGTATTTTTGAAGCGGGCGCAGACCGGGAAGCGTCTTTCGCGTATCGGCTATGGAAGCGTTCGTGCCCTCGACGAGCCTCACGGCGCGGTTTGTCGCGGTCGCCACTCCGCTGAGATGCTGGATAAGATTGAGAGCCGTGCGCTCGCCCTTTAGAAGATTTCGGGTCTTGCCACGGATCTCGGCGATCACGTCGCCCTTTTTCAGCTCGTCGCCGTCGTGCCTAAAGACCTTAGCCTCAAAGCCCGAGGGCTGCAAAAGCTCAAATACGCGCAGCGCGATATCTATCCCGCAGAGGACGCCGTCGTCCTTCGCGAGAAAGCGCGCGGAATCCTCCTGATCCTCGTCGATGAGGTAGTCGGTCGCCGCGTCGAGGTAGTTGATATCCTCGAGCAGCGCGGTTTTTATAATATTATCAACATATATACGGTTAATCATCCTTACCCTCCCTCACCTCGTCGAGAATGATGGCGGCTACGAGCGCGATGCTCTTTGCCTCGATCAGATCGGAGGTGATCTCATAGGTTTCGCCGTAGAGCTTTTCGATTATGCTCTCGACCTGCTTGTAGCTCTCCGTGTATTTTTCGGGCTTGGGGAGCACAAAATATGTATCCTGCAGGATCTCGCGTATCTGCGAGCGCATCCCGCTCGGCATTTTTTTGCCCGTGATCGGACGGTGCGCGGGCTCGAGTCCCATCGGCTTCCTGCCGTATTTGCGCAGCTTCGAGGTGATATGCTGTGCCGCCGTTCGGGAATACACCAGAGCCTCAAGCAGAGAATTGCTCGCGAGGCGGTTCGCGCCGTGTACTCCGGTATGGGCGCATTCTCCGGCGGCGTAAAGACCCGCGATGGAGGTCTCGGAGTTGAGGTTCACGTCTATGCCGCCCATGAGATAGTGCTGACAGGGAAAAACGGGTATCAGATCCTTTGTGATGTCCACGCCCTCCTCAAGGCAGCGCTCGTAGATCATCGGGAAGCGGTTCCTGACGAAATCCGCGGGCTTGTGGGTGATATCGAGATAAAAGCTCTCGCTGCCCGTCCTCAGAGATTCGCGGATGATGGCGTCCGACACCACATCTCGCGGGGCGAGCTCGCCGCGCCTGTCGTAGTTATGGGCGAAGCGCTCGCGGTTACAGTTGAGCAGCACCGCGCCCTCGCCGCGCACCGCTTCGCTTATAAGGAAGCGCTCCCGCCCCTTGTCGGCGGCGAACGCCGTGGGATGGAACTGAACGCGCGAAAGGTTCTTGACCTTTGCCCCGAGAACGTAAGCGAAGGCGATGCCGTCTCCCGTGGCTATAGCGGAATTGGTGGTGTATTTGTAGACCCTGCCGATGCCGCCCGTAGCGAGGATGCAGTAGCCGCAGCCGAAATAGCGGCTCTCGCCGTCCTTAAGTATGCTCAGATAGAAGCCTCCGAGGGTCTTGTGCATTGAGTAGAGCAGGGCGTTGTCGAGGATATCGACGTTCGGAAGCGCTCTCACCACCTCGATCAGAGCGTCGACGATCGCCTTGCCGGTAGAGTCCTTGTGGTGGACTATGCGGTGGCGGCTGTGACCCGCCTCGAGCGTTCTGCAGAGCGTCCCGTCGGGATTCATATCGAAATCGACTCCCAGCTCCTTGATCCGCAGCACGTCGCCGGGGCCCTCCTTGACCAGCTTTTCGACCGCGCTGAGGGTGTTCTTGTATTTGCCCGCCACCAGAGTGTCGCTGATGTGGAGCTTGTAGCTGTCGTGGACCTTGTCGAGCACGCAGGCGACTCCGCCCTGAGCCAGAGAGCTGTTTGAAAGCGGCAGCTCTCTCTTTGATATCAGCAGCACGCTGATATCGCTCGGGAAATTGATCGCCGCGTATAGTCCCGCGACTCCGGTCCCGACTATTATAACGTCATATTTTTTTTCCATGTTTACCCCTCTGTGATAGGTTAAGGCGATACCGCATAATTCAGGAGCGCGGATCGCTCGGTAATAATTCCCGTCATCTCCGCACGGCTCCGGTTATCCGTACCGGGGATAAGGCGCAATAGCGGAGAGAGCGCACATCGGCGCTTTTTTCGGTAAAAAAACGTATTTACAATCCAACGATAATATATTATACTACTAATTAGGAAATTAGTAAATAATTTTTTTAAGATTTTTTGACAGAGAGAAACGGCGTTCCGCCGCGAGTATCCAAAGGAAAAGGTTTGCCATGGAAATGATAAGCAATGAAGAAAAGATCACCCGGGCGCTGCTTGTGAGCGTAGATACGGGCGACTTCGACGCCGAGGCGTCGCTCGACGAGCTGTTTGAGCTTGTTAAAAGCGCGGGCGCGGAGCCTGTCTGCTCGGTCTGCCAGAAGCTGCAAAGGGTCGAGAGCGCCACCTACGTCGGCACCGGCAAGCTCGCGGAGATAAAGGAGCTTTGCGAATGCCGCGAGCTCGACCTGATCGTATGCGACAGCGAGCTTTCTCCCACCCAAATAAAAAATATGGAGAGCTTCACGGACGTCCGCGTGATCGACCGCACCACGCTTATCCTCGACATCTTCGCCCTGCGCGCCCGCTCGAGAGAGGGCAAGCTGCAGGTCGAGCTGGCGCAGCTCAAGTATCTTCTGCCCAGGCTGACCGGAAAGGGAGTTGAGATGTCGCGTCTCGGAGGCGGTATCGGCACGAGAGGCCCCGGCGAAACCAAGCTCGAGACCGACCGCCGCCATATCCGCCGCCGCGTGGAAACGCTCAAGGAGGAGCTGCGCGAGGTTGAAAAGCACAGACAAATGCTCAGAAAAAGGCGCGAGAAGGACGGGATCATCACCTGCGCCATCGTCGGCTACACCAACGCGGGGAAATCGACCCTGATGAACCGGCTGACAGACGCGGGAGTTCTCGCTCAGGATAAGCTTTTCGCGACCCTCGACCCCACCTCGCGCGCCCTGAAGCTTCCGAGCGGCGTAAGCGTCATGCTTATAGATACCGTCGGTCTTGTGCGCAGGCTCCCCCATCACCTGGTAGAAGCCTTCCGCTCCACCCTCGAGGAGGCGGCTCAGTCCGACGTCATAATCAACCTCTGCGACGCCTCGAGCGAGGAGGCGCGGGTCCACCTTGAGGTGACCAACGACCTTCTGCAGTCGCTCGGCTGCAGAGATACCCCGATCATAACCGTGCTCAACAAGTGCGACCTGCTCGACGACAGCATAACGGCGCAGGATTTTCCCTCTTATCTTCGTATCAGCGCCAAAACAGGCGAGGGGATCGACAGGCTGCTCAAGGCGATCGACGACAATCTTCCCGTCAGGATGAAGCGCGTCAGTCTGCTGCTCCCCTTCGACAAGGCGGGACTGGTAAACGAGATCCGCCAAAAGGCAACGCTTATCAGTGAGGAATATACCGCCGAGGGCATTTTGGCTGAGGCTGTTGTCGACGAGCTCCTGTACTCAAAAGCAAAGGACTTCATCAAACAATAATTCCCGAGGTGAATTATGCAAAACATCTATTTCATCGACTTCCTGATACTCGACTTCATCCAGTCGTTTCTGAAAAGCTTCGTTCTCGACCCGGTGATGCAGATGCTGAGCTATATCGGCGAGGCGGGAGCGATCTGGCTTTTGGCTGCTTTTATCATGCTCTTCTTTCGCAAGAGCCGACCCTGCGCGGTCATGCTTCTCACCTCTCTCGTGCTGGCGCTTCTGATCGGCGAGCTGGGACTCAAGAATATAATATGCCGTCCACGTCCCTTCATGGTGAACAGGGATATCGTTCTCAATATCAAGGACCCGACCGGATACAGCTTCCCGTCCGGTCACTCGAGCTGCGCCTTCGCCTCGGCTTACGTTATCGCGAGGACGCTCAAAAGCAAGGCGGCGGGAATCGGAGCCTACATCCTCGCCTGTCTGATCGCGTTTTCAAGGCTCTACAACTACGTCCACTTCCCCACCGACGTGCTCGGCGGCATCATTCTCGGTACGCTCTGCGCGATGGCAACCGTTTTTGTTTTTCGGAAAACCGGTCTTGACAAAAAGCTGGAGCGCGAGATCCGAATCGGCAAAAAGCGCTTCTGAGAAAGCCTTGTGCCCTCTCAAAAGGCATCGTTCACCGAGCCTTGAACTATTTGAAAAATTCTCTTGATTTTGGTTCAAAGCTATGATATAATAAAATACGGTGCAAGTTGTATTGCACAAATAAGCGAGCGGCAGGCCCTGTACGATTGGGGCCTGTGAACCATGTCAGGCGGGGAACCGAGCAGCATTAAGCAGTGTTTCCGATGCGATACAGTAAGTCTGCCGCTTGCTTATTTGTACTTAACTCTTGCACCTTTTGCATAGGAGGTGGCAGTATGTATCAGGCGCTCTACAGAAAATGGCGTCCCCGAACCTTTGACGATGTGGCAGGTCAGGAGCATATCACCCGAACGCTGAAAAACGAGCTCAAGCTCGGAAGGGTGAGTCACGCCTATCTTTTCACCGGCTCCCGAGGCACCGGAAAGACAACCTGCGCCAAGATACTCTCCAAGGCGGTCAACTGCCTTGACCCCCGGGACGGCAATCCCTGCTGTGAATGCGAGATCTGCCGTGGCATCGACAACGAGAGCGTCACCGATATCGTTGAGCTCGACGCCGCCTCGAACCGCAAGATCGAGAATATGCGCGAGCTGACGGAGGACGTTCACTTCTCCCCCACCCGCGCGAGATACCGCGTCTTTATCATCGACGAGGTGCACATGC
>CACYIC010000058.1 GCA_902774325.1 uncultured Ruminococcus sp.
AGGAGGAAGTCCCATCTTGGAGAGCTCGGGACCGGCTAACTTCATCACTTCGTCCTTCGCGTAGCCGAAGGTGGTGCTGAGTACGGTTTCAGCGATTCCGGGGATAGCAAAAGCGGAAGCGGAACTGATTGCCATAGTGCCTACGGAAAAAACGGTGATGGCTGAGAGAATGCCTGCGATGATTTTAGTCTTGATCTTTCTTGTCTTTTTCATGTTGTTCACTCCTTTAGTGTTATTAGTTGAATTGGTGTTGCTGGTTATATTGGTTGTTGTGATTTGATTGGTCTTTTTCATGGTGGTTACTCCTTTCAAGTAGGTTTTGTTTTACTGTGGCTTTATTATATCAGGGTGATCTTTGCAAGTTCTTTGCAGATTTTCAAGGTTTTGAAAAAAGTTTTGAAATTTTATTCAAGAGTTTTTGTGTTTCCCTTGACTGTGACTAAAGTATAGCAAACCGACCTTTGCAACTTCTTTGCAAATCTTTGCGGTTTTCAAATAGTTTGAAAAAATATTTATTATATGATTTCTTAAAAAATCAATTTGATAACAAAAATGGTTCCGATAAATAAAATTAGGTTTCTGGCTAAGAAAGCTATAAGTTCAAGCGGATCTGTCGGAAGGTAATTTGCTAAGATTCCGTTGCGGATAGATTTAAGTGTGTTTTTCATTGTGATTTCTCCTTTCGGTGGTCGTTATCCGAGGGCTTTGCGCCTCGGCTTTTCCCTTGACTGTGACTACAGTATATCAGGTTGATCTTTGCAACTTCTTTGCAAATATCTGTGATTTTTGAAAAAGTTTTTAATTTTTTTAACTTTTTCTTTCAGCCGTATCGGGAAGGTTTTGTGTTTCCCTTGACTGTGGCTTTAGTATATCAACCCGACCTTTGCAACTTCTTTGCAAATTTTTAAGTTTTTGAAAACTATTTAAAATTTTTTTACTTTTATTTCTCAACCCGATATGTTATAATAAAATAACACTATGACAAAGGTGATTATTATGAAAACAAGAATAAACAATATTCTCGGCGGCAAGGGTCTGACGGCAGTCATAGCAGGCTTTGTTGTTTTGTCGCTCGTTTTTATAGTGGTGCAGTGCATACCGTATATTGAGGCCGATTTTACCAACGACAAAATGAACGTCATACTCGACGGAGAGTATTCTCTTGATGACGGCGAGTGGAAGCCGATCGACTCAAAACAGAGCATCAACGAATATTTTCATAATATAAAGATACGCGGAAAGGTCAACGAGCTTATTCCCGCTTTTGAAAACCTCGTCTTTTCAACGAGGGACGTCTGGTACACGCTGCGCTCGAGTGACGGAACATTTGAATTGAGCAACCGCCGTACTCCGCCCGACATTCCCGAGGAGAACTACGGTCCGAGTGACAGAATGACTTCTACACCCGGTTATCAGGTCGATCAACTTGCGACTTCATCATTTCCCGAAACGGTCCTCAGCAGAGAACAGGATATGATCCTCGAGGTTGAGTACCCGTACAGTGTCGCGACGCTCAGCTTTTCCGAATGCTTCAGCGCAAACGTCACCTTCTTCGGGGGGATTTTTAACCATATGTTTTTCAAATCTCTTCCGAGCGCAATGCTCTTTGTGCTTGTCTGCTTTTTCGGATTGTTTTTCTTTCCCATTTCAAGCTTCATCCTAGGCAAAGTCAACTACAGATATCTCAGCTTTGGTTTAATGTGCTTCTTTTGGGGACTTTATATGATAATGCAGTCGCTCCGTGAATTTTTGAATCTGTGGATCATCGACTCTACGATCTGCCTGCTCGCTGTGAGTCTGACGGGGTATCTGTTTATCACCTCGATATTCCTGTATCTGAAATCAAATATGATAAAACCGATCACAAGGGCGATCGCCAATGTTACGATCCTTGTGTTCTTTGCGGCGGCAGTTGCGGCTGTTGTGCTCCACCTTGCAAACATCGCCGATATGACGGCTACCTCGACTAATATGTTCGTCATATTAGCGGTCTGTACCGCAGTGATGATAGTGCTGTTGTCGATCGAAACTCGCGGAAACCGCAAGGCGCTGATTTTCCTGCTGTCTTGGAGCCCGCTTGCCATTTCGCTGGTGCTCGACATCATCGACCAGTACGCTCATCTCGCGGGTTCGTTCTTCTTCAACTACGGCTTGGCTATAACGATGGCGTATCAGATCGTGCGGCTGATCGTCGATCTCAGGCTCCAATATAAAGAAGCGATCCGCTATCAGCAGATACAGAAGGAACTGTATGAGGCGAAGGTCGGAGTGATGGTCAGTCAGATCCGTCCGCACTTTATCTACAACGCGCTGACGTCGATCGCTATGATGTGCCAAATCGACCCTGATACGGCGCAGGAAGCGACAATCACCTTTGCGGATTATCTGCGCGGAAATATGGACTCGCTACGTCAAACAAAGCCCGTTCCATTCTCGACGGAGCTTGATCATTTGAAGAAGTATTTATATATCGAAAAAATGCGGTTCTCCGATTTGCTGAACATCGAATACGATATCCAGACCGTAGATTTTCAGCTGCCGCTGCTGAGCATACAGCCCTTGGTGGAAAATGCCGTAAAGCACGGCGTCGGGATGAAAGAGGACGGCGGAACTGTTACCATAGCGACCAAGGAAACCGATACCGCTTTTGAAGTCATCGTCACGGACGACGGCGTAGGCTTTGACCAAAACGCGCCTAAGCAGAACGACGGAAAGTCGCATGTCGGAATGGAAAACACAAAAAAACGCCTGCACGATATGTGCGGCGGTGAGGTCAAAATAGAAAGCGTTGTAGGTGAAGGAACCACAGCGACTGTGATATTGCCGAAGGAGGAACAGCCGAATGAGAATATTGTGCGTTGACGACGAGCCTCTGGCTTTGCAAATGCTGGAATTATCCGTCAAAAAAGCCAAGCCCGACGCGGAGATTTCCGCTTTCCGCAAGCCGCGGGAGCTGCTGGAGGCGGCTCAGCAAAACGGCTGTGACATAGCATTCCTCGATATCCATATGCGAGGAATGAACGGCGTGGAGCTTGCCAAGGAGTTAAAGGCTGTAAACCCGAAAATGAATATCATTTTTGTGACGGGCTTTTCGGATTACGCAGGCGACGCCATGAGCCTGCACGCCTCGGGTTATATTATGAAGCCCGTCAACAAGGAAAAGATCGAACGCGAGCTTGCCGACCTGCGTTTTCCGATCATACCGAAAAGCAACGCGCTTTTGCGCGTGCAGTGCTTCGGCAACTTTGACGTTTTTACACCCGACGGCGCGCACGTTCGGTTTGAGCGCAGTAAGGCAAAGGAGGTATTTGCCTACCTTGTTCACAAACAGGGCAGCTCCTGTACCACGAGAGAGATATTCGCCGCGATCTTTGAGGATGAACCTTATGAAAAAAAGCTGCAAAATCTCCTTCAAACCTATATCTATGCTATGATAAAGAGCCTGAAGGCTGTCGGCGCAGAGGACGCGGTAGTACGCAGCTATAACGCCCTCGCGGTCAATCCCGATGTGCTCGACTGCGACTACTACCGTTTCAAGGAGCTGGACGCGGGAGCAGTCAACGCGTACCAAAACGAGTATATGAGCCAGTATTATTGGGCTGATTTTTTGTATGACGATTATGAGTATTAACAGCAACAAAGCGCCGGTTGGACTGTAACCGTTTCCTCTTGCCATACTGTCAAAAAACACATTATATCGCATCACACGTCGCAGCAAGCGAGGAAAAAGCGATCTTACAGAACGAGCAAGGTCACCGGCACCATGAAATAAGGAGAGGTAACAGCCTCTCCTTGTTTCATTATAAAATCTGCACCGGTATGAATGTTCATAACGGAAAGAGGCTGCCGCTTGTATTTGCGGCAGCCTCGTATTGCTTTTGGTATTGCTTTATTGAATTTTATCGCCGGGGGATCAGTCCATCTGGATGAACATCTTGATGGCTTTTACCGCCTTGTCCGCCGCAAGCTGCTTGAATTCCTCATAGTTTTCGACCTTGTTGAACTTGAAGTCGTCGCTGATCGAGCACAGGATGGCGAAGGGCACCTTGTTCATATAGCAGACGTGACCGACGGCGGCGCCCTGCATCTCACAGCACAGCGCGTCGAACTCATAGGCTATGGTCTCGCGCTTCGCGCGGTAGGTTACGAAGAAATCTCCGGTCGCGATACTGCCGATATTGACGTGCAGACCGATATTGCGGCAGCATTCCGCGAGCTTATCGCGGGTTTCCGGGTCGGCGGGGATATATATCCTCTTTTCGTCGGTGAAGCTGATCTGTCCCCTTGGCTCGCCGAGCTCGGTTCGGTTGATATCGTGCTCGACGCATTCGCTTGAAATAACGATATCGCCGACGGTCAGGCGCTTGGTCAGGCTGCCCGCGATACCCGAATTGATGATCACGTCGGGCTTGAAAAGGTCGATCATGATCTGAGTTCCGACAGCGGCGTTTACCTTTCCGACGCCGCATTCCAGAAGGACAACGTCCTTGTCAAATATCTTGCCGCTGAAAAACTCCAGCCCCGCTTTTTGGGTGCTCTCGGCGTTTTCCATCAGTGCCTTGAGCCCGTCAACCTCAATTTTTAACGCGCAGATAATGCCAATCATAGTATTTTTCTCTCCTTCTTTTTGAAAAATGCCGCGCGCGTGTTTCGGCGGCGCGCACGCTTATATCCATATTCAGTATACCACAAGCGGCGGGGATCTTCAAACTTTTTTTATTATGATTCGGCAAAATTTTGTATATTGCAACGATGATGTAATAAATTTTGAATTGACATCACCCGCTTTTTGTAATATAATATACGCTGTGTAAATGTGTATGAAAAATCGAGGGGATCCATAAAATGTCAAAATTCGGTTACCGCAAGGTTATTTTGATGCTTGCGGATATTTTCATAATCACGGTAAGCGGAATAGCGCTCAACTATTTCCTTGAGCTTACCCAAATCATCAGCGCCGAGGCGAGTCGTGGGCTGCTCTATTATATTGTGATCGACCTCATAACCTGCGTTCTGATGATGACGATTTTCGGTTCCTACAGCCGGATGTGGCGATATTTCAGCATAAAGGATTATCTCATGTGCGGCGCGGGCATGGCGTCGGGCTTTTTGCTCGGCTATATCGTATTGATGCTCTTTTCCATACCCACCCGCAAGATCTTCTTTCTGCTTTTCTTCGCGTTTTCTACGGCGGGGGTCCTGCTGTTCCGCTTCCTGTTCAAAAAGACCTTTCTCGATCTCACCGAGGTCGGCAAGAACGATCTGCGCGAGCGCACCCTGATCGTCGGCGCGGGCATGGCGGGCAAGATGATACTCACCGAGATCCGCAACGCCCGCTTTGATCCCAACAATCCCTCAGCCTCTCTGTTCCCCGTGGGCTTTATCGACGACGACCTCACAAAGCTGCACACCTCGGTCGACGGCGTTCCGGTGCTCGGAACCTCGCCCGAGATACCCAGGATATGCACGGAGCAGAATATTTCAAATATCATCGTCGCCATACCCTCGTGCGAGGAGAGCGACAAGCGCCGCATACTCGACTTCTGCTCGAATACTCAGTGCAAGATCAAGGTCATCCCCTACCTCAGCGAGCTGATTTTCGGCGACGGCAATCAGCTTATCACTCAGGCAAAGGAGATCAAGATCGAGGATCTGCTCGGCAGAAAGCCGATAGAATTCGACCGCGGGAAAATCGAGGAATTTATCCGCGGGAAGGTCTGCATGGTCACGGGCGGCGGCGGCTCGATCGGCGGCGAGCTCGTGCGGCAGATCGCTTCCTATTCGCCCGAGCGGGTCATCATAGTGGATATCTACGAAAACAACGCCTACGATATCCAGCAGGAGCTGTTGATGGAATACGGCTCCGCGCTCGAGCTTGTCACCCTTATCTCGTCAGTCAGAGATTACGACAAAATGGAAATGATATTCCAAAAGTACCGACCTCAGATCGTTTTTCACGCCGCGGCTCACAAGCACGTTCCCCTGATGGAGACGGTGCCGGAGGAGGCGGTCAAGAACAACATCTTCGGCACCTATAACATGGCTACGCTAGCCGAGCTTTACGGAGCGGACAAGTTTGTTATGATCTCGACCGACAAGGCGGTGAATCCCACAAATGTTATGGGAGCAACAAAGCGCGCCTGCGAGATGATAATACAGAACAAGGCGCAGCACAGCACGCACACCGAATTTGTAACGACGCGCTTCGGAAACGTCCTCGGCTCAAACGGCTCGGTTATCCCGCTGTTCCGCCGCCAGATCGAGAGCGGTTCTCCCGTCACGGTCACTCACCCCGACATCATCCGCTACTTTATGACTATCCCCGAGGCGGTGTCCCTCGTGCTCGAGGCGGGCGCTATGGCTAAGGGCGGAGAGATCTTTGTGCTCGATATGGGCGCTCCGGTTAAAATCACCACCCTCGCCGAAAACCTTATCAGGATGTACGGCAAGGTGCCCTATAAGGAGGTCCCCATCGTCTTTACGGGTCTGCGCCCGGGCGAAAAGCTCTTTGAGGAGCTGCTGATGGACGAGGAGGGGCTGAAATCGACCGAAAACGAAAAAATCTTTATCGGCAATCAGCTCAAGGTTGACGACGAAGAGCTTAAAACCAAGCTCGAGGCGCTCAAAAAGGCAGCCGACAACAACCAAAGCGAGGAAACCGTCGCCCTGCTCAGCGAGCTGGTGCCGACCTTTAGTCACAAGAAATAAGCTATGAAAAATATCTTTGACGCTCACGCGCATTACGACGACGAAAGGTTTGACGGCGACAGGGAAAAGCTGCTCGCCGCGCTGCCCGAAAAGGGAGTTTGCGCGGTGATGAACAATTCGGTCGACCTCGAGTCGGCGGCTCGGGCTATAGGGCTTGCCGAGCGGTACGATCATATTTACGCCGCGGTCGGATTCCATCCCGAAAACCTCGAAAATATGCCCTCCGATTACCTCGACCGCCTTGCCGAGCTGAGCCGGCACCCTAAGGTCGCCGCCATCGGAGAAACGGGTCTGGACTACTATTGGGATATCCCGAGGGAGCCGCAGAAGCGGGTCTTTGAGGAGCAGATAAAGCTCTCGCTCGACCTCGGGATGCCTCTGGTCGTTCACGACAGGGAGGCGCACGGAGATACCTTCGCGCTGATGAGAAAATACCGCCCGAGGGCGCTTCTGCACTGCTTTTCCGGCAGCGTGGAGCTGATGCGCGAGGCGGTTAGGTTCGGGCTTTATCTCAGCCTCGGCGGGGTCGTCACCTTCAAAAACGCCCGCCACAGCCTTGAGGTCGCTTCGGAAATACCGATCGACCGCCTGCTTCTCGAGACCGACGCTCCTTACATGGCTCCGGTGCCCTTCAGAGGCAAGCGCTGCGACAGCTCGATGATCGTTTTCGCGGCGGAGAAAATAGCTTCTCTCCGGGGAATGACCGCGCAGGAGTTGTTGGATATAACCTGCGAAAACGCCAAAGCCTTTTACGGGATTGGATGAAATACCCAAAAACATGGTAAAACTTTATATATTTTAATGATTGATTGACAGGATTTTATATGCTACAATATTTGTAACTATTTACAAAGGAGAGCGGCTTATGAAATCCTCAATTGTTTTTAAAAGGCTGTCGGCGGCTTTTGTCGCCTGCCTGCTAGCGGTCTGCGCTTGCGCGGGCGCGTTCGCGGCTGAAAAAACCCCGCGCGGCTATATCACCGCGGAAACTGAATTTTACAACGCCCACAGAGAGGCGGTCGAGCATCTCGCGGAGG
>CACYIC010000059.1:0-7552 GCA_902774325.1 uncultured Ruminococcus sp.
GCGAGCCGCCGCCTGCGCTGCCGTGTCAAAGTCCGCCCATGTCTGCGGGTTATTCGACTGAGCCTGACCGCCCGTGCGCGGATTAATCGGCACCTTTTTGACGCCGCTATGTGCCTTCGGGTCCGGGTATGCCTGCCAGCATACCCAGTTGGGAAGCGCTTTTAATTTTTTCGGAATGTTATCATAATTCATTCACATCATCCTTAAAACGGAAGATCGTCGTCGAGCGGGAGCTGCTTGAACTGCGCCGCCTGCACTGCCTGAGCCGCCTGAGCCGCGTACTGAGTCGTAGGCGGTGCCTGATACTGTGAGTTGACGGAGGGCTTTTTCATGACGTGACGCACCTCTTTAAATGCCGTCTGATCGAGATATTCGACGCGCTCGTAGAGCTTGCTGTTGTATTCCTCATGCTTCAGCGTGACCCTGACCGGGCGCTTCATCAGATCGGCGAGGAAATCCTCAAGCCCGGCGTACTCCTTACCGTCGGTCAGCCCCGCCGCCTTACCAAGCGCCATCACCTGACCGAAGCCGTAGCCTCTGACCTGCATATCCTCGGCGGTCGGCTCCCTGCGCTTCCATAATGTGTGGAAGATGTAGCCGTTTTTGAATTTCTGCTCGACGTCGTTTCTGATAACGAGCGAGAGGTTCAGACCCGTCGCGCCGTTCTTTGTCGTGCGCTCCTCTGCGGAGGAGATAAGGCATTCATATATGCCCTCGGGCTTAAGCCCGTTGTCCTGCTGAGCCGCGCTGCTGTTCATCTTAAATCCCATTGTTGAAATCTCCTTTACTGATTTGATATTAATTTCAACGCTTCATCGACGCTGCGGCAGATCCCCGCGACCGCGCCAAATTCGCGCATTTTTTTAATAAATTTCTTCTGATCGTCTGAAGCTTTTCCGCCTGCGGTCTTTACCTCGATAAAAACCGCCTTGCCGTCCGATAATCTCACGCCGAACAGATCGGCAAAGCCTTTCGGCAAGCCCTCGACGCGCCTTATATTTATTAATACCGTCTGCTTAAACTCGCGCGAGTAGACGAGCCTGCCTTGCCAGAAGTCCCCGGCGTTGCTGCGAAAAAGCACCGCCTGAGCAACTCCGGCGCGGATCTGGTTTTGAATGCCGTGTTCCTCTGTCATGCGATAAATCCCCTTTGTCTTGCCCGATAGTAAGCCCAGCCGGGCTTGTAGTTGTGCCGCCGCGCGTAGTCGAGTAGCTCGTCATAGCTTGAGCAGCTTTCGGGCGTTCTGAGGTCGAGCTTAAAGCCCTCGACCTTAATGAGCTTCGCCTCAGTTTCCTCGTTTATAACGCGCTCGCGCTTCGGAAAAACATATCCGCAGTGCGGACATATATGCGGATTTCCCGCGGCGTCAATCGAGAAAGTAAAATAGCAATCCGGGCACTGCCTGACCTTCTCCGCCTGCTCGTCCTCCGCCTTTTTGAAGGTACGCTTTTCCTTCTTCTCAAGGCTCCACTGCCGCTCGTCGTCGGGCATTCCGTGCCGGGCGTAGTTGCCGACGTGGTCGAGTATCACCGCGCGCTTGCCCTCGACGTACCTCATGCAGCGCATAGACTGCTGGATGAACAGCGTGAGGCTGTGCGTCGGTCGGAGAAGTATCGCGCATTCACAATCGGGCACGTCGAAGCCCTCGGAGATCAGATCGACGTTGCACAGGATAGTTATCCTTCCCGCGCGAAAATCGGCTATAATCCTGCTTCTTTCGGGCTTGGGAGTGTTGCCGTCGAGGTGAGCGGCGGCGATCCCCGCGTCGCGGAAGGCTGCAGCGGTCGCCTCGCTGTGCTTGATCGAGGCGCAGTAGCAGACCGCCTTTTTGCCGTCAGCGTATCGTCTGTAGTAGGAGATCACGTCGCCGAAAACCGCCTTTTTAATCATCGCGTTTTCGACGTCGGCGGTCACGTATTCGCCTGCTTTGGTATGAATACCGGTGAGGTCGGCGACAGAGGGCGCGTAGTAGTCGTAGGGCGCGAGAAAGTGATTTTCAATCAGCCATTTCGTGCTTACACCGATAATCAGCTTGTCGTTGACATCCCCGAGCCCGTCGCCGTTGAGCCGTACCGGCGTAGCCGTCACGCCGACGCGGGGGACGTCGGGAAAGCGCTCATAGACGCGCTTGTAGCTAGTCGCGAGGCTGTGGTGGTTCTCGTCGGTGATGATCAGCGCGGGCTTCGGGAGCTTTTTGAGCCGCCGCGTGACCGTCTGAATCATCCCCACGGTGCACAAGTCCATGAGCACGCCCCACTTTATGAAGGTCGAAACGATTTGATCGACAAGCTCCTTGCGGTGGACGAGGAACAGCACGCGCTTGCCGTTCCACGTCGTTCGCCGCGCGATCTCTGCTACGATGCAGGATTTACCGCCGCCGCAGCCGAGCACGATGCACGGCGCCCTATATCCCTCGTGCCACGCCTGCCGCACCTGCTCGACAAGATCATTCTGATACGGCCTCAGCTGCATTATTCTTCACCCTCTGATTCTCGGCGACGGCACAGGGCACGCAGAGCTGTCTGCCGTAGGCTTTACGCGTTCCCGCTATCAGCTGCTCAGCCGTGCGCTTTGAATCGCCGACGATCACCCTGCCGCAGTCGGCGCAGCGTTCGAGCTGAGCACCTTGTGAGAGCCAGTCGCCGAGCTGACGCCCGAGCTCCGGCGTGATCACGCCGCTCCAGCTGTCGAGGAAGGTCGTGTCCTTGCTCAGACTCGCGGTGTGATCCCGCGAAAGTTGAAAAACAATATCGAATTCGTACTCGGTATTCTCTCTCTGAACGGGCGCCAGTCCGATCTTGACCGGGACCGTCTTGCCACGCTCATTGACCTCCATAGCGTAGGCGGTCTTAACGCGCATTGTAATGATCGTATGACAAGGGACGGAAAGCAGTGTATTCACAAGATTATTCTGAATCTTGCCCGCGTCCGCCCATGCGGTGTAGTCGTTTTTTCCGCGCTGCTGCGCGATCTCGCTCTTGATGTCGAGCACGCCGCCCTCGTTGTCCCAGGCGTGGGAAAAGCTGTCGACGATCACAACGCCGTCCTCTCCCACAGTCTTTGCCGCTGAGCGAACATAATCAATGTATTTGTCAGGCGTGTAAGGCGGAGCCATTGACGCGTAGAAGAACGCTCCGACTCCGAAAATATCGTGGTTGGCGTAGAACCTGCCGCGCTCGTGCTCGGTGTCGATCAGAGCGACATTGTCCCAGCTCCCTGCAATACCGAACGCGAGGAACAGCGCAGATAGGGTCTTTCCCGAGCCGCTGGGACCGATGATCGCAACGCGGGCTTTTGATTTGGCTCTTTCAGCCTTCTGAAAACTGATCATTTTATTCTGACACCGTCCTTCCTTTCTAAATGGCAATAGGGAATTTCAACGTGAAGTCCCAACAGCGCCTTGATATCATTCTTTTTCAGCTCCGGCTCCTTGTATCTGAGTATCGTTTCGTCATTGAGCTGCGCCCAGTCGATGAGAGCCTTTTCGTTCTCGATCGCCACGCTGACCGGATTCTTGCAGAGGCTTATCCGCGCGCGCGGCATATCTATTTTCGTTCTGCCGATCGCCTGCATAGACTTCATCAGATAAACCTTCATCCGCTCGACCTGCCGTTCGGCATTAACGCGGCGCTCGCGCAGCTTCTTTTCCTCTGCTTTCATCGCCTCGACCTCGGCGCTGAGGTTTTTCACGGCGACGGCGAGATTCTCCGCTTTTTCGTCAAACTCGCCCTCGATGCCGGTGAGGGTGTCGAACCAGGCTGTCATCAGCCTGTCGCGGTAGTCGTCGAGATCTGCGATGATATCGCCGTCCTCGGTTATCATCCTGCCGTATTCGTCGGTGTCTGGAGTATAGTTTGCGATCTCGTCGAACTGCTCGAAAAGCTCGGCGAACAGACCCGTCAATTCATATAGCTTCATGATTCACCTCAAATCCTTTCGGTCGCTTCCCGAAAGCTCTCTATCAGCTTGCTGATCTTCTCCCGGAAAAACTCTTTGTTTTCGGACTTCCCCGCAAAGCCTGTCATGCGGTTGAAGGCGTCGTAGGCGGCGGTGAAATACGCCTTGAAAACCTGCTTGTCGTCGGCGCTCTCCGACGAGCCTGAGGCTTCCGTCAGCCTTCGCTCGATCTCCGCCTTCTGACGCTCGAGCGCCTCGATCTGCTCGTCATAATCGAGCTGCTGAGCGGACAGCGCCTCCTTGAGCTCCTCGGAGTGCTGCCTGTGGAGCTTGCGCACATCCTCGATGTGCTCGTTCTCCATCCGCTCTATCTGCTCCTCAGTGGTTCGTTCAAGGCTTTTTATCGTTTCTTTCAGCCTGCGGACGTCCTCGGACGGCTCCGCTACCGCTACTTCGATCGGGCGGGATTCGAGCTCTTCAATCGTCTCGTTGAGCGATGAAATGCTCTGCCGTAGTCCCGTAATGGTTTTACTGTCGGCGTTTACCTGCTCACAGGCTCTTTCGTGTTCCTCTGTCAATTCGTCTAAATCGAGCTTTAAAGCAGAATTTTTCTCTTTTAGTTCCTTGATCTGAGCCTCCAGCTCCCTCACCGTCATGCTCTCGACGTCGTTTTCCTCGGTGATTTTCTCCTGCTCGGGCTCAGAGAGTGTGGAGAGCAGCATGAGCTTTGAAGTCCCAAAAGCGGAAAACGTTTTCCGCTTTTCCTCCGATATATTTTCTATTATAGAAATATAATACCGGGCGTTCCGTGCTCCCATGTTAAACTCAGCAGAGCAATAATCCTCGAAATTCTGATATCCGAGTTCCTTATAAAGCTTGCCGTCGCGCATCTGCTTCAAGCCGCTGCACATCTCCCACAGATTATTCTGCACGAGCTGAGCGGACACGAGTATCTTGTTATGCAGCTCAAGCGCCTGTTTATGCTGAGCGCTGATTTCGTTTGTCATTTTTTAAAACCTCCAAATATTCCTGATATTCCTTTTCAAACGCCTTGATCTCGGGCGGCTTGGGATTGTTCGCCCTGTTGTTTTTATATCCGAAGCACTGGACGATTTTCAGCTCGCGGCTGACCTCCATCGTGTAGTAGGGCTTCCCGGGCTCCGATCTCCTGCGCAGGAAAAGGATGTTCGTCTGCGCCTTCGCGTGGCGCTCCGCATAGCCTCCGACGCAGTGGCAGAGCGCTCCGCCCTCCGCCGCTATCTCCTCAATGCTTTTCGGCTGAGCGAGGATCAGCTCTCCGCTTTCGTATTCAAGAACGCTTCGGCTCTGATAGTTTTTCTCAAACTCCCCGCGCAGCTTTTCATCGGCGCGGTATTTGATAATTCCGGAAAGCCGCTCATGTATGGCGTTGAAGTCATGCGGCAGACTGACCGCCGTGTCCGACAAGTCGTAACGAAGCTCGCGGCATTGCCGGAGATAGTCACTGTACATCCCCGGCGTGATATCGCTTGAGGTGATGTAGCGTGAAAGACGCAGCGGAGACAGCCCGCTCATTGCGGTATTACTCTCAAGCGTGCCGTGCTCATAGCCGTAGGCGTGAACTATCTCCATCAGCTCCGCCGGCTTGTATTTCGGATAGGTCTCGCGGTAGTACAGATAGTTTTCGTACTGCTTTTCCCACCCGCTGAGCGCCTTGAACTCGTCGCGGTTCAAGCCCAGCATTTTGAGCAGATTATTACTTTTGAGGTTGACGCGGTGATTGACATTTACTGTGATTTTGCCGCCGTAGTAATCCTCGCATTCCTCGATCAAATGCGCATAGCCGGCTTCCAGAAGATATTCAACATTCGGATGACGAACATAGAGCCGCAGATACATGATCGGACAGCAAAAGTTATGCTTGTCGAGTCGGCTGTATCTGACATCGGACCTTTTATAAGCGCTCGCGTTGAGAATGCAATAGGTGTTGTCAAAGCTGTAGGGATACCACTTCGCGGCAAAGCGCGGCTCTGTAAATTTTGAAGCGATGCTCCATTTCTCGCCGTTTCGCCATTCGTCATAGATATACCTGACGGCGCCGTCCTTCGCGAAAACGTATCGCTGACGCTCGGCAAGAGTGCCGTTGGTGTAGCGGTGATAGCAGCGCACGAACAGCTCGCGCCCTTCGGTAAGAAACACGCAGAAATTCAATGCGCCCTTGCCCTGCATTTGCTCCTCTATTGAGTCCGGCAGCAGCGGAAAGCTGTGAAGCAGGATTTCCTTTCTTTCCTTCCTCATACCGGTCACCAGTCCATCAGACTGTCCAGGGAAAGCTCCATCGGCTCCGGCGCGGGCGCAGGCTGCTCCCCGGCAAGAACGCCGTCGCCGACGTCGATCAGCATTTTGAAGCTGATCTTAGCTCCCGGAAAATAGAAATCGACCGCGCGTGAAAAAGCGTCGAAATCCGATATGCCGCCTTTTACTCCCTTTGCCACATGAGAGAGGCAGCCCTCGAGCGTCTTGTCCGTCTGGATGATCGCTCTTGAAAATTCCTCGTTCTGGCGGCAGAACTCACAGAGCGCGTCGCGCACCGCCGTGTGCATGACCGAGCCGTATCGGTCGTATTTCGCCGCTTTATCCTCCTTGAACAGCTTATTTATAGCGTTTCCCTTGACATTTCCCGTTCCCTCGGTTATACTTGAATTGAAGTTATTGCTTTGTGCCGCTGTGGGAGTGCCTTCCCCGGCGGCTCTTTCTTTTTTACTCATGATACGTGCTCCTCCAGTCCGATAAAGGTGATCTCGTCAGCCTGCGGCTCCGGCGTGAAGGCGATGCGCTCCGCCTCGTCGAGCATGGCGTCGAGCGTGTTCACGGCTCTGCGGATGAAGCGCCGCAGCTTGTAGCCGAAGCTCGGCTCGATGTTTCCCTTCCAAAGCTCAAGCGCCGCGCGGTTCATCCGGGTCCGTCCCACGTCGCCGATCACCTTCTTTACGTTCCCGTGTCTGTCGAATTTGATTTTGACCTGCATTTTAACTCTCCTTTATTTTTTGGGATCCGTGATCCGTTATTCCTTCATTCCGCCGCTCAGAACGAGCGCGACTGTTTTAACAGATATCCCGCCCGCGCGGGGAATATAAAATTCCTTCCAGTGCCGTTTAACTGTTGACAGGCTCTTGCCGAGGTAATCGGCGAGCTCCTTGTAACTGATGACCGCCCTGCCCGGGAACCTCTCGTTAAGTCCCTCAAGCTCCGCGCGGGTCGTTGGTCTTTCTCGTGCCATTTTTTTATTCTCCTTGTTTCATCACGCAAGCTCACTTATGCTGTGCTCGTTGAATGTTCGGCAAATCGGAAACGCCCTTCCGCATTCCCGGCAGATAAGCTCGATTTCATAATCCCACTGCTTACCGTTTCCGTGCTCTTTTGCCCGTTCGCTCATTCCGTCAAACGCGACGCTTAAAAACAGCGCCCCGCCGCAGTTTGAACATCTGAGACCGCCAAATTCTATTTTTCTAGCCATTGTTCTCCCTCCTTTCGATATGATCGCTCTCGATCTCGACCTCGACGTCGCTCATGGCGAGCGCAAGATTGAGCAGCACCGAGCCGCTCGGCTTCCTGATAAGCTCGTAGGTAGTCACGTAGGGCACCTTCGAGCCGTCGACCTCAACCACGAATTTGT
>CACYIC010000059.1:7607-9241 GCA_902774325.1 uncultured Ruminococcus sp.
GCGCAAGATTGAGCAGCACCGAGCCGCTCGGCTTCCTGATAAGCTCGTAGGTAGTCACGTAGGGCACCTTCGAGCCGTCGACCTCAACCACGAATTTGTCGCGGCGGTCTACGATTTTTAATGTTGCCATTGGTTCTCCTTTCTATTGTTCCTCCCTCCGATCTGTGATAGAATAAGATCGAAAGGGGGTGAATAAATGATAAGTTTTAAGGATTGGTTGTCTGAAAGTGCCTTCGTTGTCAATGACGAATGGGAATCTTGTATAAATAGAATAATTAGCGACGCATCTTTCCCGCAAAGTGTCAGAATGCGGGTAATGCTTGACTACATGGATAAAAATTATTCGCAGACAGAGATACGAATGTTCAAAGATTTATACAAGAAAGAGTTCATTCCTTGCATTACTTCGGATCATCAATCACTTTAACTGCTATGATCGCATACCCAACCGGGATTCTAACGTTTGACGCTTGACCTCTCCCAATGCAAGCGTAAGGCTTCTCCACAGGCTCACTGCATACGATCACATCATCTTCTCTGCTGCGCAGCTCATTGACAAGCTGTGCAGTGGAGTATTTTTTTAGGTTTTCCACCTTCTCCCCTCCTTTCTTGTTTATTGTCGCGTTATCTTTCCTGACTTGCCTGACTTGCGTTTTCCAAAGTTATGTTGAAAAAAAATAAGCCGCCACATCACAAATCGGCAATTCAAGAACATTCAGAATGCTTTTAATTTCACTCTGAGAAAACTCACTTTTGTTATTTAACTTTTGATTCAGGGTGCTCGGATTAAGTCGAATCCGCTTAGCAAGCTCTTCTTGGGTGATTTTTTTGGCTTTCATCTTCCCTAAAAGCTCAGAGTAATTGTATTCTCTGTTTTCAAACTCATTCATTTTTCTCACCTCCTGATTATCATTTTATCACTTGCGTTTTCCAAAGTCAATAGGTTTTCCAAAGTTTTTTTATTTTTTTCAAAAAATATCTTGCGTTTTCCCAAACATAATGATATAATGATATCAAAAGAGGTGAACACTATGGCAACTTTTGCAGAACGCTTTTGTCAAGCTCTGGAAATCAGGCATATTTCTGCCGCTGAGCTTTCACGAAAGACCGGAATTAATGAAGGCACGATAAGTCAGTACAAGAAGGGATTGTATGAGCCAAAACAAAAGCGAACAGAAGCTATTTCAAAAGCCCTGAATGTTTCCGTTGCTTGGCTCATGGGTGGTGACGCTCCAATGAATATAACGTCCGATCCTTCTAACAGGCTCGTTCCGCTACCACAGGACAACGTCTTTATGCGCCCGCTTTTTGACAGCGTGGCGGCAGGCTTCGGCGCTCCCGCCGATAACACCATTCTAGCCTACATCCCGACCTTTATCGCGAATCCTCTTGAGCAGGAGCTGTATATCTGGATAAACGTCGAGGGCGACAGCATGAGCCCGCTCATTGACAACGGCAGCCGTATTCTTGTTAAGAAGCAGGACAGCGTTGACAGCGGTCAGATCGGCGTCGTGCTGATCGACGGCGAGGAATCAGTTGTAAAAAAAGTTAATTACGGCGATTCGTGGATCGAGCTTATTTCAATCAATCCCTACTATCCCCCGCGCCGCTTTGAAAACGCCGACGTTCTGCGC
>CACYIC010000060.1 GCA_902774325.1 uncultured Ruminococcus sp.
TGACCACAATTGCGTAAGATTACGCGATATCTTTGGTCTTTTGTCAGTATCTCTTTCTTCTCTCTTTACTCGTTTCTTTATTCAGTTTTCAGGGTATTTCAAGACATCGTCAAAAGACGGTGTCTTTTTTCTTTTGCCGGATTTTTCTCATTTTGAGATCGGCGGTATATTGACATATTTCTATTAGAATACATGTTTATTATTGCTTTTTATGTTTTTCCGTGATATCATGAAACCGATAAGCATAATTTCGGTGTCTGAACCGGTTTTAATTATTATCGGGTGCTGTTTTGCAAAAGCACGCGGCTGTTTTCGGTGATACAGGCTGTCGCTGTATGCGGCTTATCAGAGATTATTGCCTGATAGGTTTATTATGATTTTTTTCAAGTCCGGGTGTGTCCGAACGATTCGGATATGCTCTATCGAAAAAGCAGAAAAGGGGGATTTCCCGTGAAAACGTCAAAAAAAATACTCTGCGTCCTTATTTCCGCGCTCCTTATCGCCGGAGCGCTGACCGCCGCGCCGTTCTCCGCTTTTGCGGATGAGATCGACAAGGGCGCTCCTGCCGCCTTTGCCCGCGAGGAGGGCTTGTACGTTCACGCGGTGCAAAATTCCGCGGACGCGAACGCCTGGCATCTCTGGCAGAGCGTCCACGATACGCAGATGTCTGTTGTGAATGAATACGAAAAATATTTCTTCCTGCCTTCCTCCGTCAAGGGCGGAACGGCGGACATTTACAACAGCTATCCGAGCGCGGTCAGCGTCAACGGCACCGTGATCGCGTCCGGCAGCACCGAGGAGATCAGCTTTGAGCCTGACCGCGCATACTCCGTTAGCACCGACAGAGGGACTTATACGCTTCGCTTTCGCAAATCGGGCGCGGAAGCCGCCGTCTTTGTCAACAATCCCGACGCGGACGGCAACGGTACGGAGCTGCACGAATATTTGAAGGTTGATAAGAGCCGTAGCGCGGCCGCGACGGGAGCGATCGTCAACCCCGACGGCAAGCTTGACAATACCCCGATCAAGAAGATCAAGGGCAGAGGCAACACGACCTGGTACCCTGAGAAAAAGGGCTTCAATATCACCTACGAGAGCAAGGTCAGCGTCGGCGGCATGGCAAAATGCAAAAAATACTCCATTCTCGCCAATTTCCAGGACGACTCGCTCTCGCGCAACCGCTTTCTCTATGACCTATCCGACGCCGTCGGAATGCCCTACGCCTCGGATTCGCGTTACGTCGATTTCTATATCGACGGCTTTTATCGCGGCAGCTATCAGCTCTGCGAGAAGGTTGACACCGGCAGCCTTGTCACCGACGTTGACGGAAGCGGCTATCTCAATGACGACGGCAGCCTGAAGGAGGATTTCTCGTTTATAGCGGAGGTCGACGCCAGCGCGGGGGATGAGGATTATTATTTCAACGCGGCTAATGGAACCAAGATCACGCTCAAGGCACCCGAGCTCGATCCCGGACAGCCTTATTACGACGAGGTCAAGGCTTATTGCAAGGAAAAATTTGACCGCTTTGCCGCCGCTGCCGCCGATCCCGACAGCGATCTCTCCGAGGTTGCCGACCCCGACAGCCTCACAAAGCTCTGGCTTATCAATGAGCTGGGCAAGAACTGGGACAGCGGCGTTTCGAGCACCTTCTTCACCTATAAGCCCGACGAAAACGGCAACTATAAATTCTACGGCTCGCCGGTCTGGGATTACGACAACTCGCTCGGCAACGCGAACGGCGTGGGAAGCGACCTGAGCAGCATGGGCGTTTCCGATTATACAAAATATACCGGCTGGTGGTGCCGCTTCAAGGGCGAGAGCCGAAATCAGAGCAGCTCGTCGAACAACCTCATCAATCAGTTCTCCGTCCACAATCAGCTCGCCGAGCTGGCTCCCGTGATCTGGTTTGAGGAGTTTATGCCGGCTATCGATCATTTTGCGGGCAAACGCTTCAACGAAGCCATAAACGGCGAGCTCAAGACCGCCTCGGATTATTACGCCTTGATAGCGGACAGCGCGGCGAACAATTATCTGAGCGGCTGGGCGATCTATACCGGCAGCTGGATCGCCGATCACAGCGGCATCTACAAGGCGGATTTCGACACCTCGACCAGAACCTATTCCGTCAGCAGCAGCGAGACGAACTACGATCAGAACAGCTTCGGCGATATGTTCAATTACGCGGCGGACTGGATGACAAGCCGCGCCGCCTGGATCTCGAACGAGTGGGCGAGGGATTATTACGGCGTGATGACTCTCGGCGACGTCAATTTTGACCGCGTTATCAATATCAAGGACGCGACAACGGTTCAGAAGGTCGTCGCTAAGCTTCTTGCCGACAATGCCAACCGAAACGCGGCGGCGGATGTCAATACCGATTTGAGCGTCGATATCAATGACGTCACTTGTATCCAGAAGTATATCGCTAAGCTCGGCGACTGCGGCTTTGTGGGTCAGCCTGTCGGCACATATACGCTCGGTGAGCGTCAGGTCGTTTTTACAAACAGCCTCGATTGGGAAGGTCCGATCTATTGCTACTACTGGACAAGCGGTCAGAGCATACAGTGGCCGGGCGAAGAGATGACCTATCTGCGCCAAAATCAATTCGGCGAGGATCAGTATACGCTGGTGATCCCCGATTGGGCGACGTATATCATATTTGATAACGGCGTCGGAAAATCCCAGACCGACAATATCCCCTTCGACGGCTCCGTTTTGGGTTACTACGCTCTGTCCGAAACCAATCAGAGGGGCAGACATTATTACGGTACCTTCGATCCCTCGGATGAATGACGGGTTTGAGGGCTGCGCGGTATTGCGCAGATTTACATTAACTATTCGGTTGTTACTTAAATATTTTCAAAGAAACGGAAACCAAGAACCTCTCCTTGACTGAGGGATATTCCCAATCGACACAAAACAACAGGGGCTGACATTTTAGGTCGGCTCTGTTGTATATTGTGTACAAATCGGAGGCTCAATTTTTGGATTGCCTTAAGTGGGAATTTGTGGTACCATTGAAGTGAGAAAACAAGGGCTTGTTTAATAAAGACCAAACGCACAAAATAGCGGAGCTTTTGTTCATCCTGCTGTTT
Organism: uncultured Ruminococcus sp.; assembly: GCA_902774325.1. Taxonomy (GTDB): domain Bacteria; phylum Bacillota; class Clostridia; order Oscillospirales; family Acutalibacteraceae; genus Ruminococcoides. The sequence continues at coordinate 3,099 of CACYIC010000060.1, forward strand.
AATCAGCGGTTAATTATACAAGCCTTAATTCAAAAGGAGGAAAAACGGAATTATGAAAAAAGTTTTGTCTGTCATAATAAGTCTTGCCTTAGCGGGAGCCATGGCTTTTACCTCGCTCACCGCGGCGGCTGCCGAAAATGAATCGGCGGTCGGAGCGGAAATCGAGGTCGAGGCAGGCGCGGACGCCGCCGGAAGCGAGGTCGGAGCGGAAACGGAATCTGAGCTCGGAGCGGAAACAGAAGCTGAGGTCGGTGCGGAAACGGAAGCCGGAAGCGAGCTCGGAGCGAGAAATTACCTGATGATGCGCTGCTACGTTTCGGAGCTCAGAGCGACCCACGACTACCCCGATTATCATTTTGATGAAAACACGCCGATAAGCAGGATCGAGAGAAACACAAAATTCGCGATCTTTGACGCGGATGAAAACGGCTATGACGAGCTCGTCATGCTCCTGTCCGAGGGCATAATGGCGTCCAACCGCGCCGCGATGTTTGAGGCTCCTAACGGAGATCTTCTGGGTCGCGAGATCCCGGGCTATTATATTGATTTTTACAAGGGCGGGTATGTCACCGTAAAGGTGAGCCACAACCAGTCGTGCAGCGACAGCGTATGGCCCTATACGCTCTACGGCTTCAACAAGAGCACCAAGAAGTATTACAAGATCTTCTACGCTCATTCCGAGGACAAAAACTCGACATGGGGAAACAACACCTACAGGGAATACAACGACGTCGACAAGGACGGGGTGATCTATTATATCGACAGCACCCGAATGACCAAGGCGCAGTACGAGAGCAAGGTCAACAGCTACATCCCCGCAAAAAACAAAAAGAACGTCAATTGGCAGTATCTCACCACCGCCAATATCAACAAGATCAGCCTCGGCAGCCTTCCCTCGCCCAAGCTCGTTTCGGCAGAGAGCACGAGGAAGGGCGTGAAGCTCACCTGGAACCGTGTCGAGGGCGCTGAGAAGTACCGGGTATTCTACAGGAACAAAAGCGGCGGCTGGTCAAGGCTCTGCGACACCTACAATAATTACGTCGTAGATACCGACGTTCATTCGGGCAAGAGCTACACCTACACCGTGCGCTGCATAACCGACAACGGAAGCTCCTATACGAGCACCTACGATACAAAGGGAATAAGCTGCCAATATATAGCCTCTCCCGAGATAAGCAAGCTCGAAAACACCGCCGAGGGCGTAAGGCTGACCTGGGACGCCGTCGCGGGAGTAGCGCGCTACCGCGTTCTCCGCATGGGCAGCTCCGACTGGACCAACATCGGCACGGTGACAGATACGAGCTTCACCGACAAAAACGTAAGCTCCGGCAAGACCTACCGCTACACCGTCCGGGGCATTGACAGCGGCTGGAAATTCAATTCGCCCTACAACACCTACGGTTGGAATCAGCTCTATATCGGAGTACCGAAAATAAGCAAGGTCGAAAACACCCCCGAGGGTCTGAAAATCAGCTGGGGCAAGGTCAGCGGAGCGCAGAAGTACCGCGTATTCTACAAGAACAAAAACGGCGGCTGGTCAAGACTCGGCGACACGACCTCAACGAGCCTTGTCGATCCCGACGTAAAATCAGGCAAGAGCTACACCTATACCGTGCGCTGTGTGAGCGCGGACGGCAAGACCTACACGAGCGCCTACGACAAAACGGGCAAGGCTGGCACCTTTGTCGAGGCTCCCGCGATAGCGAAGCTCGACAACGTCGCCGAGGGCATAAAAATCACCCTGAAAACCAGCCCCGGCGCCGCGAAGTATTTTATTTACCGCATGGGCTCCTCCGGCTGGGCTTATAAGGCGACCGTAACGGGCGACGTATATACCGATACAGCGGTGAGCTCCGGCGTTTCCTACTCCTACAACGTCCGCGCGCTCGACTCAAACGGAAAATTCCTCACCGCCTTCCGCGCCGAGGGCGTTTCAAAGACCTTTGTCGCGGTTCCGCAGATCATAAAATTCGAGAGCACCGCCGAGGGCGTTAAAATCACCTGGAAGAAATCGTCGGGCGCGGCGGCTTACCGAGCCTTCTACAAAAACAAGAAGGGCAACTGGATCCGCATGGGCGACAGCTCAACAGATTTCTTTGTCGATTCCGACGTGAGAAACGGCAAAACCTACACCTACACCGTCAGATGCCTCGACAGCGACGGCAATTACTGCAGCGCCTACAACAAGAGCGGCAAAACCTACACCTACGATTACAAGCTGTCCGATCCCGTGATAAGCAAGATCGAGTCCACCTCCGCAGGTCTGAAGCTCTACTGGGGCAAGATCGCGGGAGCGGCAAAATACCGCGTTTTCTACAGGGACGGAAGCAGCTGGAAGCGCCTTGCGACAACCTCCGCGACCTCCTACGAGGACAAGACCGTTTCTCCCGGAGACAGCCGCACCTACACGGTTCGCTGCGTCGACTCAAACGACAACTACTGCAGCGGATACGACTCAAACGGCAGGACGGCGACCTATGGCATAAGCGCCGCCCGCGCGTCCATGATAGACTACATGATGAGCCACCAAAGCGAGTGGCAGCCTAAAAAATCAGGCGCTCCCGGCGTTCCCGCCGGCTTCGAGTTCAAGGATATGGATTTTGACGGCTTGAACGAGCTTATCGTTCAAAGCGGAGGCGGAACAATGGGCAACGCCGACGCCGTGGTCTATTCCTACAAGGGCGGAAGGCTGGTAAAGGCGGATTATTCCGAGGATTACGTTCAGAACCGCTTCAAGGTTTATTACAACACCGCTTCAAAGCGTTACGAGTATTTCGGCACCGCGGTGCTGGCTGCCGGCTCCTACAACGACCATACCTACCTGAACTTCCAGCTCACCTTTGATAACAACAGGATCAACACCGACATCTATTCGGCATATCAGGATATTTATCCTCAGAACACTAGCTCGGGCAAGCATGAGTACCGCTACTTCAACGGCATGGGAGGCTATTACAAGGACACCACGGGAAAGACCTATTCCGTCATCACAAAAGCTCAGTACGAAAGCATAAACAACCAGCGCCTCAAGAACCGCGTTGACTGCAACATGAAACACATGCTTGTAAAGGCTTCGGACTGGTACAACTATTCAAGCGCCCAAAAGCGTCAGGCGATAATCGATTCCTATAACGCCTTCTCATACGATAAGCATTGATCCGCGATATTTTCACCGCCGCAGGAGAATTTCCACCTGCGGCGGTGATTTTTTTGGCTTTTATTCTAATTAATAGTTGTAAAATTCAAAAAAGTATGATAATATAAAATTAATTAGACAATCGTGCTAAAACTGTGTAATTTTACCGAAAGAAACGGATCTGTCTTTCGGCGGTTTAGCGGATTGGAGATTAATATTTTTTAGGAGGGATAACCTTGAAAAAAACATTGGCAATCATACTGTCGCTCTGCATGATTTTTTCATGCTTTGCGGTAGCGGGAATGTCTGTTCAGGCAGCAGGTGATACGAATACCATCTATTTCGATAACACCAAAGCCGGCTACAGCACTCCCAAGATCTACCTTTGGAACAGCAGCAACTCGGCTTACAAGACCTGGCCGGGCGAAAGCATGACCAAGGTAGAAGGCAACATCTGGAAGTATGAAGCCCCCGTAGGCTACACGAACGTTATTTTCAATAACGGCAGCGGTCTCCAGACGGGAGATCAGACTCTTCCGGGTGACAGCTACATCTTTGTTTCGAGCAGCACGACAGCGGGCTCCTGGTATCAGGCAGCTACAGATCCGGCTACCACAACGACAGCAGCGCCCACGACCGAACCCGAGATCGAGCCTCCCACAGGCACCTTCACCGTTTACTTCGACAATTCGGAATACAACTACGCGACTCCCACCGCGTACGTCTGGAACGAAACTAACGGAATGATCCTTGCCGAATGGCCCGGCACCGCGATGAATCAGGTAAGCGAAAACGTTTACTCCTTCTCCGCTATCCTTGCTTATGATAAGATCATCTT
>CACYIC010000061.1 GCA_902774325.1 uncultured Ruminococcus sp.
TGTTGACTCCGCAGATTTCGACCTTTCCGTATAACAAAATACCGCCCCCGGAGAATAATTATTTGTTTTCATTATTCCCCGGGGGTATTAATATTATTCGATTTCAGAATTATTATTTCTTTTCGGCGCATTTACCGAACAATTCGCGGCGCGCGCCTTGCAACTGTTCTTCCGTCAGCCTCCGTCCGCGGGAGTCAGAAAAGCCTTGATCGGGTAATTGTCAACGGTGAAGGTATCCTTGCTTTCAAAAGCATTCGGCGCAAGAGATTTCTTATTGCCGACCTCCTCGACTCCCTGACTGAACGCCCTCTCGGTCAGGCTGTCCCTCATGACGGTCATATCGCTCCATTTGCCGTCTGCAAACAAAAAGCTCTCTCCCCTGTTGATTATCCCGCGCACAGGCACGCCCTCCTGAAATTCGGTTGAATACGGGAACACCTCGGTGTACGACGCTTTGCCGTCAGCGTCCGAGGAGCGCTTCATCGTGAGAACAACGGAGTAGCTTTCCCCTTTTTTCAGAGCGTATTCGCTTCTGAGGTCGATCCTGTGCCAGCCGCCGAAGGTATGACAGCTTACGCCCTTTTCAAGCAGAACGCCTGATGAGGGATCGCCGGCTTCAACATCCTTGAATATCTCGTAGCTGACCTCGGTTTTGGGCTGACTTGTCACATAAGCGATCTGAAACAGGCTCTCGTCCTCCTCCGCGTCAAAGATATTCGCCGTCTTTGTTTCGGTTTCGTAATCCGTGGAGCCGTACCACTCGGTCATCATCAGGTCGTATTGATCGCAGTTGGATGTTTTGTGCTTTACAGAATCGCGCTTGTCGAACTCATAGCTCATCGGGGCGATCAGGCTGTGGTCGTAGTAGGAAATATACAGGAAGCCCGCGTCGGGATCGTCCTCCTCGCCCTCCTTAACGCCCCAGCTGTTTTTGATTATGAACGCGCCGTCCTTCGGAGGAGTGCTGTCCTTGAAATTGACGTTTGTGAATTTTTCCTTCGGGAAGCTGTCGTCATAGCCTATGATCGCTACTCCGTGATCGGCGGTGATATCGCCGTTATAATAGGCGGTTCGATTCTCGGGATTAAGAACGGAGCCGGCGGAGCAAACTCCGACCGATACGCCGTGACCCTTCACAAGCTCGGATTTAATGGCGTTGAGACCTTCCTCGCTGAAAACATAGCCGCCGTTTTCATCCTTCGCAGCGGGACTCGGCAGCAGTCGGCTGTTCCTGAGAACGGCGTTTGAGGGCGCGCAGCGGTATTCGGCGTTAAGCGGAAGGCTCCACTCAAAAGAGGATCCGTCGTTGTACGCGTAAGGATATTCCCCTTTTACGCTCAAGCTCTCCTCAACAGGACCGAAGCCTGCTCCGAACAGATTGGGATGACCCACAAATACGCCACCGAACAAATAAGCTGAAAGCTCGTTGCTGTTGTCCGCCTCGGTGCAGTCGAAGCCCTCCCCTACCTGTGAGACACGAACCCTGCCCTTTGCGACGTCGTCCTTTGTGATACCGTGGAAAACGTACCAGGCGATATATTTCTCGGAAAAATCCGCCTTGTCGTTGACCTCTCCGGCAGGCACGCCCATATCGTTCGCGAACAGATAGGCTGTCTCCGCGGAAGCCGCAAGCGCAAACGCCCAGCAATCCCCGAAATTCTGGCTTTTTACCGGGGTAACATAGTTTTTTCCTTCATAGCTTCTGAGATCGACCCTTGAGGGCAGCTTTTCGGCTTCGATCTCCTCAAAGCTCACCTCAGAGCCGCCCGGGGCTTCCGCGCAGCCCGAAATCAGAACCGACAGCGACAGCGCTGCCGCCGTCAGGATAAATCCTTTTTTCCTTTTCATGACCCTGTCCTCCCGCTTGATTCCGATTTAGCGCCTCACGCATACCGACGCTTTTTTTCCGGCTCGTTATACCTTAATTATATTACGATCTCACCTAAACTATCAAGCAACCGTTTTCTCCGCTAATCAACCGTTAAGATTTATATTAAACCGTCGGTTTATTCCGCAAAACGAAACCCGGGAAGAATGAGCTTCATCCTTCCCGGGCGATTATTATTCTATTTTAGAATTATACTCGGCGTTTAGCTTATGCCGTTGTATCAGTTATCTTCGGGATAGCCGAAGCTGTCGCTGACATAATAAGCGATAACCTTATCGGCGGAGCCTACCTCATAGCGAAGGTAAACTACCCAAGCCTCGGAGCCGTCGGGGGCAAAGCCCTTGGAAATGCTGTCGAAGGTATAGGGATCGCCCATAGCGGAGAGAGCGGTCTCTCTCGCGTAATCAACGGTAACGCCCGCGTAGGTGTTGGCTTCATCATCATTATCGGTATTAGCGGCGTCTTCTCTGTAGCAGAAGTGGCTTCCTACATAGTAGATCACGGTGTCGGCGCCGTTTCCGTTCGTTACGGGCTCGACTGTCACTACCCAAGCCTCATAGCCCTCGGGCGAATAGCCCTTGTAATAGTTTGTGACCTGAGCGCCGGAGCCCGCCTGACGCTTAACCTCAGCGAGAGCGTCCGCCTCGCTGATATAACCGTCGCTTTCGGTTTCGTAGCTTACCTCAGCCTGACTTTCGGCGCTGCTGCTCTGAGAACTGCCGTTCTGCGATCCGTTAGCGCTGTTCTGTGACTGACCGTTTTCGTCGCCCTGAGCCTGATTGCCGCCGTCAGCAGTGTTGGACTTTGTAGTCTTTATTGTAGTGGAAACGGTGGTTGTGGGAACAGTCGTGCCGGCGGTATTATCCTTATTCTCTCCGCAGGCGGAAAGCATTATCGCTGTGGTCGCAGCAGTGGAAATCGCCAGAATGACAGCAACTGTCGCTTTGATTTTCTGATTCATATTGATTACTCCTTTTCCGCTTTAATTCTTTTTATTAGGCGCATTTTTCTGACGCCTACGACATTATACAACCTTTTTCGGAAAGAGTCAACACCGGGGCTTGCATAAAAAATGACAAAACTCACAAAGGATCGGATCATTTTCCGCGATACTGCTTTATTTTTTCTCGGAATCGGTCAGGATTCCATCAAAAAAACGCCTTGTCCTTCAAAAAAAGCTCTCGTGCTTTGTACATTCTGCAAATTATTTAACAAACCCCGATTTTCTTTAACGATCCGTTTTTTTAACAGGCTCGTCGGAAGGTATCGCTTTATGAGCGGAGCGTCAAAAATCGCCGTACAGAAAATCAGCCCAATAGTACTGACTCATATACTCGCACTCATAGGCGTTCACAGCGCCCGCATCAAGCTCCTTGAAACGGTAGTAGTCGCAGTCTAGCATGGCGGGATTGACCGAGAGAGCGTTATAGCTTTTGTTTATAACCTTTTCGGCGCCGATTTTTTTCAGGCTCCTCAACATGGCTGATATAAGTATCTGCATATAGCTCTTCTGCTTGTTGTCATAGGGCTCGTCCTCAAAGAGAGCCGCGGCTATTTCTCTGGTAGAGCAGGAGCTTCCGTGGCGATGAACCAGATACGCGAAGATCTCCTTGCTTTTGCTTCTCTCAAAATGCACCGGACAGCCGTCGGGCGTGAACACATCAAAGTTGCCGAAGCATTGCACCTTCAAAACGGAATCCTTTTTGGGTATGATCGGAAAACGAAGCTCGTCAAGCTCACGCGCGACCTCCTCCTTGGTTACGGGCTTCATAATATAGCCGCTCGCGCGCATATCCATCGCGTCCGCCTTATACTCCGAAAAGCCCGTTACAAAAATTATGTTCATCTTTGGGTTGATATCCTTGAGCCTTTTTGCGACCTCTACGCCGTTCATGCCTCTCATGTGGATATCGAGAAAAGCCACGTCGCAGCCGTTTCGCGCGGCGTCCTCAAGCAGCTCGTCCTGATCATCAAAGGCGGAGATATCCGCCTCGGGACGCGCCGCGCGAACGCACATTTCAAGCATTTGCAGAGCCAGCTCCTCGTCGTCAAGACACAATATCCTCATTTTTTTGCCCCTCCTTTGGCAGGATGACCGTCACAACGGTTCCCTCGCCCACTACGCTTTCAATTCTTATCTCGCCGCCGCACATCTCCCGCAGCCGCCTTTTTGTGTTTTCCATCCCGACGTGCGAGCGTCCGTCGTCTTTTATCTCGGCGCTTGTGTCAAAGCCCACGCCGTCGTCCGATATGACGACCTCAAAGGCGTTTTCGGTCTCGCGAGCGGAGATTTTTACCGTGCCGCCCTTCTTTTTCATTCCTACTCCGTGCTTAACGGCGTTTTCTACAAGCGGCTGGATGCTGAGCTGAGGCAGCACAAAATCCTCGGTCTGAATATCGTATTCGATATTGAGCTTCTTTCCGAAGCGCAGCTTTTCTATATAGAGATACTTTTTCAGGTGCTCAAGCTCCTGACCGAAGGGTATCGGCTTGGTCTGCTTGAGTGAATCCATATTGCCGCGAAGGTATTTCGCAAAGGTCACGGTCGCCTCCTGAGCTGTCGCGGGGTCGATCTGACACATCATGGCGATCGAGGTGAGCGCGTTATACATGAAATGCGGCCGTATCTGGCTGACCATGACGCTGACCTTTGCCTCGTACAGCTCCTTCTCCATGGCTATCATTGCCTGCTCGCGCTTTGCCACGACCACTCCGAAAACCAGCACTATCGAGATGAGCATAGCAGAAAATTCGGTTGACAAGCCGAAGGAATAGCCGGTTATGAGCTGATTTGCGACCGGTATCAGGACAAATGAAGCGGTTATGAGCTTTTCCTTGAGAGCTGCCCGCGACAGGAAAAAGCCTATCACGACGATCACGAGCCCCACCGCCAAATAGGTCTGGCTCCAGATAAACAGCGGCTCGCGGCAGTAAACGCCCTCGCTGTCAACGCTGAAATAGAGCGGAACGAAAATATTTATCAGACAGGCGGCGACAGCCGGGAGCAGCAGACTATTCATAATCATACTCGAGATATCGAAAAATCTTCCACGAAGCTCAAGCGCAGTAAAAACATATTTCCACAAAAAGAAAATCAGCAGCAGCGAGGCGGAATAATTCAGTACATTGGCTGTGATATTCCACACGCGCAGCTCCTTTATCCCCTGAACGATCCAGCAACAGGCGTCCGTGAAGAGCACGAACGAGGTGGATGAAATGAGCAGAGCAAAGGTGCGGGTGTGCTCGTTGTAGCACTCCCTGTCCTGCGCAAGGCTGTAGAGCAGCACGGTGCAGATCGCCATGCTTACGACGTCGGCGCCGAGATTGAACGAATAAGCGTTCTCCATGCCCGAAAAGCCGCGGATACGGCAGAATACTATCGAAGCAATCGTGAGTATAAGCGAGAGGACAAAAATCGGAAACATTATCCATTTCTGCCTGCGAAAGAAATCCTCTATTACCGAAGTGAGCGTCACGGTTTTTACCCCTTTTGTTTATTGAAGATTAAACTTATAGGATGATTATATCATATTTTTTTCGTATTGTCACTATCATATAATATTCAAAATCATAACCAAAAAAAATGAGGCTGACCAAAGTCAGCCCCAAATCAGGTATTATTCAGGATATCCGGAAATCACTTGACATCCTTTTTCTTAAAGGTTATATAGCTCAGGACAACGAAGAGAGCGATGAAAACGACAGAAACGATGATTCCGTTGACAACAAGCGTGTTATCCGCAACGTTCACGGAACCGATCAGCGAGTCGGGAAGATAATTTCCGAGGTTGAAGCCATTGAGCTTGAAGATGTTTTCTGCGCCCATGCTTATTCCCATATAGAGCAGCGAAAGCGAACCGGAGGCAAAGATGACCGCCATGATCGTAGCGAAAACCTTGTTTCCTATGCCGACCGCGAGGAACAGCAGGATCAGGAGTCTGTAAAGGGCTT
>CACYIC010000062.1 GCA_902774325.1 uncultured Ruminococcus sp.
GCTGATTCCGATTGATTTATTTTGATAACGGCGCGACGACCTATCCGAAGCCTCAGAGCGTATTAAGGGCGGCAGGCGAGGCTATGCGCTATTACGGAGCGAATCCCGGCAGAAGCGGCCATTCTCTTTCGCTCAAGGCGTCGGAAAAAATATATGAATGCCGCAAAAACGCGGCGCTGCTCCTGGGCGTCGAAAAACCCGAAAATATTATTTTCACCCAGAGCTGCACTTCAGCTCTGAATACGGTCATCAAGGGAGTTTTGCGTTCGGGCGACCATGTTATCATCTCATCTCTTGAGCACAACGCCGTTCTCCGTCCCGTAGAATGGATGAAAAAGCTTGGAGTGACTTATTCCGCGGCAAAGGTTTACCCCGGCGACGACGACGCGACCATAAACAGCTTTCGAGCGCTGATCCGCTCAAATACCCGTCTTATTATCTGTATGCAGGCTTCAAATGTATTCGGTATCCGATTGCCTGTAGAGAGACTCGCGGCGATGTGCGGCATTTACAATATTCTTTTCTGCGTTGACGCGGCGCAGAGCGCCGGACTGATACCGATAAACGTTTCCTCAAGTCATATCGACTATTTGTGTACAGCGGGTCACAAGGGGCTTTACGGACCTATGGGCACCGGAATTTTAGCAGTAAACAGCGAAACCATTCCTGAAAGTCTGATCCAGGGCGGTACAGGAAGCCTTTCGGCTCAGGCGGCTCAGCCCGATATCCTGCCCGACAGATTTGAAAGCGGCACTCCGAACCTCGCGGGGATAGCAGGACTTAACGAAGGCATATTATTTGTAAAGCGCAGGGGAGAAGAGCGCATCGCCGCGCACGAAACTCGGCTTGTTCAGCTTTTATATGACAGGCTGAGCGAAACAGAGGGCGTCATTCTCTATACTCCGCGCCCGGAGGAAGGAAAGAGCGTTCCTGTGCTTTCCTTTAATATAGAAAGCGCCGACAGCGAAAAAATATCGGCGCTTCTGAACGATCGGTTCAATATCGCGGTGCGCGCCGGGCTGCACTGCGCTCCCCTTGCTCACAGGCAGTTCGGAACAGAGGAAACGGGAACGGTCAGGATAGTCCCTTCAGCCTTCAACACCCAGGGTCAAACCGAGTATCTGGCGGATTCAATCAAAAAAATAATAAAACTTCTACAAAAATAGGTTGCATTCAGACGGTAAAGTGTGATAGAATATAAAAAGAGTATGGGAAAGGGGGATAGCCGTGGAGATATTTCAAAACCTGATTTCGGTTTTTAAAACAATTCAGGTGCGTGATGTTTTTGATATTATCCTCATCGCGCTGATTATTTTCGGCTTGTTCCGAATAATCCGCGAAACCAGAGCGGTTCAGCTGCTCAAGGGCGTTTTCTTTCTTCTGATAATATATCTGATCTCAACATGGGCTGACTTGGTAATGCTTTCATCCCTGCTCAGGGCATTCTTTGAAGCGTCAGTAGTTTTGGTCGCGATCATTTTCCAGCCGGAGATACGAAAGGCGCTTGAACAAATGGGCAGGAACAAAACCTGGAAAAAATATTTTTCCGCGTTTTTGCGTTATGATAAGAACGACGAGTGGGAAAAAGCCGTTTCAAAGTCCATTGTAGACGCCGCTGATACTGCTGTTCTTTTTTCTCATTCCCGCACGGGCGCGTTGATCGTATTTGAGCGCGAGACCATGCTCTCGGATATTGCCGCCACTGGAACTCTCATAGAGGCTAACACCTCGGTCGCCTTGTTCGGCAATATCTTTTTCAACAAGGCGCCCCTGCACGACGGAGCCAGCATAATAAGAGACGGCAAGCTTTACGCCGCCGGCTGTATTCTTCCGCTCACCGAAAACAAATCGGTAGATATCAACCTCGGGACCCGCCACAGAGCGGCGCTCGGCATAAGCGAACAGAGCGACGCGGTCGTTTTGGTAGTCAGCGAGGAAACGGGAGTCATTTCACTGGCTTGCGACGGGATCCTCACCCGGAACTACACCAGAGAATCGCTTATAAAAAAGCTAAACGAGCTAATGCTTGACAGATTTGAAGAGGACGAGAACAAAAACCGCCGCTTCGCGAAAAGGAGGCGACGGGAATGAAAAAACGAACGCTGACCCAAAGGATACTCGATAACAATTATATCCTGCTCATCATATCTGTCGTGATATCCATTTCGATCTGGATATATATGAGCATGAACGCGACAAACGACACTTTCGTTACCATCAGCAATATCCCTGTTCAGATGGAGCTCTCCGAAGAGGCGAGCAGCAGCGGTCTGAGGATATTCACGGCAAATGAGCCAAGCGCCTCGGTCACTCTGACAGGCAACAGAACGATCCTCGGAATGGTAGACTCTACTGACATTACGGTAACGGCTTCCGCCTCGACGATCAATACAACGGGCAATTTCACCCTTCCCGTAACCGCTGTCAAAAACTCCTCCTCAAAGAATTTCAGCATCACCAACACCGCGCCCTCAAGCGTGAGCGTTGTTGTCGATTATTTCAAGGAAGCGAGCTTTCCGATCAAGGACGGAATAATAGTAAACGCAAAAAAAGGCTATTACTCCAGCACCTCGATCCCATACAGCAAGGTAACCGTATCGGGACCTCAAAGCGAGGTCAATAAGATCTACAAGGTTGTCGCCAAAGCGGAGATCAGCAGCGAATTGTCTGAGCCTATCGACGTTGAGGCAACGATAGTTCTTCTTGACGTCAACGACAATGAGATATCGACCCAGCTTTTGGAGCTGAGTGTTGAAAAATTCACGGCAAATATCAACGTATTGCCCGAAAAAACAGTTAAGGTCAACCCGCTGTTTGTCAACAAGCCGAAGGGACTGAAGATCACTGACGATATCATTGAGATCGCTCCGTCCGAGATCCTGATAGCAGGTCCCTCGGAGATCATTGATAAAGTTGATTTCGTCAATCTTGATTCCATCGATTTCTCGGCTTTGAACAACACAGAACACGTTTTCAACAATTTGTCCGTATCGGTTCCCGATAAGTGCAAGAATATCAGCAACAGCTCAACGGCTACAATGGTGCTTGATCTAAGCGGTTTTGATAAAAAGACCTATACCGTAACCAATTTTGTAGTCGAAGGACTTCCCGACGAATACAGCTACGAGGTCACCTCAAAGAGCGTAAAGGTTACTGTTATCGGTCCTGCGGAGGAGCTTGAAGAGCTTGTCGCTTCCGATATCACGGCTGTTATAGATACCTCGGACGCGACAGGAAAGACCGGCTCGGTCGAGATGCCCGTGACCTTCAGATTCGACGGAGTATCCTCCTGCTGGTACTACGGAACCTATCAGGCAAACCTGACGATAACGGAAAAGCAATAAAACGCGCCGACCGTGCTTTTTCCTGCCTGTCTTAGCCGAAATATTTACAGCCGCCGTATTCAGCGGCAGGAAAAGATTATAAACAAGTTTCCAAAAAACAAATATCCCCGGAAGGGAGAAGCATTGAAAGCTCGCTCCGTTCCGGGGATTTCGTTTTTATTATGTTTTCTTAAATTTATAGATTAGAATTCAGCCGCGCGGAAATATCAGAATCCCACGTTTAAGCCCGCGGCCTTCATCTGGATAAGAGTCGCGTCCGAAATGTCAACCTTCTTGTCGCCGTTTACATCAGCTACAGCTTCACCTTCGTCGCTGAGAGTATAAAGCTTAGCGGCGTGCATCTGTACGAGCGTCGCGTCGGTGATATCTACCTTGTTGTCGAGATTTACGTCGCCGAGCTCAGCAGTGGGCTTCGGCTTGTCATACAGAACAACGATCGCGCCCGCGGCGATATTTGCCTTGAGCTTGCCGTCCTTTACGGTGTAAGCCTTTCCGGTGACCGCGTCGTTGTAGGTTCCGTTCGCGAGATTTGTTTTGGTATCGATTGAAAGATCCTTTGTGGAGTAGTTAATAACTACAGCGCCCTTGGTACCTCTCTCAACAACTACGCACGAAAAATCCTTAGAGGTCTTTCCCTCGAGAGTGACCGGAACAGCGTTCACGGATTCGCCGATCATCGCGTTTCTGAACTTGTTGACCTCGACTACCTCGGGATGGAAGAAATTGCTGTCGCCTCTGATTCCGATTTTGTTCTTGCCCCATTTATTTGTGGTGCTGCTGCCGTCGGGACGGCTGAAGAACAGGGGAGTGGTGTCGCCCTTTGCAGAGATAAGCGCCCAGCCCTGGCGGATATCCTGATTATCGAGCTGTTCCCAGGTTCCGTCGTTGTAATTGTCATGGGATTCTACCCAAGTAACCATCTTGTCAGCGCTGACTCCCGTCGCGAAATAACCGTTGAGCAATCTTGTTGAGAGCTTTCCGTTTGTAACGCCGTTTCTGAGGTTCTGACCGAAAAGCGATGCGGTGACGTTCATATACTTCGAGTAATCGGCTATCCTGTCGGCGCCGCCCTGGAGGATCTCGCCGTACTGGAACTCCGCACCGTTGTCAAGCACCTTATCCCAGAAATCTCCCGCGAAGGACGGGTCGTCGTCGGGAAGCTCGATATGCTTCGCGGCGTCGTAACGGAAGCCGTCAGCTCCGGCAGCAACACATTCCTTGAGATAATCCTTGATCATATTCTGAACAACGGGATTCTGGGTGTTAAGATCGTAAAGACCTGAGAGCTTGCCCTGAGTGACCTGATAGCGGTCTGTCCAGCTTTCAATCTCAACTCTGGGATGGAAACCGCCGCCCTCGAGATTCTTGATGCTCGAGTCGATAGCGTTGTAATCGGAAGAGCAGTGGTTCACTACGGCGTCGACAATGATCTTGATCCCGTACTTGTCGGCTTCCTTGCAAAGATCCTCAAACTCCGCCTTCGTACCAAGCTGATAGTTTCCGATCGTGTAGAGCACGGGCTGATACTGATAGTACCATTTGCCGTTGCCGTAGAGCTGCATACCGCCGTTGTCGCCAACAATGATCTTATTGATGGGCGACGTCTGAACAGACGAGTAACCCGAGTCGGCAATGAGCTTCAGGTTTTCCTTGATCGTCTTGAAAGACCAGCTCCAGGCGTGCAGAATAGCGCCGTCTTTTATATTGACCGCGAGATTATATCTGCCTCCTGTTGTTTTCGGCGCCTCGTCCGCCGCTCCGGCGGTGAATGCCATCGACGATACAAGAAGCACCGACGACATCAGACAGGCAAGTCCCTTTTTGATGATTCGATTCATTTTCAATCCTCCTGTAATATATTTAGGCAATACAGCGTAAAACAAAGCGCGCGCCGCGAATTGTGCGGTATTGCCTTAATCTATGCGTTTA
>CACYIC010000063.1 GCA_902774325.1 uncultured Ruminococcus sp.
TGCAATAAAAATGTCAAAAGATTAATCATTTGGAACGCCTCTCGTTTAAACTTCCGCATAACGCGAAAGCCGACGGTCATAAACCGTCGGCTTTCGGGTAATTTTATGGAGTAATTCAAGCACATAGAAAGGAAATCAATATCAACAACATTTAATCTACTTACTATAATATATCACAAGTTAAAATAAATGTCAATACTAAATTTAAATTTTTTTTAATTTTTTTATTTTTTTTCAACAAATGAGTATCAATGCAGCAAAGAGGATGACTCCGCAAAAATATATACTCAAAAATTCGGCTTTTCTCTTGACTTAATGAGAAAAATTTTGTAAAATGAAAACATGAAGAACGACTGATAATTCTGCTCTCTCTTCACATAATATTTTCGGTTGGTACAATTCCTGCCCGATTCGTGAATGATTTTAAAATAACCCTACAACTCTTAAATCGGGAGCTTTACTCTTTGAGTGGTGTGCAGACCTCCCACTTTTGGAAGAAGGGAGCCTGAAGCTCAAAGGTGGGCACCCACCTGTTCTACTCGTAGGCAGGTTATTATTTAAATCATACGGTCGGGCGGGTTTTTTTGCGCAAAAACGCAAAAGGCATATTATTACATACAGAGGTAACAAAATGAAAATTTCCGTTTTGGGCTGCGGACGCTGGGGCAGCTGTATCGCATGGTATCTTGACAAGATCGGGCATGATGTAATGACCTGCGGTCTCAAGGACGCGCCCGAGTATATCAGACTCTCTACCACAAGAAAAAACGACTATCTCACCTTTCCCGAATCGATCTCCTTCAGCTCCGAGCTGAGCGTCGCGGTCGAGCGCGCAGAGGTTATAGTGATCTCCATTTCCTCGCAGTATCTCCGCTCTTACTTTGAGGATATATCCAAAAACGATCTCGACGGCAAAATCATCGTGCTCTGCATGAAGGGCGTCGAGGTGAACACCGGCAAGCGCCTCTCTCAGGTTGTCGGCGATTTCGTGGACGAAAGCAAAACTCCGATCGCGGTCTGGGTCGGTCCCGGACATCCCCAGGATTATGTTAAGGGAATCCCCAACTGCATGGTGATCGACAGCGATAATCAGCAGGTCAAGGAGCTGCTTGTAGGAGAATTCAACAGCGACCTCATTCGCTTCTATCTCGGCACCGACCTTATCGGAAGCGAGATCGGCGCCGCGTCAAAAAATGTTGTCGGCATAGCGGCGGGTATTCTTGACGGACTGGGCTACACCTCCCTCAAGGGCGCGCTCATGGCGCGCGGCACAAGGGAGATTGCAAGACTCATAAAGGCGCTCGGCGGAAATGAGTTCAGCGCCTACGGGCTTTGTCATCTCGGCGATTATGAAGCCACCCTCTTCTCCCCCTGGAGCCACAACAGAAAATACGGCGAGGAGCTTGTTAAGGGAAACCGCTTTGAAAAGCTCGCCGAGGGAGTTATGACCTCAAAGGCGCTTTATGAGCTTGGCAGGGAATACGGAGTCGATCTGCCGATCGTCGAGAGCATATACAAGGTTCTCTTTGAGAACGCCGACGCTAAAACCGCTCTCAGACGTCTGTTCCTGCGTTCGGTCAAGGAAGAATTCTGATTTGGATGGTATTTTTAATGAAAAACAGCAAAAATGTTAAAACCGAAACCATTGTTGAAAAAGAAAAGCGGTGCATAGTCGAAAGCGTATTCGTCGGCATTATCTGTCTGCTGGTATTTATCTCATTCGGATATATCGCGCTGATGAGCTTTTTTCAGACCAGCGTTTTCGACCCTAACAACTACGGCAACGAGGTAGTTCTGTATATCAACGACAACATTGCCCTGAATATTTTCTTCACCGCCCTCTTTGTGTTTCTGATTTTCAGAGCGCGAAAGTATTTTGACTTTTTCTCAAAGGTGAATATCCGCATAATGGAGATAGCCCTTGCAGGCTTCGTGCTGATAATCGGCGTCGTCTGGGTTTTCTCGGTCACCTCGGTTCCCGCCGCGGACAGCTATAATATCTTTGAAGCCGCGACCAAGGCGGCTCAGGGCGACTACTCGCCCTTCCACAACGGCGCGGATTTTTACAACAAGGATTTCTATAACGGTTATTCCTACTTCAATTTCTATCCCTTCCAGCTCGGCTTTGTTCTGTTCAGCGAGCTTTTCTACAGAATCTTCGGAACCGAGAGCTCACTGCCGATACAGGTTTTCAATGTTATCTGCGTCGCGGCGGCATATTACGCGCTCGCGCGCATCACCGCCCTGCTCTTTAAGCGCAAGGGCGTGGAGTTCATCACGATCCTGCTGCTTGCCGCCTGCGTCCAGCCGGTTCTGCTCTGCACCTTCGTGTACGGAAACATCAGCGGGATGTGCTTCGCTCTCTGGGCTTGCCTGTTCCTGATAAAGTATTTTCAGACTCAAAAATACCTCAATCTCATCCCCTGCGGTCTGTTGCTTGTTATGGCAACGCTCCTCAAATACAACAATATGATCTATCTCGTCGCGTTTGTGCTGGTGCTGATCGTTCATACCGTCAAGGCGAGAAAATGGCAAAGCGTCGCCTTTGCGCTGGCTATCTGCATCGCCACCGTGGGAGCAAGCAATCTTGTTATCATGAGCTATGAAAAGCGCGCGGGCGTCGAGCTTTCAAGCGGTGTGAGCCAGGTGCTTTACCTTGATATGGGTCTGCAGGAATCCTATATGGCTCCGGGCTGGTACACAAGAACAGGTCTGGAAACCTACATGAACAACAATTTTGACAAGAAAGCCGCCGAGGAACAGGCGTGGAGAGATATTTCCTCGAGGATGGACCGCTTCGGAAGCAACGCCGACTATACTCTCGACTTCTTCAGCAAAAAGATCCTCAGTCAATGGAACGAGCCGACCTTTGAGAGCATCTGGATTAGCAAGGTTAAATCTCATGAATACGAGGTCAGCGCGATCGGTACGGCTGTCTATGACAAGAGCCTCGGACAGTTTTTGGAGCTGCATTTCAACTTCTTTATGCAGGTCGTTTATATCCTTTTCGCGATCGGGATCTATATGATGTTCATTCGCAAGAAGGCGAATATTGAAACTATCCTCCTGCCGCTTGTTATTCTCGGAGGCTTCGGATATCACCTTCTGTTTGAAGGCAAATCCCAGTACGTCCTCACTTATATCCCGCTGCTGCTGCCCTTCGCGGGCTACGCCGCGTTTGTGATCCTGACGGGCAAATACGAAAAGCTAAAGGAACTTGCGGCGACTCTTAATCAAAAGCAAACCCAAAAATAAAGGCAGCACCGCGCACCTTAACCACGCGGAATTACCCAAAAACACGCCGGTATTTTCCGGCATCACGGAATAACAAAAGGTTAGCTCGACCCGGGCTAACCTTTTTCATTTGTACTGTCTTTACTTTTGCCGGAGCCTGAGAACAGCTTTGCCGCTCCCCTCTTTCCGTAACCGAAAAGAAAGCGCAGCGGTCTTGTATAGTACCAGAAATTAACATATATCCGATATCTCAGATAATCCGTTCTATAAGGCTTCCCCTTGCGGTAAAAGGCGGTCATGACGGCGATTATCTGGTCGTCGCGTATGCCCCGCTCCTTGACGAACTGATTATCGCCGCAGAGAACATAAGAACCGTCGCGGCAGAAATCAATTACCCGGTGCAGAACATACTGCCCGTTATCGCGCTTGTAAAGCGGCACATCAAACAGGTGCAGCCTGCCCTTTGGCTTTTCGAGCACAACGACGTCCTCACCGTCTCGAAGCATCGGCTGCATACTCGTACCGTTCGGCGTAAAAGTTACCTTGCCGCCCGCCTCGATCTTTTCGATCATTATTTCAATAACGTCGTCAAGCGACAGCTCTTTATTCAAGGACATCGGAAGCCTCAGCCTTCTTTATGAAAGAATCGACGTCTGCGGCTGCCTTCTCGGGGCTGACGTCATATTCCTCGAGCAGCTTCTCGATAAGCTCTTCCCTTTCTATCCCCTTCTGCATAAGTCCGAAGAGGAACGCCCCTGTTTCGTTGAGATTGATAATGCCGTTGAAATCGAGAGTCATCTTGCCCACGGGGACTACAACATAAGAATCCGCGACCTTGCGCAGGATAAAATCCTTTTTTATTTTCATGCGATCACCTTCTTTCCTGCTATTATATTATAAAAGTTAAAAAAATGCAAGACAAAAGAAAAAAGCGGCGCATTTTTCGTGCGCCGCCGTTTATTAAAATCAATACATTCCGCCCATATCGGGTGCCGCGGGAGCGGGAGCCGCAGGCTCCTTGATGTCAGCGACAAGAGATTCTGTCGTGAGCACCATTGCCGCGACGGAGGAAGCGTTCTCAAGAGCGGAACGGGTGACCTTGGTAGGATCAACGATTCCGGCAGCTACCATATCGGTATACTCCTCTGTAAGCGCGTTGAAGCCGTAGCCGACCTTATTTTCCTTCTTGATATTCTCTACGATCACGCTGCCCTCAAGACCCGCGTTAGCCGCGATCTGGCGGAGGGGCTCCTCAAGAGCCTTGAGCACGATCTTCGCGCCTGTTTTGGCGTCGCCCTCGAGAGTTTCAACAAAAGCCTCGACCTCGGGAATAGCGTTCATGCAGGAGATGCCGCCGCCCGCGACGATACCCTCCTCAACGGCTGCCTTGGTAGCCG
>CACYIC010000064.1 GCA_902774325.1 uncultured Ruminococcus sp.
CCGTGTCACCGACGCTGTAAGAGCCTGTCTCGATGTAGCCGCTCTCAAAATTCGCATCGACCCTGCCGTTCGCCGTGATCAGCTCGACCTCCGCGGCGTCGGACTTGAGAGCTATGAGCGCTTCATCGGAGACGATCCTGTTATGAAGCAGCATGGCGGCTCTGACCTGCGCCATGCTGCTTTCGTCGTCCGGTAAGACGTAGTTGTCGGGCTTGAGCCTGTCCTTGACGGGGATGTAAACCGTTTTCACGGTATAGCCGAAATCGCCGCCGTCGGTGGGGATATAGACCCAAGCCCTGGCGCCGTTTTCGTTCGCCTGCTCAAAAAACAGATTCGGTATTTCTACCGTGAGCGTTTGCTCGGCAGGATCGAAGCGCCCGACCTTAACGAGCGCTTCGCTTCCTTCTCCGCAGTCAAAGTGAACCTCGGCGTCGCTTGCGAGTCCCTCCACACCCGAAACGCAAAGCGTTCTGCCGGTATCGTAGCGATAAGCCCCTTCGGTACGAACCGCGCTGTAGCCTAATGAAAAGTCTGCTCTTAACATACATCCTTCCTTTCATAATAAACTGTGGGTACTGCTTACTTAAAACGTAAGATACGCTCAAACAAAAAGCTTTGACAGCCCCGAAATTGTGTCAAAGCAGTTTAGCTCAGTTGGTTCTTACGTGCCCCGTAAGATTATTATAGCGGATATTTCTGATCGTGTCAATACGCGACGCGTAAGTTCTTAAAAAATCCGCAAATTTTCACTTGCGCAGCGCGAAAGCTTGTGGTATGATATAGTTGAAAAAAGCAGCAAAGGGGCATAATTATGAGCAAGCTGTGTGAAAGGATCCGGGAGCGCCGCGCCGCGTGCGGACTTACTCTCCTTGAGATAGCCGAGAGGCTGGGAGTAAAGGAGGCGACGGTCCAGCGCTACGAAAGCGGAGAGATCAAGAATATCAAGCATGAAACCGTGAGGGCGCTCGCCGATATCTTCGGCTGCTCTCCTCAGTATCTTATGGGCTGGACCGACAGGCTCAGCGACGAGCCGGAGATGATCCTTTCCCAAATGCCCGCCCGTAATATTTTCATGCGTCCCGTCTACAACAGCGTGGCGGCGGGCTTCGGCGCGATAGCGGAAAACAAGGCGGTGGATTATTTGCCGACGGTCATTTCCGCGCCCTCGGAGCAGGAGCTTTATATCTGGATCACCGTCAAGGGCGACAGCATGAGCCCGCTGATCGACGACGGCAGCAAGATCCTGATCAAAAAGCAGTCGGCTGTCGACGACGGACAGATCGGCGTTGTGCTGATCGACGGGGAGGAGGCGGTAGTAAAAAGGATCCGTCTCGGCAGGGGATATGTTGAGCTGCAGTCGGTCAATCCTTATTACCCGCCCCGGCGCTTTTCGGGCGAGGATACGCGCAAGCTGCGCATCCTCGGGCTTGTCAAGGAGGTCAGCAAGTCGCTCCGGTAATATTTTTTTAACGCGCGGAATAAAAATAGGACGGAGCGATACGCGATCCTGTCCGCGCCGCGAAATCCCGAAAAATGCGAGGTGGTTCTTTGCCGCAGGAAGCGATTACCGTAAAATACAATATTTTCTCACCCTCGCTCAAAGCTCCTCTGCGCCTCGCGCTGATCTCGGATCTGCACGAGCGAAGGGCTGACGATATACTCGAGCTGCTTAATAAAGCCGCGCCCGACGCGATATTTATCGCGGGAGATACCCTCGAGAGATACGACAGAGAGGACAACCGCCCTGATCTCAGGAAAAAATACAATCCCGTCTCGGCGGCGATCCATACCGCCGTCTATTATCTTAATCATTTTTTTCTGAATATTTTCGCGGGAAACAATCTTCCCGATACCGACAACGCTTACCGCTTTCTCAGCGGGGCGGCAAGGCTTGCGCCCGTTTTCATGAGCCTCGGAAATCACGAGGAAAGGCTTCTCGCGCAGGATCATGAGTTTTTGGAGCGGGAGGGGATAACCCTGCTCGACAATTCCGACTGCCTTGCCGAGATAAAGGGCGAGACCCTGAGAATCGGCGGGCTGTCGAGCGTGCCCGACGAGGAATGGCTCGAGCGGTTCTCCGAAAAGGAGGGCTTTAAGCTCCTGCTTTCGCACCATCCCGAAAAATACGAAACGCTTCTGCGCGACAAGCCTATTGATCTTATCCTTTCGGGTCACAACCACGGCGGTCAGATCAGGCTGTTCGGAAGGGGCTTGGTTTCCTCGGGACTCAGGCTTTTCCCGAGGTATGACAGGGGCTTGTTCGACGGTCGGCTGGTGGTCTCCGCCGGCTGCTCCAACACCGCGCCCTTCCCCAGATTCGGCAATCCCAGGGAGGTTGTGATCATTGAGACGGTTTAGGACAGCAGGAGGAAAGAATAATGAATAATGAATAACGAATGGTGAATAATTGCGGGCGGGACACCCGCACCCGATTTGTAATGCCGCGGGCTTCGGGGATGGCGGCTTCTCCTGTATCAAGCGTTTTGTTTCCGTTTTTGACATCTTACTCGGATTGTGGGATAGTCCTCTTAGTCGATGTTTCCTGACCGGATAGGGAATTGCCGATTCTCTTACCAACAGGAGCTTCAACTGTTTTTTTGCTTGTTTCTCCGTCGTGACCTGCTGTGTCAAAAGCATTGACTTTCCCGTCTTACCGTGCTACAATTTTCTCAGACGCAGAGGTGATGGTCGGTCGCGGGCTGTTGTTTTCAACAGTACTGCCGACAGTTGCACTTTCTGCGTCTGTTTCTTTATCCAAAACAAAAGAAGCACCTTTAGGCAGCCTTTTTGTGAACTTCCCTGTATTCTTGACATAATTGAGAATATGTGCTATTCTGATAGTGGGATTTGACTTGTCTGCCGAATGCATAGTTGTATTACCTGCTTCGGCTATAAGGGCAAGGTCAAGTCCCTTTTTTATTGTGCTTGGTAACCGACATGTGCATTTTGCCGCGCTCGCGCAATGGAATATATTTTGTGAATCGCACGTTATTCGGGTTGATTTTTTCTGATAAACGTGCTAAACTGATACTAGCGACAGAGCGAGAGTTTTGGGTAACGCCGTTTTCGGTATTCCCTTGCTTCGAGACCTCTGTCGCCTTTACTTTTTCAAGAGCAATTGCAAGTAGTGGCAAGGCTTCCTTTTTCATGCCCGAAAACATTATTTTTCCAAAAAGAAAAGGCTTGCACGCGGGAAACCGAGGCGCGCAAGCCTTTTGTATGATTGGAAATTACAGCTTTCTGTATAAGGAGAATTCTTTTTTATAACGGATAAAGCGCCCGCCGGCGCCTTTATCGGCGGGGGGAATCGAGCAGTCTGAGCGCCGCTTCGGGCGTCGGGCTGTCAAGCTCCAGAAAGCGCTCAGCCTCGCGCATGTTTTCAAGATAATGCGCGTCGGAGCAGGTGATTATGTTCATGCTGTTCAGTATCGGATGGAGCCTTTTGAGCGCGGGCAATTTAGAAATATCCGCCAGCTCTGCGGTTTTGAAGCCGCAGGAGGGGTCGATCTCGCCGAGCACCGCGAGGATGGAAAGGCTGTCGCGGTCGATGTGCGCGGGATAGCAGATACCGCCGAAGCCCTTCACCGTTTTGTAGGCGCTGACAATGCTTATTTCCGTCGCGGGCAGCAGCAGGTGCTCTATCTCTCCGATCCTCTCGTCGTTCTCGTCCATTATCACCTGCTCGCCGTAGATCTCGGCGCGGTTGCGGATCTTTATTCGGTGGGCGTCAACATATTCGCTCCATTCGAGGGCGCGGTCGAGAGTGGGGAAAAGGCAGACCGCGTGGATATCCTCGCAGGTGGTGAGCTCCATCCCGGGGATAACCGTGACGCCGACGCTCTCGCCGACCTTAACGGCGGCGGGGCAGTTGAGGCTTGTATTGTGGTCGGTGAGCGCGATAATGTCGAGCCCGAGGAGCTTCGCCATGTTGACGATATTGTTCGGGGTCATGTCCATATCTCCGCAGGGCGAGAGGCAGGAGTGCAGATGAAGGTCGTAAAAATATTTCATATCAGTCGCCGAGCAGCCTACTGAGCTTTACCGCGAGCTGATAGCTGTTTTCCCCGGTGGTGAGGATGTTCACGCCGTGGATCTCAGCCTTCGACTTGGCGTCCGCGTCAAGCGCCGCGCTCTCGGTCAGCACGATGCAGCTCACGTCCGCGAGAGTCGCCACGGCGATCGAATTGATGTTGCCCATGACGGTGAGCCACGCGCAGTCCTCCTGCGCGCGTCCCATTACCCAGCTGAGCAGATCGCCGATATAGCAGCCGGTTATCTCCCTGTCGGTCTCGCCGCCGACGAGAATTTTTAAATTCAGCTTTTCGGCAAATTCCTGAACTGTAAGACTCATTATAAACCACCGTCCTGTTGTATTGTTTCAATGAAAAGATAATCTGTATTATACAATGCGTTTTGAATATAGCTTGGGGATGAGGAAAATTGTCTGAATTGAAAATTGAAAATGAAAAACGGAAAATTGCGGTCGGGCAGACAGGTTTGCTGATGATGAACCTTTCGTGCCCGATTTTATTAAGGCAACACCGCACAATTCAAGGCGCACGGCTTGCTTGAATCTTATTCCGTCAGCTTGCCCAAAAAATCTCGGCAAGGCGACAGCCTTACCTCAATATGCGGTATTGCCTTAATAATTCCGCGGATTTGAAAAACGCGGCGGTTTGAAAACGAGGCGGGCTTTCTTGATTTCGGTCGGAAAAACGCATGATATAGGAGAAGTCGCCCTCGATCAAAACGCAACGCATTACAAATCCGGAGCGAAGCGACCCGAAATTTTCCATTTTCAAATTTCAATTTTCAATTTGAAAACAGGAAAACGCCTGATACAGGAGATGCTCTTTTCGCCAAAAAACAACGCCATTACAAATC
>CACYIC010000065.1 GCA_902774325.1 uncultured Ruminococcus sp.
CCCTGCTCGACGGCGTACTGAAGGAATACGCCGGGGTGAAGGGAAGCCTTATCACAATATTGCAGCATACGCAGGAAATATACGGCTATCTGCCCAAGGAGGCGATCGAGCTGATCTCCGAAAAAACGGGTACGGCAACCTCGGAGATCCTGGGCGTGGGCACTTTTTATACCCAGTTCCGCTTTGAGCCCGTCGGCAAATACCTCATAATGCTCTGCCAGGGCACCGCCTGCCACGTCAACTCCTCGGAGCTCATTTTGCAGACGGTAAAGGACGAGCTGGGGATAGAGGACGGACAGACCACGGAGGACGGCTTGTTCTCGCTCAAATGCGTAGCCTGCCTCGGCTGCTGCTCGCTGTCGCCCGTCATGATGATCAACGAGGACACCTACGGCAGTCTGACGCCCGACAAGACGAGAAAAATACTCAGAGAATTAAGGGAGGCGGCGCAGTGAGAATAGTAATAGGACAGGGCTCCTGCGGTATCGCGGCAGGCGCCGAAAAGGTCAGAAAAGCGCTTTTGAAGCAGGATATCGGCGCAAAGGTTTCCGTCACGGGCTGCATCGGGATGTGCTGGCTCGAGCCTATCGTCGATATTTATGACGACGATAACAACCTCACAAGACTTGTGAGGGTCGGCGAAAACGACGCTCAGTCGATCGCCGAATACATCAAAACAGGAGATATGAGCGCGATCGAAGGTCTCGAGGTTTCTAAGGAGGACAGCGAGTTCCTCACAAAGCAGACGAGGATCGCGCTGCGCAACTGCGGTATCATCAATCCCGAGATCATCGGGGAATATATCGAAAGGGACGGCTACACCGCGCTCAAAAAAGCTCTCGGCATGACTCCCGAGGAGGTCATTGAGATAATCAAAACCTCCGGGCTCGCCGGAAGAGGCGGCGCGGGCTTCCCGACCTGGTTCAAGTGGAACGCCGCGCGTCAGAGCGAGGGCGACGAAAAATTCCTGATCTGCAACGCCGACGAGGGCGACCCCGGCGCGTTCATGGACAGAGCCGTAATAGAATCCGACCCTCACAACCTCATCGAGGGCATGCTGATCGGCGCTTACGCCATCGGAGCAAGGCACGCCGTGGTTTACGTCCGCGCTGAATATCCCCTCGCGATCAAGCGCCTTAAAAACGCCATCGCCCAGGCTAAGGAGGAGGGCATTATCGGAGAAAACATCTTCGGCTCCGGTTTCTCCTGCGACTTCATGATAAAGGCGGGCGCCGGCGCGTTCGTCTGCGGCGAGGAGACCGCTCTGATCGAATCCCTCGAGGGTCACAGGGGAATGCCGCGCCTGAAGCCTCCGTTCCCCGCGCAGTCGGGCTTCTGGAGAAAACCGAGCAATATCAACAACGTCGAGACCTTCGCGAACGTCGCCTGGATAATCAACAACGGCGGCGAGGCGTTCGCGGCTATGGGCACCGAGGGCAGCAAGGGAACAAAGGTGTTCGCCGTAACGGGAAAGGTCAAGCGCTCGGGTCTTGTCGAGATTCCGATGGGCAAAACCCTGCGCGACGTTATCTTTGATATCGGCGGCGGTATGAAAACCGACAAGCCCTTCAAGGCTGTCCAGATGGGCGGTCCCTCCGGCGGCTGTATCCCCGCAGAGCTGATCGATACCGTGATCGACTACAAGGCTCTGGGCGCCACGGGCGCAATCATGGGCTCCGGCGGCATGGTCGTCATGGACGAAAGCACCTGCATGGTCGGCATGGCTAAATTCTTCCTCGACTTCACCGCCAAGGAGAGCTGCGGAAAGTGCGTCCACTGCCGTATCGGAACCAAGAGGATGCTCGAGATGCTCGAGCGCATCACAAAGGGCGAGGGCAAGGACGGAGATATCGAGCTGCTCGAGGAGCTTTGCTGTTCGATCAAGGACGGCGCGCTCTGCGGTCTCGGTCAAACCGCGCCCAACCCCGTTCTCACCACCATAAAATATTTCAGAGACGAGTACGAGGCTCACATCAGGGACAAAAAATGTCCCGCTGGCGAGTGCTCCGACCTCATACAATACAGAATAATCGCCGATAAGTGCCGTGGCTGCACGCTCTGCGCGAGGAACTGCCCGGTGAACGCGATCTCGGGCACGGTCAAAAACCCCCACGTCATAGACTCCGAAAAATGCGTCAAATGCGGAAAATGCTATCAAAGCTGCAAATTCGGCGCTATAGTGAAGGAATAAGGAGGTGCCGGAAATGATAAATCTTACAATCAACGGAAAAGCGGTAACAGCCCCCGAGGGCTCGACCATCCTCGAAGCCGCGAGAGCCAACGGAATAGATATCCCCACGCTTTGCTATGACAAGGCGGTGGAGATCTACGGCGCCTGCGGACTTTGCGTGGTCGAAGCCGAGGGGATCCCCAAGCTTCTGCGCTCCTGCTCGGCAAAGGTCAGCGAGGGAATGAGGATCAACACCGAAAGCGAGCGCGTGGTTCAGTCGAGAAAGATCGCCATGGAGCTTTTGATGTCGGCTCACGACGGCGACTGCGTGGCTCCCTGTCAGCTCAACTGCCCCGCGAGGACTGACTGCCAGGGCTACGTCGGACTGATCGCCAGCGGAGAATACGACGCGGCTATAAAGCTGATAAAGAACAAGATCCCGCTTCCCGCCTCGATAGGCAGAGTCTGCCCGCACCCCTGCGAGAAGGCTTGCCGCAGAAAGAACGTCGAGGAGCCGATAAATATCGCGCAGCTCAAGGCGTTCGCGGCTGATATGGATCTGAACGGCGACAGCTATCTTCCCGACCTCATGGCGCGCACGGGAAAGAAGGTCGCGGTGATCGGCGGAGGTCCCGCGGGACTGACCGCCGCCTACTACCTCAACATCATGGGTCACAGCGTGACCGTTTACGATATGATGGAGAAAATGGGCGGAATGCTCCGCTACGGCATCCCGCAGTACCGTCTGCCCAAGGAAGTCCTCGACAAGGAAATTTCCATTATCGAAAAAACAGGCGTAAAATTCGTCAACAACTCAAAGCTCGGCAGGGATTTCACCATCAATTCCTTAAAGGAGGAAAACGACGCGGTGATCGTCGCGGTCGGAGCATGGAAATCCAGCTCGATGCGCACTCCCGGCGAGGAGCTTGAGGGCGTCTACGGCGGAATCGACTTCCTCAGGGGAGTTATTCGCGGAAACGCCCCGGAGATCGGCGAGAGGGTCGCGATCTGCGGCGGCGGCAACACCGCGATGGACGCCTGCCGCACGGCTGTGAGGCTGGGCGCGAAGGAGGTTTACGTCGTTTACAGAAGGACGAGAAACGAAATGCCCGCCGACGAGCTTGAGATCAACGAGGCGGAGGAGGAAGGCGTGATCTACAAGTTCCTCACAAACCCGCTCTCCTTCAACGGCGAAAACGGCAAGGTGCGCTCGATCACGCTTCAAATCATGGAGCTGGGCGAGCCGGACGCGAGCGGAAGGCGCAGACCCGTGCCCGTCGAGGGCAAGACCGAGGAGATAGAGGTCGACAGCGTGATCCTCGCGATCGGTCAGAAGCCGGTTCAGGGCGACGTGAATGAATTAAAGCTCAACGAGCGCGGAAATATAGAAGCCGATCCCGACTTCTTCACCACGGATATAGAGGGCGTATTCGCAATCGGCGACGCGACCAACAGGGGCGCGTCGATAGCGATAGAGGCGATCGGGGAAGCCGACCGCTGCGCAAGGGCGGTAGACGCGTATCTCAACGGTCAGTCGCTCGATACGAGAGTGCCGTATATTTCAAAGCGCGACGAGAGCAGGCTCGACTTCTCAGACCGCGAGAAGCAGCCGAGGCTAAATCCGAGGGTGCTCGCTCCCGAGGTAAGGAGCAAGAGCTTCGACGAGGTGTCGCTCGGCTTCACCGAGGACGAGGCGAAGGCGGAAGCCGACCGCTGCCTTGAATGCGGCTGCCGCGAATATTTCAAATGCAAGCTTTTGAACGTCGCTCAGCGCTATGATATCGACCCCGACCGCTTCAAGGGCGAAATGCCGCAGAAATACAACCGCGACGAGAACGCCTTTATCGAGCGCAATCCCGCGAAGTGCATCCTCTGCGGTCTCTGCGTCAGGAGCTGCCGCGAGGTCATGGATATCCACGCCCTCGGACTGATGGGACGAGGCTTCACCACCGAGCCCGCGACCGCTTTCGCGCTCCCGCTCGACCAAACCAGGTGCAATAACTGCGGGCTCTGCGTTCAGCTCTGTCCCACAGGAGCTTTGACCGAGAGATCGCTTCTCAAAAAGCAGGTCCCGCTCAACGAGGAGGTCACCGAGCAGAGGATAGAGATCGAAGGCAAGCAGGCAAGCGTCCTCGTCTCCCGCTATAACGGCAAGGTCTTGAGAGTTGTGCCCAACGACGAGGTGAGCAGAAGC
>CACYIC010000066.1 GCA_902774325.1 uncultured Ruminococcus sp.
AGTCTGTGTAATGACGCCCTCGCTCTCGAAGCGCTCGACATTGACGATGCGGCTTTCGTTGGTGTCGGAATTAAAATACTCCGCTGTTTTGAGATTCTCGGGGAACGCGAAATCGGGAACGTCATAGGATTGAATCGTCTTTTTGTAGTAAACGATCTCGCCCTTGCGGAATACTCTGTCGATGGAAGAAATATTTGAAATATTCTCCGCAGGGTTTTTGTCGAGAAGGATCAGATCGGCTTCCATATAGATAGGGGAAATCGGGCGAAAAATTGCATACATTGCATACTTTTATGCAATTTTTTCAAAAAAGTTCCGTGAAATTTTCGGACAATTTTTGATTCTTTTTTTGACGCGGCGCGAACGCTTCGATAATTTATTGACACAAGCCGGAAATACTGTTATAATTTTACAGGTGCTTTTAACAAATTAACGCAAGGGGAGAGGACAATGAAACGATTATTCGCGGTTTTGATTTCGGCAATGCTCATTCTGTCCGGGTCGGCTGTTTATGCCGCCGAGGTCGGCGAGGAGACCGTTGAGGAGGTCGGCGCACAGGCTTTTGAGGAGGACGAAGCCGACGGAGAAGCTGTCGGCGCGGAGGCTTCCGACGAGGTCTCGGCTCAGATCTCAGAGGAGGTCGCTGCTCAGACCTCAGAGGAGGAGGGAGCTGCGGCTTACCCCTCCATAAGGAGTCTTGAAAACACCTCCAAGGGCGTAAAAGCGACGTGGAGCCCCTTTGCGGGCGCGTCGCGCTACCGACTTTATATCCGCGAAAACAACCGGTGGATAAAGGTCGTCGAGACAACCGACATCTTTGCGGAGTACTCGGGAGCCGCCGACGGTCAAAGCCTGCTTTTCACCGTTCGGGCGCTTGACTCGAACCGCGATTTTTGCAGCTCCTACTATACAAAGGGCTGGACGCACACCTATTACGCCGCGCCGAAGGTCGAGGCGGAGTGCGACAGCTCCGGCGCTTTGAATATCGCCTGGAACGCCGCCTCGGGCGCAAGCTACGAGGTCGTCCGCAGGATCGGCGGAGCAGCCGAGGCGGGCTATAAAAAAATCATCAGGGGCGGCAGGCTCATTCGGCGTATCGAATACCATCAGCCCCTGCGAGATCCCGCGGATCACCAAGATCGAGAACAGCTCAAAGGGCGCACTTATATATTTTGACAAATCGGAGAACGCGCCGAGGACGCGTATATATCACCGCGTCGGCAGCAGGTGGGTGAAGCTCGGCGAGACAGCCGAAAACACCTTCCTCTACACCTCTCCGATCAAAAACGAGGAGGAGCTTTACACCGTTCGCTGTATCGACAACAACAGGATGTTCTGCTCCGGCTACAACGGCAACGGCTTTAAGAGCATTTTTTACGCCGCGCCCGAGTTCACCTCTACGGTTAATACCGAAAAGGGAGTCACCCTTCGCTGGAACGCGCCCGAAAACACCAAGAGCCGCGTTTACCGCGACGGAGCGCTGATCGCCAAAACCGACGGCGGGGTTTATATCGACTCCGAGGCTGAGGGAGGAAGGACCTATACCTACTACGTGCGGATCTATGACAATTACGCCAGACCGCTCAGTCCCGTCGGCGTAAAAAAGAGCCACACCTTTGTGGCGCAGCCCGCCTTCACTTCGATCGAAAACACCCTTGAGGGCGTCAAGCTGAGCTGGGACGCCTGCGAGGGCGCAGCCTATTACCGCGTTTATGTAAACGACGGCGGCAAATGGATAAACCAGCTCACCACCTCGGATACCTCTTATCTGGATACAAAGGCGGAATCCGGCGAGGGCAGGCTCTATACGATCCGAGCTCTCGACAGCAAAAAGAGCTTTGTCACCGAGTACAACCGCTCGGGATGGCTCCACACCTTCTACGCCGCGCCAAAGCTCCTCGAGGTCAAAAGGAGCGGGAACGGCGTGGTGATAAGCTGGGAGGAGATCGAGGGGATCAGCGAGTACAGAGTTTACCGAAGACTGATGGGAGGAAGCTGGAGCAGACTGACGAACAGCGTCGGCGCAACGAGCTTCACCGATACGACCCGCGATCCCGAAAAGCTCTATTCCTACACCGTGCGCTGCCTTGACGGCGAGGGAAACGTTGTCAGCGGCTATATCCGCGTGAATCCCTACTACCGCGACGGCAAGCTCGTCAAGGGCTTTGTCGAGTCGGACGGCAAAAAATACTACAGCGGCGAGGACGGCGAATACCTCAAAAATCAGATCGTCGGCTCCAAGGAAGAGGGCTACGCCTACGTCGGCGAGGACGGCGCGGTCTGCGAGAGCGAGGAAATCAAGCTCGCGGTCGATTTCGTCCTGAAAAACGCGAAGGGAAAGACGAGCCGCGAAAAGCTGAGATCGTGCTTCTACGCGCTCATTAGCTATCCCTACGTCACCCGTTACCACTTCCCGAACAACGGCGAGGAGTACCGCGAATCCGCCGCCGAGATGTTCAGGGAGAAGGGCGGAAACTGCTTCAGCTACGGCGGAGCCTTCGCTTCCGTCGCGAAGGTGCTCGGCTATGAAGCCAGAGCGTCGAGAGGAAGCATTTCAATGGCTTACGGCGGAATGGGTCCCCACGGCTGGGCGGAGGTCAAGATCGGCGGCGTTTGGTATATCTGCGACCCCGATATGCAGAAATACAGCTCCTCGACCGACAGCTATTACCTCGTGACGCTCGCCAATTATCCCGTAGCGCCCTTCTACCGCGAAAAATCCTACACCATCAGGGTAAAAGGCGGTCAGTCGGTCTGGAAATAGAGACAGAAGGCGGAAGGAAAGAATAATGAATAAAGAATAATGAATAATTGCGGGTCGCTTCGCTCCGAGTTGTAATGCTGCGGGGCTTCGGGGAGAACGGCATCTCCTATATCAGAGGCTTGATTGTTTATGAATTGAAAATTAAGATCGGGCAGACAGGTTCATCATCAGATAACCTGTCTGCCCGACTCTGTTTGTATTGCCGCGCGCTTGAAAAAAGCAGCGGCTTTCTTTTTTGGTTGGGAAATCATTCGATATAGGAGAAGCTGTCATCGACTAAAACTCGCGGCATTATAAATTCAATCGGGCGGATGGGTTTATCATAAGCAAACCCATCTGCCCGACCAAAATTTTCCCGTTTTCATTTTTCGATTCGCGAACAGAGCATCGCAATCAGGCTTTCGACCGAGAAGGCTTTGTCGCTGTCGAAGGTCGAATTGAGCTTTTCGGTGTTTTCGTAGGAGTGCTCGACCTCTTTTGAATAGCGCTGGAGGATCCTCATGCGGCTTCTGGGGTTTTCCTCAAGGCGCTGCGCCGCGTCCATCGTTCCCGTGACGATATAGGCGCAGACTATGCGCTTTATCGAGTAGAGGACGTCGGGGCTGTCCACCGAGCCGAGGTAATAGCGGTAGATATAGTAGAGCATGAACTTTTCAAAGTCGCGGTCAAAATCCTCCGTGATATCGAGCTTTTCGCAGAGGGCTGAGGCGTTTGAGAGCTTTTGGCGCCACTCGCCGTTCATAATTTCAAAGCCGAGGTGCATATCAAATATATAGCGGCAGCCCGGGCTGTCCGCGCCTTCAAGCTTCAGCGGCTCGGGCTCGCCGCCGTTGAGCAGGCTCTGCACCTGCGCGTTGAATTCGAGCGAATCGCAGAGGCGGTAGGGCAGGGGCTCGTCCCTGTCCAAGAGTATCGAAAGGGTGCGCTCGCGCGCCTTGAGCAGGAAGCCGAAGAAATCGCCGCTGTCCTGTGCAAGCTCAAGCTCGCTGCTGCCGCCGAAGTCGGAGTAGTCCTCGCGGGTGCTTTTCAGCATGAATCTCGCCGCCTCGGGGCAGGCAAAGGAGAGCAGGTGCTCGCGGAAATCGCCGTAATCTATATGCACCCTCGGAAAATTGGCGCAGGTGCGGCTCAGGTGCTCTTCGCCCAGCCCGATATAAATATCGCATAGCTCGTTCTCGTTCCAGAAAGGGCATCTGCCGTTGTTTGAGATGAAAACGCGCTCGCCGTAGCTGTCGGTGACGGTCAGACGTCTCAGCTTGTCGCCCAGCGCGCCGCTTACGCTGTTGTAGAAGCTCTCGGTCTCGCTGTCCACGTCGATGTCCCAGTCCTTGCAGCAGCTGTCCTCGCAGCGGTTGGCGATGCATTTGAAATCTTTATAGAACGCGGGGTAGATCTCCCTCATAAAAGTACCTCCGAAATGCTTTTTCTAAAATTATCAGAAATGCTTATTCTAAACAAATTATAATAAAAATCACGTCTTGTTGTCAATAGCGCGTTCGGATTTCGGGGCTTATTTCCGACGGGGAATAATACCGTCGGCGCGATCCCGATATTTGTCTGCTTATAGATAATTTTATGCTTTTGTGTATTGACATATAATTTGAGATATATTAGAATAATGATGTGTTTTTATGTTTAAATGCTATCTTTATTATGAATATATAATAATAATCAGCTCGGTTTTTGTTGAAATTGATAAATGCGCATCAGCTTGAGGCGGTTTTCAGCTGCCGGAGCTTTTGAGCGCGACAGAAAAACCGGCGATGAGCAAAAGGAGATCAAGGTGTTCGGTAGAGTTGATTCAGCGGACAATCTGCCCGCGGTTTTTGCGAACAATTTCATAAGCTACAGCCTGCCGTCTGAGAAAAAAGCGGATATGAACGCGCTTGACGCGGTTTCGCGCAACGTGAGGTTCTGCCGCTGTACTCCGTTCGGCGAGGCTTCCGGCTTCGGTTTCAGGTTCGATATTGCGGGGCTGAAGCCTGTCGGCGCGGGAAAGCTGTCGGACGGCGAGGTCAAAACGCTCATGCACAGCCTCGTGGCGGTTCTGGGCTTTATCAAAATGTCGGGGCTTTATACCGAGAACCTTGTGCTCCTGCCCGACAGGGTCTTTACGGACGGAAGGGATTTTTTCTTTCAATATGTGCCGGTGAAAAGGCGAAGGGAGCAGAAGCCCGCGAAGCTTCTCGCCTCCGTCAACAGGTTCTTTTCGATGCTCTCGCCCTCAAACGCCTTGTTTTCGCGGTATTTGAGTGAAAACCGAGGTCAGGGGGATCCGTCAAAGAGCATTTCGGCGTTTGCTCACGGGATTTTTCCTCCCCAACGCGGATCTGTGCCGCCGCAGTCTCGCGGCTCTGTTCAGCCGCCGCGGGTCGGTTATGAGCCAAAGGGCGTGAAGCGCCCGGGCGTTGAAACGGCTCGGGAGGACTCCGAGGGAGAAACGACCTATTTCGGCGCGAAAACAGCGCCCGAGAACGAGGACTCCGAGGGAGAAACGACTTATTTCGGCGCGAGAACCGCGCGCGA
>CACYIC010000067.1 GCA_902774325.1 uncultured Ruminococcus sp.
CTCACGGCGGACACCCTTGGTGTTCGGCTATATCCTTCCCGCTGTCGGGCGGATTCGGGACTTTCACCCTTTAGAAACGTGCGCCGTCGGGCGCACCAAGAAAAAAACGCTCGTATTTTGAGCGTTTTTTCTTATATGGAATAATACTATTTTACAAAATCTTTTCTGACCTCGGCGGCAAGGTAGAGCGAGCCGCAGATTATCACGGCGGCGTTTTCCTTTTCGGCTCTGCTCAGCGCGGTTTGCAGCGCCTCCCCGACGCTGTCGAAGGCGCGGGCGCCGATCCCGTGGCGGCGGTACTTTTCCGCGAGTCCCTGCGGTGAAATCGCCCTGGGATTGTTCACGGGGACGGTATAAACGTCGTTGAAGATGTTTCCGAAAAGCTCCACCGCGCCGTCTATATCCTTATCGGCGAGCATACCGGTGACAAGTATCATCTCGCGTCCCCCGAGGAAGCGGTCGAGCGCCTTTTTCAGCGCCGCGATACCGTTTGGATTGTGCGCTCCGTCGAGCAGCACAAGGGGCTCGCCGCTCATAAGCTCGAGCCTTGCGGGGTTTTCAGCCCGAGAAACGCCTCTGAGCAAAGCCTCGTCGCTTACGCTTATCAAGCCCTTTTCCCTGAGATATTCGAGAGCCGCCAGCGCGGTTCTGAGGTTTTCGAGCTGGTGATCTCCGGCGAGCGGAAAAAGCGCTTCCTGTCCCCTGTATTTGAACCTGCTGCCGCGAAGCGATTCCGTCACGACCTCAAGCTCGATATCGGAGCTTTTGAGCAGCGGGATGGACTTTTCCCTCGCGAAAGCCTCGATAACGCTCATCGCCTCCGCCTCCTGAGCCGAGGTAACGGCGGCGCTGCCGCTCTTGAAAATGCCGCATTTCTGCGCGGCGATCTCGCCGATGGTGTCGCCGAGTATCGCGGTGTGGTCAAGCCCGATGGTCGTAATGACCGAGCATAGAGGCGGCTTTATGACGTTTGTGCAGTCGAGCAGGCCGCCCATGCCCGTTTCGAGCACGACGATATCGCAGCCCGCCTCGGCGTGGATCAAAAACTCCAGCGCGTTCACGTATTCAAATTCCGTGATGACGATCCCCTCGGCGCCGAGGCGCTCAACAAGCGGAAAGGTGCGCTCAACCGCCTCGGCAAGCTCCTCCTCCGAGATCATCTCGTTGTTTATCTGGATCCTCTCGCGGAAGTCGAGGATATAGGGCGAGACAAAAAGCCCCGTTTTATAGCCCGCCTCGGCGAGAACCGAGGACAGCACGGCGCAGGTCGAGCCTTTTCCGTTGGTTCCCGCGACATGAATGAATTTCAGCCTGTCCTGCGGATTTCCGAGCCGACGCAAAAGCTCGCTCACGCGGTCGAGTCCCGGGCGCGAGCCGAAGGTCAGCAGCGAATGGATTTTTTCAAGAGCCTCGTTATAGGTCATTTCAGCAACTCCGTATAGATTTCTTTTTTTCGAAAGCCCGTTTCAGCGGCGGCTAGCTTTGCCGCCTCGGTGGGCTTTTCTCCTTTTTCGATAAGAGCCTCGGCAAGCGCCACCGCCTGCTCGAGAGAATATTCCTTTTCCGCGTTCTCCTCCCTCTTGCCCTCGAGAACCAGAACTATCTCGCCCTTCAAGCTGCCGTCCGAATACTTCCCGGCAGCCTCGGCGGTGGTGGTGCGGATGACCTCCTCGTGGATCTTGGTGATCTCGCGCACGATCGAAAGCCTTCGGTCGCCGAAGCTTTTATAAAGATCGGCGAGGGTCGCGGGAAGCTTGTGCGGCGCCTCGTAGAATATCATCGTGCGCCGCTCGTCGGCAAGGCTTTTGAGATGCTCGGCGCGGCTTCTTTTATTTACGCTCAAAAAGCCCTCAAAGCAAAATCTGCCCGTTTCCAGACCCGAGACCGCCAGCGCCGCTATCACCGCGCTCGGTCCCGGGATGACGACCGTTTTTATTCCGCGCTCGCCGCAGAGCCTCACAAGCTCCTCGCCGGGGTCGGAAACGCAGGGCATCCCCGCGTCCGTGACTATCGCGCAGCTCTCCCCCGCCTCGAGCCTTTCGCAGATCAGCTCGCCGCGCTCGCGCTTGTTATGCTCAAAATAGCTTATCATCGGCTTTTTGATCCCCAAATGATTCAGCAGCTTCATCGTGACCCTCGTATCCTCGGCGGCGATGAAATCAACGCTTTCAAGCGTCTGCGCCGCCCTCGGCGAGAGGTCTCCGAGGTTGCCGATAGGCGTTCCGGTTACATATAAAATACCGCTCATGACTGCTTCCTTCCGCTCTTGTAATCTCCGTAAATCGCAAGCATTTCCTCCGAGAAGCCGACGCCCCCGTCCTCGATGAACAGCGTCGGCATTACCTCGAGGAAGCCCTTTTTTCCGCCCCGTCTGCCCTCAGCCAAAAAGAGCTTGGGCGCCTTTGAGCAGCGCTGCTGAACCATTCGCAAGCGCTTTGGCTCAAGATCGGCTCCGCGCATGGCTCCCAGCACGTCGGTGAGCCTTTCGGGACGGTGACAAACGCAGAACCGCCCGCCGAACTGCAAAAGCGATGCGGCGCGCGCGCAGATATCCTCGAACGTGCAGCTGCTTTCGTGCCTCGCGAGAAGCTTTTTCTCCTCGGGATTGAGGATCCCGCTGCCGTCCGGCTTATAGGGCGGATTGCAGGCGACCAGATCGTAGCAGCCCTTTTCGAGCACGCCGTCGAGCTGCCGCAGGTCGGCGTTTATTATTCTCAGGCTGTCCCCCAGCCCGTTGTGCTCGACGCTTCTTTGGGCGAGAGCGCAGGCGTCCTCCTGTATCTCTACCGCGTCTATCATAAGCTTATTGTTTTGCCGCAGCCAGAGCAGCGGGATCGTGCCGCAGCCCGTGCCGAGATCGACGCATTTTTTCGCGCCCGAGGGCTTTGAAAAATCCGCGAGCAGGATCGTATCCGTCGAAAAATGATAGCTCTCGCTCACAAATATTTCCATGCCGCCTCCCAGCGGCTCAAGGTGGATTCCGTTCATTATCTCAGCCTCATTTCGTGATAATTATAGCATTTCGTGCCGAAATAATCAAGTCGGAGCTGAGCATTGATGCATTTCAGAGTGGGGCGTTGAAGCCCGATAAATAAATCTTGCTTTTTCTCCGCGAAATGGTATAATTAATATGAGCATATCACTTGCTTTGATAATAATATTGATTACGGAGGTTACGAAATGTCAAAACAATCACTGAGTATAAACGTAACGAGGGACGAGGACGCGTCGTTTTCCGCCCTCAAACGCGCCGTTGAAAAGCTCGGCTACGGCGTAGCGGGCTGCGACGAGGAGAACCGCAGTATGGAGCTGACGACCCGCGTGAGCGCGTTTTCCTGGGGCGAGAGGATAACCGCCTCCGTTATTCCCGGCGAAATCGGCGGCAGCCGCGTCGATCTGTTTTCGGAGCCGAAGGTGGCGACGAACGTTGCGGATATGGGCAGAGGCAAGCGCTTGCTTGAAGCTCTCGCCAAGGAGCTTGAGCAGGAGCTCGGCGGCGGAGAACAGGCTTACGCCGCGCAGCCAAACGCGGCAAAGGGCGCGCTTTCCGTCGCGGATGAGATACGCGAGCTCGCGAAGCTAAGGGACGAGGGGATCCTCACTGAGGAGGAATTTACCTCGAAAAAGAGAATGCTCCTCGGATTATAAACCAACGGATACAACAAAAGGCATAAATCCCTTCACGCCGCCTGCAACCGACTGTAGGCGGCGTGATTTTTCCGAGATGATACATATTTGAGCTCGCCTTCATGCCAGGTCAGCCGCATCGAAAACGGAACGCCGGAAAGCATAAAGAAGAGTATCCGACGCAGGGGATGAGTGTAGGTTGTGTAGGTTCTGTGTAGGTTTTTCGGGGGAACCTACACACCCGAAAAACCGCATGGATAAGCCGTTTTTTGAGGACTGTGTAGGTTGTGTAGGTTTTTTGCACGAAACTTCTGCATGAATTTAAAAAATAAAAAATATGTGTTATGCTATGTATTTTTTTTATTTTATTTTTTTACCACCCTATATACACGAAAAAAACCTACACAACCTACACCTTGACGCGCAGTACGTTTGTGAGCTGAGATAAGCGTGAAAATCCGGCTGATACTATTTTCTGATAAAACGCATTAAAACAGATGTCAGCGGAAAATTTCGCAGAGCAAGGCGGAGGGCGCAATCGAGTAGGAGGGGGATTTGAAAAAA
>CACYIC010000068.1 GCA_902774325.1 uncultured Ruminococcus sp.
ATTACGATAGGGAGGACATAATGCTGAAGTTTTATTGCTACAATTTTACGATGGAGAAAACGACTCCGCAAATCATCGACGACATCAAAACACTGTGCGACCGCACGAAGCAGTATGAAAGAGAAGAGGAGATCATGCTCTTTGTCTTTGTCCCTGCCATATCGCTCGAGGCTGTTTGCGCGGCGTTTCCCGACAGAAAGCTCGTCAAGATCTCCTCGCAGAGCTTTTCCGTCAAGGATATTACGGACGAGCTGACTCCCGAAAGGCTCAGAGCCGCG
Organism: uncultured Ruminococcus sp.; assembly: GCA_902774325.1. Classification (GTDB taxonomy): domain Bacteria; phylum Bacillota; class Clostridia; order Oscillospirales; family Acutalibacteraceae; genus Ruminococcoides. The sequence continues at coordinate 279 of CACYIC010000068.1, forward strand.
GGAGCGGACATGGCGATAACAGGGTTTGCGGACAGGCGTTATTATTTCGGCGAAACCGACGAAATGACCCGTGACAACCTTGAAGTCATCCTCAATATGGGCTTCAAATCCATGCTTTGCGTCGGCGAGACCCGCGAGATGGCTGAGAACGGAACAGCCGCCGAGGTTATCGCCGGTCAGATCAGGACAGGATATTCGAGAATCCCCTACGAGGCGCATTACAGGATCGGAACCATTTACCGTCCGTTGTGGGATTTCGGCAGCGAATATACCGCCGACGAGGACTACACCCTAGATATGTTCAAGACCATCAGGGAGACCGTGAAGGAAACGCTTCCGGGCTTTCCGATTGAGATGCCTCTATTCTACGGCGGTATACTAAGCTCCGATAAGCTGTCGGAACACTTCCGTAAAGGAATTATAGACGGCGTGTTCTGGGACAGCCGCGACGTCACGGTCGAGGAATTTGTAAGAGTTATTAACGAAACCCTCTAAAACATGTCTGCCTTTGGATTAAATAAATTTTTCGTTTAAGCATAATAAAAGCGACCTCACCTTTGCTGTCATCGGTGAGGTCGCATTGTATTATTTTTTTTGTTTTTGTCAATTTGTTCTCCAATTGTATTTTCTTCGCGGTCCACAGCATCAGCAAACCGCACAGAGTGCCGAGCAGCAACCCGCAGAGAAGGTCAGTACAGAAATAATTCCTCAATTTTTTGGATCAAATAATAGACATTTTTCCTGTTTTCTGTTATCATTACATCATTGAGATATACGAAGATGACGGAGGTCATCCGCAGACAAAGCTCATATCAAAGGAGAAGGCAAATGATTAAAAATAAAAAACTGCTCGTACTGAACCTCGGCGTACTGCTGGCGATCATTATTTCCGCGGTCGTCGTTATCTCCGGAAGCGGACACTATACCCTGCACACAAACTCGTTTTCAACGGATCAGGTCGATCCGATCGTCGAGGTCAGCTATGACAGGGAAGGGGTCGTTGAGTTCTCGGATCACTATATGCAGGACGGTGAGATGATCCTCGAATTCCACGCTGTCGGCAAGGGAGATGTAAATGTCAAAATCAAGCGCCAATTCTACAGAAACGATGAATTTATCGAGGAAGCGGAGCGTAACCTCAGCGTAGGGCTATTCAATGTCATAACGGATAAAACTTACGGCGATATCAATTTCAACGGCTATCTGACCGTCTCCTATACCATTGTCGGCGTGCTTATCTTTACGTGGATGATGATGCTTTGGATGTTCATTGATTACCGCAGAAAGGGAGATTTCGGCTATCAGATGACAGCCTGCGGCGGCGTCAGTATTTACTGCTTTGTGCTGTCGGCGTTTTTGCTCTACAAGCTGATAAACAACGGCGTCTATTCGTTTGGAGATTTTCTACGATACATCAGTGAGATTGGCTTGTACCTTTTGCTTGCTCTCATGCCCGTCATGTTCGTGCTCTCGATCTTGCTGTCAGTCAGTAATATATGGCTGATGCGTCATGGGGGCAGGCGTCCTGTCAACGCGCTCGGCATCGCTTTCGGTATTCTTTGGTTTATCGGAACGGTATTGACGGTCGGCAGCGCGACGGTTTGGTTTTTCGATATCTGGAAATTCCCTCACGGCGATATCGTCAAGAACAGCTTGGTTTATATCATTTGCTACTTTGAGTGCATGTTCCTTTCAACGGTAGCCTGTTCATACTTATCGACGAAATATCTTCCCGCTCCCGACCGCGACTACATCATAATTCTCGGCTGCGGTATCAACAGTGACGGAACGCTCATGCCGCTGCTCAGGGGCAGGGTGGACAGCGCGATACGCTTTGAAAAGGAACAGGCGGAAAAGACAGGCAAGCACGCGGTATTCGTGCCCTCGGGCGGTCAGGGAGACGACGAGATCATCCCCGAAAGCGAAGCGATGGCGCGCTATCTCGTCAGTCAGGGGATCCCGGCCGAACAGATATTACAGGAAAACAAGAGCACGAATACTTTTGAAAATATGCAGTTTTCCAAGAAGGTTATCGAAAACCACGGCGGTGATATCTCAGAGAAGAAGGTAGCGTTCGCCACGACTAATTACCATGTTTTCAGAGGATATATGTTGGCGAAGAAGAACGGCTATGACGCGAAGGGTATTTCCGCAAAGACGAAAATCTATTTTTATCCCAACGCGTTTCTCAGGGAATTCATCGGTCTGCTGGTTGAGCATAAGTGGAAGCACCTCGCAACAGTTGTTATGCTGCTTGTCCTGTTTATAGGCTTGCCCGCCCTGATGTGTGGATAAGATCGTTCTATAATTGTAGAATTGTATAGATCAGCGCCATTGAGACGGAGATAAGAGCGATGAAAAATAGGTGACGCCACCTTTTTTCCCAAAGCAGACCTATGAACTCGCGGACGAAGGCGTTAGGGAAGAAATAAAGCTTGGTTTTTGCCGAAAGTCCCTTGACGGTCATACCGACGCGGTCAGCGAGGGTGTATCCGCGAAAGACATGGTAATTCGTGGTTGAAAAGGCGACGCCTACGCCGTCAAGACTGCCTGCGTCCTCTTCAATGACGCGCTTGGAGAACGCCATGTTCTGGTAGGTGTTGACGGAACGATCCTCCAATATGATCTGCTCCGCGGGCACACCCTGTTCCATGAGGCAGCGCTTCATGCTCTCAGCCTCGGAGATCACCTCATCGCTGCCCTGACCTCCCGAAGGAACGAACTTGGCGTGGCGGCCGGTGCGCTGGAACTGTTCACGCTCAAAGGTGAGCGCTCGATCGACCCTGCCGCGCAGCAGCGGAGTGGGCGTTCCGTCGCCGCGGATAGCGCAGCCGAGGATTATCAGATAATCGATCGGCTCGGTTATCTTGTAGCGCGTCGACGCCGCAGCGCAGTAGATGGTGGAAAAAAACATACACTCGATATAGCAGAAGATGTAGCAGAACGCTACCTCGACCACCTCAAGCAGATAGTTCTGTACCGAGGGTGCGGTATTGGCGTTGATCTCGAGGATAATGATTATGACTCCGCCGCCGATGACCATTGCGCCCAACAGAACGCCGAGCAGGTTCTGAGGACGGAAGCCCTCGTGCCGCACCAGCCAAATGTTGCTGACAGCGAGAGCGACCGCGACAAATAAAAGCGGGAGCGCCGTGAAAAACACGAACACCTCGCCGCCGTAGGCTGCGGCTCTCAAAATATCGCGGGTGCAAATATAGTCGAAAAATCCTCCGAGCAGGAGCAGCGTACCGCCGTCTATCAGGATCAGAACACTCAAAAAGATGATGGCGCCGCCCTGCGCGACCATTGAATATGAGAATTTTCCCTTCCGTCGCCGTTCACGGAAGGACAGCACCAGCGTGATAAACATAACTGTCATCGCCGCGATAATGAAAACGAAAAGCATCCGCAGTCCGTGGAAGCTGTCGAGCGTGAGATCGTAAATCACGCCGGCGGGCGTGACGAACAAGTGGTTGACGGTCGTCGCGCGATCCGCTTCCGTATAGTTTTCGATCTCGTAGCTGACGGTCAGCTCGGTGTCGCCGACTCCGACACCGACGATCTCCACCGCGATAAAAGGCTCTTTTAATACGTTGTAGCCGACGCTGACGTCTTTGACCTCGACCACGCCCTCGCGGGACAGCGAGGTTCGGACAGATGCGGGATCGACAGACTTTCCGCCGGCGACAGCAAGCGTATAGGTGCCGCCGACGCTGAAAAGATAGACGAGATAGCCCGCCGTCAGCATGAGCATGGCGGCGAGGAAAAAGATATAGCGCGGCTTTCGGACAGCGCGCATTAGCTTTTGTTTCATTCCCATTCCTCCGTATTTCAGGATAATAAACGCGAAAACCAGCCTTTTTCAACTAATAAAAGTTTTCCTGCGTTTATTATACC
>CACYIC010000069.1 GCA_902774325.1 uncultured Ruminococcus sp.
TCGCTCGGGAATACGTTGACTGCCGAGACGATAAACATATCGTCCTTTCTGCCTAAAATATGGATCCTGCCGTGCGTTCTGCCGCAGGAGCACTTTGTATTGTCGATACGTCCGATGTCGCCTGTGCGGAAACGGATCAGCGGACGCGCGTGCTTTCTGAGGGTTGTAAATACAAGCTCACCGACCTGACCGGGCTCCAAAATCTCGCCTGTATGAATGTCGATCGTTTCAACGAGAATATGGTTCTCTGCGATGTGAAGTCCGTCCTTCGCCTCGCACATTGCGGCGCAGGCTCCGAAAATGTCGGACAGTCCGTAGAAGTCGTAAACCTCCGCGCCCCAGATGTCCTCGATCGCCTTTCTGGTGGCGTCGATCGATCCGCCGAGCTCACCGGCGACGATGATTTTCTTGATATTCAAGTCTTTCTTGGGGTCAATGCCGCTCTTCAGGGCTTTTTCACCGAGCTGCCATGCATAGGACGGCGAAGTCCAGATGACGGTCGGCTGATAGGTTTTCAATACGAACAGCAGGCGCTCGCTCGGGAGCGTACCGCCCCAGATGCAGAGCGCGCCGAGATTTTGCGCGCCGATAACGTCGGGACCGCCAACATAAAGCGAGAAGTTGAGCGCGTGAACGTAGCGGTCGTTCGGACGCATACCGATCTGCCAGAACCATCGGCTTTCGGTATCCTGAAATTCGTCGAAGTCCTTTTTGGTGAACGGACTCATGGTGGGAACGCCGGTTGAACCGGACGAGGTGGAAATAAATACCACGTCCTCCTCGGGAACAGCCGCAAGCTCGCCCAAGAAGGAGCCTACGCCCTGTGTGTCGCGCTGGGTTTTCTTATTGATGAAGGGGAACTTCCGGATATCCTTGAGGGTTTTGATATCCTCGGGCTTTACGCCTGCCTCGTCAAAGCTGCGCTTGTAATAGGGCGCGTTTTCATAGGCGAATTTTACGATCTCCTTCAAGTCCTCGAGCTGTCTTTTTTCAAGCTCTTCACGAGGCAGGGTCTCAAGCTCCTCGTCCCAGAATTTATTATTTATATCTCTGCTCATTGCTTTTTACTCCTTAAAATCACTTAAAATTTTGATTGATAAACTCCCATTTTTTATCGCGGGAGCGTGTGATGATTTCTATGTCCACGTCGGTCAGATGCTTAAATCGGCTCTGACGTCTGAGATAAGCCGAAACGTCCGAAAACTCTTTCGGGCGGTGATTCAGCGTAAAATCGCCGTTTTCGTATTCAGCGAGGTACCAAAGACCGCAGTCAACGACCTCCTTGGCGATTTCAACGGTTTCATCCGTTTTTACGCCCCAGCCTGTTGGACAGGGCGCGAGAATGTGAATGTACTTTGTACCTTTTATTTGCTTAGCTTTTTCCACCTTGCGCATAAAATCGTTGAGATAGCCTACGCTTGCGGTGGCGGCGTAAGGGATTCCGTGTGCGGCGACGATCTCAAATAAATTTTTCTTAGGTCTGAGATTGCCGCGTATATTTTTGCCTGCCGGAGTGGTGGTCGTCCTCGCGCCGAATGGCGTCAGCGAGCTTTTCTGAATGCCGGTATTCATATACGCCTCGTTGTCGTAGCAGATATAGAGAATATCATCGTTTCGGTCGATCGCTCCCGACAACGCCTGCAAGCCGATATCAGCCGTGCCGCCGTCGCCGGCAAAGCCTACCGCGTGAAAGTCGGTAATGCCCTGCGCGCGAAGTCCCGCTTCAACGCCGGTCAGCATAGAAGCCGTGCCCGCGAAGGTCGAGATGATGGCGTTGTTGCCGAAGCAAAGCTGCGGAAAGTTGAATCCTACAGCCGACATACATCCTGCCGGAAGGACGGCAACGGCGTTTTCTCCCAAAACTTTGAGAGCGATCCGCACCGCGAGACTGCCTCCGCAGCCGGCGCACGCCTTGTGACCGTAGAACAGCTCTGTTTCACTGATCGTTTTCGCGTTAATCGCCATTTGCTTCACCGCCGATCCCTAAAAATTTTACCTATTCTTTCCGCCGAGACCTCCGATATAATTTGAGGTCGGAAGCTCTATTCCTGCCTTTTGCAGGGCGGAGTTTACGTTGGTATAAGCCGTACCCTCGTTGCCGAAAGAGATATCCTTTTCAAGTACCGCCAAAGCATTTGCGTTTTTGACGGCGTTTGCGATTTCCTCATTCGGGAACGGACGGAGATACCGCAATCTAAGCAATCCCACTCGTTTTCCCTCTGCCCTGAGCTTATCCACTGCCTCGCGGACAAGTCCCGAAATACTTCCGAGGGTAATCAGAATATATTCCGCGTCCTCGGTTTGATAGCTTTCCGTCAGTCCGCTGTAACGCCTGCCAAAAATCTCCGCAAAACGCTCCTCGGCTTTATCAATGATCTCGGAAGCGTTCAGAATACCGAGGTGCTCCTTGTACTTAAAAAACGTGTTGGTGTCGGGTCCTGCCGAAAACGCAAGGTTGCGCGGATTTTGCAGGTCAAGCTTGTTTTCCGTTTCGTACCCCGGAAGAAAAGCGTCCGCCTGTTCCTGCGTGGGAACGTCGACTATCTCATAGGTATGGGTGAGCACAAAGCCGTCGAGATTCGCCATAAACGGCGTGCTGACCTCGCTGTGCTCGGCAATGTAAAAGCTCATCAAAGCCAGATCAAGCGCCTCCTGCGCGTTGCCGGCATATGCCTGGATCCAGCCGCTGTCAAGCTGAGAGATTGAATCGCGCTGATCGCCGTAGATGTTCCACGGAAGCGCCGTTGAACGGTTGGCGTTCATCATAACGATCGGGAACCTGCCGCCTGCCGCGTAGGGCAGACACTCAGCCATATAGAGCAAGCCCTGAGATGAGGTCGCGGTGAACGCCCTCGCGCCTACAGAGGAAGCGCCTATCGCACAGGACAGCGCGGAATGCTCGGATTCCACATGAATGAACTCCGCGTTCAGGCTGCCGTCCTCCACAAATTCCGAGAGCTTTTCAACAACGATCGTCTGCGGCGTTATCGGATAAGCGGAAATCACCTGCGGACGCGCAAGGCGGACGCCGTATGCAAACGCCTCGTTGCCCGATAAGAACTTCTTAGCCATTACTTTTCCGCCTCCATTTTTATCGCTCCGGGCTTGCAGATTTTTGAGCAAATGCCGCAGCCCTTGCAAAAGTCGTAATCTATATTGATCTTACTGCCCTCGCGGAAAATCACGCCGTCGGGACAGTAAAGATAGCAATTCAGACAGCCGACGCATTTTGTATTGTCAATAACGGGACGGATATTGCGCCAGCCCGCATTTTTGGTGACGAGATATCCGGCTTCATAAGCGGTCGCGTCGGGGATATCCTTATATGAGGTCGGGACAAAATCCCTCAGAAAAGGCTTCATGCGACAACCTCCTCATATGCCGCCTTGACGGCGGCTATATTCTTTTCCTGCAGGCGGCGCGGCATGGTCTGCCGAATCGCTTCGTTTATTTCTTCAAGAGAAATTTCTCCCGAAACTGCCGCGAACGCGCCTAAAAGAATCGTATTTGTAATGGGCAAGCCGAGGATTCGCGCCGCAATGCCGTCGCCGTCGAGCGTGATCACACGCGGATCGTCGAAATGCTTCTTTGTATTTAAAAGTATGATTCCGTTTTGCTTTAGCTCGCGAAAGGATTTTTCGCTGAAAAGCGTATCGTCAAGAAAAATACTGTAGTTGGATCTTGTGGTTTCGCTGCGGTTGCCGATCGGCTTTGTATCGAGCTTTGTAAACGCGCGAATGGGCGCGCCTCTGCGCTCCGGACCGAAGGAAGGGAACGCCAGCGCGTAGGCGTTGTCCTTCAGTGAATAAGCGTCTCCGAGAAGTCTCGCAGCTGTGAAGGCTCCCTGTCCTCCTCTGCCGTGCCATAATATTTCCGTCACTGTGTTCCCTCCTTTCAGTGCTTCCAGCGAAGCAGGTATTTTTGTATCTTATTGAACGCAAATGAGATTGCGACGATTACTATGCCGATCACGATCAGTCCGACAAGCGTTCTGGTGTAGTCTCCGAAATCGGAGTAGTTTTTGATGTAATATCCCAAGCCGCTCTGCGCGCCGATCATCTCAGCCGAGGTCAGCAGTACGAACGACACGGTGAGTCCCTGATTGCAGCCGATAAAGATTTGCTGCAGCGATGCCGGGAGAATGACGGAAAACAGCATTGTGAATTTTCCGACATTTAATACCTTTGCGGAGTCGATCGTCTTTTTGTCTACATTCATAACGCCGCTCATCGTGCCTGCGAGCACAGGCCAGAAGGTCGCTAAAAAGATAACGAATACCGAGACCGAACGGAAGGTCGGCAGCAGAGCGATACCGTAAGGGATATAGACGATCGGCGGGATAGCGCCGAGAAATTTTGAAATGTAGGTTGCCGCGCTGCCGAGTCTCGCGCTCCATCCGAGAAACAGTCCGAGCGGTATCGCTATGACCAGCGCCAACAGATAGCCCCGCAAAATGATGCCGACAGAGCTGAAAATATTGGTGATGATGGTTTCGTAATCGCCGATCATTCTCCAAAAGACCTTTCCGGGCGGCGGGAACAGTGCGGGCTTTAACAGATTGAACTTGGCGGTAGCCATCGTCCACGCGATCAGCAAGCCGTAGATAAAGCTGACGATATCCGTAAACAGATTCAAGCCGACGGGCTTTTTGATAAATGAGGATACGAGCAGCGTCAGCGCTTCAACGCCGACAACAAACCATATCACGTACTGTGCGTAGGTTTCGCCTTTGAGTTTATCGGGCAGGAGCTGGATCAGCAGAAGCACGATAAACAGCGCGTGAACGACTCTGAAATATCTCTTTTTGATTGTCATTACAGCACCACCTCGTCTCCGCCGATCTTGCTGACAATGTCGCTGTAGAACATCGCCAGCAGCTTATTTCTGAACTGATTGTATTCCTTTGTCTGAACAAGCTCGGCGCGGTTGCGCGGACGGTCAAAGGGAACTTCGATCTCTCGGTAAACCTGACCGGGATTCGCGGTCATCATCACGATTTTGTCCGAGAGTAAAATCGCCTCGTCGATATCATGCGTGACAAACACAACGGTTTTTCTTGCGCTTGTTCCGTCGCCCTCCCACAGCTCAAGCAGAAGCTCCTGTAAAATAGTGCGGTTTTTCGCGTCGATCGCACCGAACGGTTCGTCCATCAGGAGAATGTCGGTGTCCATCGCCAAGGCTCTGGCGATCGCGACGCGCTGCTGCATTCCACCCGAAAGCTGCGAGGGATATTTGTTTTTAAAGCTTTCCAATCCAACCTTTTCCAAAAACTCGTCGGCGATTTTCAGGCGTTCGGTTCTGCTTGCCTCTTTGTTGACCTGCTTGATTCCGAAAGCGACGTTCTTTCTGGCGGTCATCCACGGAAAGAGTGAATAGTGCTGAAACACAACGCCTCTGTCGGTACCGGTACCGTGAATCGGCTCGCCGTTGATCAGAATCTCTCCGGCTGTCGGCGTATTGATACCTTCCAAAATGCTTAGCAGCGTGCTTTTGCCGCAGCCGCTCGAGCCGATTACGCTGACAAACTCGCCGTCCTCAATGGAAAAGCTGACGTCCTTCAATGCGGTAAAACGGTTCTTCTTTTCGGTGTAGTCAACCGTTAAATTGCGAATTTCTATCTTGCTCATATACAATCATCTCAGTCTGTTTTTATTATGGTTTATTCATATTTATCAAAGTGAGTTTGAAGCTCGGCGTAGACCTTATCATCGGGGTTCTCTTTGATCAGACTCGCGAGAGCGTTCTTGTAGATATCGGTGTTATAGAGCTTCTCAATATCGTAATCCTCCGTATAGCCAAGCTCTACGATGGAGTTTTTCAGCGTTATCGTGCCCTGCTTGTCGGGGTCGGGAACCGATGTGCCGTAGCCGCCGTAAACCTCTGTGTTGATCAAATCTTCCTCGATGTCGATGTATTTCTTGACGTCCTTAACCGTGCCTTCCTTGTTTTCCTGCGTGAACTTGTACGCCTTG
>CACYIC010000070.1 GCA_902774325.1 uncultured Ruminococcus sp.
CAATAATAGTGAGAATCTTTTTCATGCGTGAATGCTCCCTATGGCTTCTATTGTTCTTCATGAATCAGCAACGAGTTTTGCAGTATGATTTGGTATTGCTGTCTTAAGGCGCTTCATTTGAGTTCTTGCAGTTTTCGTATTTCTGCAAATAATCGGGTGTTGAATCCACATGGTATTGTCGTTTTCTTGTATGCCATTTTACTTTTTCAATTGCGCAAATAAATTCCTACAATATACTATTACATTTTACCACAAGAAGCGTTGATATTCAAGTGGTTTCTATGTTTTTACCAGCATCTCTATAACAATTTTAATTAACCCATTGTAATTTCATTTCAAATGAGTCAACAACGCCCTGCAAGCCGCAAACTTGCAGGGCGTTTCTATGTATGCACCGCAGGGGCCTCCTGCGGTGTAATCTTCTGTCTTATACTAAATAAAGAATGGTTTTCAAAAATTTGGAAACCAATATTAGATAATAAAGTTAGGCTCTTATATAATAAAGGTTATAGCGATAAGCCATATATCGATCCTAAGCCATATATCGATCCATAATTATTTATATTGAATTAAATTTAAAACAGAAAAACGCCGTTCCAGCTTTTACACTGAAACGGCGTTCCGTTTTTGTATCAGAGAACACATCTGACGGCAAATCCGCCGCTGAAAAAGTAGGTGTTCATCCAATACCCGTTTGGTGGAGATGGGGTGTGTTTCATCTTTTGCATCCTTCCATCTCGCTTGAGGGGTTCAGTGCGATGGGAAGTGTTTCATCTGCTCTCTCGCTAAAAACGCTTCCCCGAAGCGTTTTTACCCGCCTGCGGCGGGCACGCTCGCCTTCGATTCCCCCCATCTCCTTTTAGTTTGCTGAGAACAGAAACAGGGCACCGCGAGGGTGCCCTGTTTCTGTTCTGGTGGAGATGGCGGGAATCGAACCCGCGTCCGAAAAGGACTTGCCTTGAGTTTCTCCGAGCGCAGTCGTTATATTATCATTCCCTTGCCGCGCCGCCTAACGACAGGCTGTGCGGTTTGGTAGCTCCGACTTGATGACGGGGGGAGGAGCAGCCCTCCGTTCACCTTTACCTCTAGTCGACGCCCCTTACGCGGCCGAGGTGCTCCGCGCAGGGACGAGCCGCATTAAGCAGCTAAAGAAACTGTTCTTTTGTCAGTTATTTTTAAGTTGCGGATTTTATGGCGGTCCCGCACCGCCGCTCGCTTATCAAGGTTCGTCCTCCCCGTCGAAACCTTTACATCCCCGTGTATGCGAAGCTTCGCTTCGCAATGAAGTGTTTCCTTACGGAAACATGAAGCGCGCTTCGCGCATGAAGTCGCTTCGCTTATGAAGCTTCTTCTGTTTTGAAGCCGCTTTTTTCAAGCGGCTCTATCATCAGTTTCTGCCTTGTTCCTTTAACGCTCTTTCGATGTCGCGCTTGGCTGTGCGTTTTGCCATGTCCTCGCGCTTGTCGTAGAGCTTCTTGCCCTTGCACAGTCCGAGCTGCATTTTTACTCTGCTGTCCTTGAAGTAAAGACTTATCGGGATCAGCGCGTAGCCCGTCTGCTTGATTATTCCGTAGAGGCGGTTGATCTCCTTTTTGTGCATCAGCAGCTTTCTGACGCGCATCGGGTCGCGGTTGAAGATATTTCCGTGCTCGTAAGGGGAGATGTGCATTCCGTTTACGAAGATCTCGCCCTTGTCGATCGAGCACCAGCTGTCCTTGAGGTTGACCCTGCCCTGACGGATGGATTTTACCTCAGTCCCGCAGAGCTCGATGCCCGCCTCAAAGCTCTCCTCGATGAAATAATCGTGATGAGCCTTTTTGTTCTGCGCTATTGTCTTGAGTGTTGCCATCAGATCTCATTCCTGCCTTCCAGCGCCTTGGCAAGCGTGTACTCGTCCGCGTATTCCAGATCGCCGCCCACGGGGATACCGTAGGCGAGCCTTGTCACCTTGACGCCCATAGGCTTCAGGAGCTTTGAGATATACAGCGCGGTCGCGTCGCCCTCGACCGTGGGATTCGTCGCCATGATGACCTCTCGCGCCTCGGCGCTTCCGATACGCGAAAGAAGCTGCTTGATCGTCAGATCGTCGGGTCCCACGCCGTTGAGAGGGGAGATCGAGCCGTGGAGCACATGATACACGCCCTTGTATTCGCGGGTGTTTTCGACCGCCGCCGCGTCCCTCGGAGTTTCGACCACGCAGATAAGCTCGTGATCCCGCGCGGGATTCGCGCAGACGGGACACAGCTCCCTGTCGGTAAGATTGCAGCAGCGCGAGCAGTAGCGGATCTTGGTGTGCGCCTCGATCACCGCGTCAGCAAGCTCCCTTGCCTGAGGCTGTGAGAGGTTGAGCACATAATACGCCAGCCGCTGGGCGCTCTTGTGACCGATGCCGGGCATCCTCTCAAATTGCTCCACCAGCTTCTCCAGCGGAGCGACATTGTACTGAGCCATATCAGAACATTCCCGGGATATTGAGACCGCCCGAGATCGATTCCATCTTGTCCTCTTTTTCCTTCGCCGCCGTTCTGAGAGCCTCGTTCACGGCAGCCATGATCAGGTCGGAGAGCATCTCGACGTCCTCGGGGTCAACGACCTCGGGATCGATCTCGACCGACTTGAGCTCGGGCTTGCCCGATACGGTGACCTTGACGGCTCCGCCGCCCGCGGCAGCCTCATATTCCTTTTCCTCGAGAGCGGCTGTTGCCGCCTCCATCTCCTCCTGGAGCTTCTGAGCCTGACGCGCCAGCTGCTGGATATTGTTTGAACCGCCGCCGCCGTAGCCCTTTGGTAATCTTGCTTTCATAATTTTATTCATCCTTTCGGGTTTATGGGGATCCGGGTAAATCCCAAACTCTGATTTGTCATTCCTCGTTTATCGGTATGCCGCTTTCCTTGACCTTGTCCTTGAAGGCGCTCAGGGGATCGGCTGCCTTTTCGTCCTTGTACTCGAGCCTGTAGGGACCCAGACGGTAGCTTTTGCCTGTCTGCTCGCGGAGAATATCGCGGATCTCCCTGCGGTGCTCTCCGCGCCTGAGCAGCTCGAAAGCCATTTCGCTTTCGGAGTCGATCAGGATAAAGCCGCCGCTCTCATAAGCCGCTGTCCCCGCGAATGCCGCCGAGATCGCCTTTGAAACGCTCTTGAGGCTGTCAACGATCTCCGGCCAGCGCGGAAACGGCTTTGCCGCCCTGCTCAGCGCTACCACGTCCGGGACGTCAGCCTTTTGCGCCGCGGCTCTTTTCGCCGGGGGAGGAGCCGCAGCGGGAGCTTGGGGCTTTGCCTCTTCCTGCTTGGGCTCGGGCTTTTCCACGGATATATTATCGTCTTTGTCCTCGCTCTTATTCGCGGGTTTTTCGCCTGTTTCCTCCTCAGGCGCCTCGTCCTCGCTCTTATTCGCGGGCTTTTTGCCTGTTTCCTCCTCAGGCGCCTCGTCCGCGCCTGATGGAGCGCTTACGGCTTCCTTTTTGACCGGAGCCTGAGCCGCTGCCGCCTGAGCGCTGACGGCGATGCCCTTTTTTACCGCCCTTTCAAGCGCCGAGATACGCGCCAGCATAGCTTCGCTTGTGACGTCGAGCTCGGGCGAGGTGAGCTTGACCAGAGCCATTTCAAGCTCGGTGCGGTCGCTTGACTGCTTTCCCATCCGCGCGACGGCGCGTGAGAGAACATCCATATAATATATGATCTCGGGGAGATCGAGGTAATCCGCCTGAGAAACGGCGCGCTCGAATTCCTCGTCGGTGAATACGATGATATCGCGCGGGCGGGAAACCGTCTTGATCATCATTATGCCGCGCAGATGACCGATCAGCTCGCTGCACAGCCTCGCCATATCCTTTGCCTCCGAATAAAGCCGGTCGACGATATTCAGAGCGCCCGCCGTGTTTTTGTTTATGATGCATTCCGAGATGTCGTAGAGGTAGTCGCGGTTGGTGAGCCCCGCCGCCGTCCTGACAACATCCTCGTCGATTTTGCTGCTTATCGCTACGCAGCGGTCGAGCAGAGAGAGCGCGTCGCGCAGGGCGCCGTCCGAGATCGAGGCGATGAGCACTGCGCTGCTGTCGTCAAGCTCAAGCCCTTCCTCGTTCGCGACGTACAAAAGCCTGTCGGCGATAGCGCGCACGGGGATCCTGTGAAAGTCGAACTGCTGACAGCGCGAACGGATGGTCGCCGGGACCTTGTGCACCTCGGTGGTCGCGAGCACGAAAACGACGTGCTCGGGCGGCTCCTCAAGGGTCTTGAGAAGCGCGTTGAACGCCTCGGTGGT
>CACYIC010000071.1 GCA_902774325.1 uncultured Ruminococcus sp.
CAAAAATATGCAGAAACTCCTTAAATACCTCAGCCCAAGCACTTTCGTGGTGAGGCTGTTCGGGTAGGATATTCACTTTCAGCCTTTCTTTCGGATAGAATTCGGATATCGCTTTAACTACCGCCTCTGTACTCTCGCAGATCTCCTGCTCCATTCTATCGTTCGAGCCGCTGTAAATATAGAGATAGGGCTTGATCTCCCCGACCGTTTCCCTTGTCCAGCGGATCACGTCTTCGGGATAAAGGATCGGAAACGTCGGAGAAAAAACGCCTGCCAAGCAGAATTTATCCGGGTGGCTAAGCACAGTATAATACGCCTGCAAGCCGCCTGAGGAGCTGCCGCAAAAGGCAGTGTACTCTCTGCCCGTTTGGACCGGAAAACGTTTTTCAATTTCCGGCATCACCGTATTTACGACGAAATCATCAAATAATTCACCCTCGGGAGCCATCATTTTTCTGACGTGCTCGGGCATATCGTCGGGAAATATGATAGCGCCGATACTTTTTGGCGTCAGTTCCTTTGCTCGCTGAACAGGGCTTTCGTCGTTATGGATGCCGACGATAATAGCCGCCTTGCCGCTTTTTTTCCGTTCCTCTTTTACGGCTTCGCGCGTATACCAGCAGCCAAACTGACGCGGACGGTTATCCTCGAAAAGGTTTTGCCCGTCCGTCATATAGATAACGGGCAACAATTCTTCTTCGCCGTGTTCAGGGACAAATACACGGACTGTTTTTGTTCCTGCCTCGCGGTATGGCAGCTGTAATGTAACTAACTGTTCTTTGTTCATTCTGATCTCCTTTATCCTGCCGCCTGCATCAGCTGACTGTTTGTCACTCCGTATTTTTCGGCATTGTCTCTGGCGTAGCTGATACCGTCGGGCGGCGCGAGGTACACCTTGTAGGAGCGCTGTCCTTCGTGGATACCCGTCACCAGCGAGGCGACCTTGATTTTTCCGTTCAGCGCGTTGATTTCATCCAAATCCATTGCCAGCTCGTGCATATGCGTATTGAAAATCGTTCTTGCGCCGAGGCTTCTCATTGCTTTGACCACGTCCTTTGCGATATATAACCCCTCCGTAAACGAGGTCGTCGCAAGGGATTCGTTGAACAACAAAAGGCTTTTATCCGTCGCAAGAGAGAAAATCTCGCTGATTCTCTTGGATTCCTCGCCTAAACGACCGAGGTTGACGGTCTGGTTTTCGTCGGCGGGAAAATGAGTAAAGATATTATCGCAGGGAGACAGGCTGAGCGCTTCACATGGAACATACAAGCCGTTTTGTGCTAATAAAACGATCAAGCCTACCGCCTGCGTAAAGGTCGTTTTTCCGCCCCTATTAGGTTCGGTCATAATATAGATCCCGTGTTCCTTTGAAAACTCAAAGTCATTTTTTACAACGTCAAGCTGTGAGCCGTCGAGGATTTGAATTGCCAGCTTAAGATTATACAAACCCTTTGTGGAGAGCTTGCCGCTGCCTTCATCAAGGATCTGCGGCTTTGTCATCGGCAGTCCGCTCTTTATTACCTGTTCACAGAACTCCGCCCATCTGATATAAAACGTGAAATCGGGGATCAGTCTGGTCAGGCTGTAGCCGCTGATATTGACATACTGAGACAGCTTGCTTTTTAGGTGCTTCACGTTTGCCGAGAGCATATCGGACATCTCACGGCTGAGATTCTGCATCAGCGGATTGTCCGCTCCGGTTGCTCCGGAAGAATGTATCTTTGACATACCGTTAAAGTTACCGTTGCTTTTGCCGTCCAGCAAGCCGCCGAGCTGAGAGAGAAATCCGATAAAGTTGTCAAAGGCGTTTGAGTGGTCGAATTTCTTTTTGTTGATGGAAACGATGCCGACCTCGACCGGACGCATGGTTTCATCCAGATTCACGCCGAGCGTGATGCTTTGTATCTGAGAGGTCTCCGTTATCAGCTCTTTGATGTCAGCCTTAAGATATTCAAAGCCGCTGTCGTTGTAAACGGAAGCGACATAATCCTTCAGCTGCTTCAGACCATCAGATCTGACGTCGATCTCTTTTAACGCGGAATAGATCTCTTCGATGCAGCCGATATAAACATCAAGCTCCTGCAGACGGTTTATCAATTGCCAAATCGGCGCGACAGAGTCGTCGTTAAAGCTCCGCCCCAGTGTTTTGAGATAATCAAGCCGGTCGAGCGAGTCCCTGATTTTATCCTTGAAAGACGGAAAATTGATAAAGTCATCAAAAATATCACTGCGGTAGCAGATCACCTCGGGGCAGCTTTCAAGCCCCGTCATCATACGCTTGATGAGGTTTTTCTCATATTCGTTCTTGGCGACATGAGAAAGAATGTATTCCAGCGACAAATCATTGCAGGCGGTCTCACTTATTTTTTGAAACCCGGGCGCTGTTCCCTGCGGATACAGCAAACTGAATTCGTTCATTGCTCTCAACTCCTTGCACATATATTGTAAGGCACAGAAGCGAGGATAACAAGCAACGCGTGCCGGTTTTGCGCAACGACCGGGACTGCAAGTCAACGGGCAGTTTATAAGAACGGCTTTTTCCGGTCAAATGTGCCGAAGAAGGGGCGTGGATTATTCTTTGCTATTTCGTCTGCAAAGCAGAGCAGCGGAACGGCAAATCCCTCCGGTCGTACCGAGTAGGAGCTCATTTCGCCGTCGGCGGTAGCGATCATAGTTCGGATAACAAGATGATTGTCGCAAAGTCGCCTCATTATTTTTTCAACCTCGATATGGTTGT
>CACYIC010000072.1 GCA_902774325.1 uncultured Ruminococcus sp.
TAGGGCAGATCCATATTCGGCAGGAGATCGGGAGTCATTTTGCTGAAAGCAACTATACCCAGCACAATAACCAACACTACCGCGACAAAAACGGTCATTGGTTTTTTTACGCTGAATTTTGATAGCATTTGATCACCTTATTGCATAATGATAGCTAAATTGTTTCCTACGGAAACAGCTAAATTACGGCTTGCGCCGTAGCTAAATTGTTTCCTGCGGAAACAGCTAAATTATTTCGCTTCGCTCAATAGCTAAATGCGCCGTCGGCGCGCTGTGTTGACCTTGAAGAAACAAGCTTGCGAAGCAAATTTAGCTACAGCGAAAGCTGTAATTTAGCTTGGCGCAGCCAAATTTAGCTCGCCGAAGGCGAATTTAGCTTTAATATATATTGGGTATTGTAATTTAAGTAATCAAAAATCAAGCACAAAGAGGAGAAGAACAATGAGTTTAATAGTTCAAAAATTCGGCGGAACATCTGTCCGCGACGCCGAGCGCGTGATGAACGTGGCGAAGATCGTCACCGACACCTACGCAAAGGGCAACGATGTTGTTGTTGTCGTATCGGCTCAGGGCGATTTTACCGATGTTCTGGTTGACAAGCAGGAGGAGATCAACCCCAACGCCTCGCGCAGAGAAAAGGATATGCTCCTTGCCGCGGGCGAACAGATCTCTATCGCTCTGCTCGCTATGGCTATCGAAAAGCTCGGCTATCACGCCGTATCGCTTTTAGGCTGGCAGGCGGGATTTTCGACCTCGTCCGCTCACACCAGCGCGAGGATCAAAAATGTCGATCCGTCAAGGATCCAAGCAGCGATCGACAAGAGGAATATCGTTGTAGTAGCGGGCTTCCAGGGGATCTCACGCTTCGGCGATATCACTACCTTGGGCAGAGGCGGTTCAGATACGAGCGCGGTCGCTATCGCGGCGGCAATGAACGCCGACCTTTGCCAGATCTACACCGATGTTGAGGGTGTATTCACCGCGGATCCGCGCAAGATACCCAACGCGCAGAAGCTCAAGGAGATCTCTTACGACGAGATGCTCGAGCTTGCTACGATGGGCGCGCAGGTGCTCAACAACCGTTCGGTCGAGATGGCTAAAAAATACAACATCGAGCTCGAGGTGCTCTCAAGCCTTACAAGAGTTCCGGGTACAATAGTAAAGGAGAAAACAAGAATGGAAAAAATGTTAATCAGCGGCGTTGCCAAGGATAATGAAGTTGCGAGAATTTCGGTCGTGGGCGTTCCCAACAATCCCGGATTCGCGTTCAAGCTGTTCTCCAGACTTTCCAAAAAGAACATCAATGTAGACATCATCCTGCAGTCTATCGGTCATGACGGCAAAAAGGACATCAGCTTTACCGTCGCAAAGGACAGGGGCGAAGAGGCTGTTGAGGCGCTCAGAGGTTATGTTGATGACATCGGCGCAAAGGAGATCCTCTATGATGATAACGTAGCAAAGGTTTCTATCGTCGGCGCGGGTATGGAAAGCCACGCGGGCGTTGCCACAAAGATGTTTGAGGCGCTCTATGACGCTCAGATCAACATCCAGATGATCTCTACCAGCGAAATCAAGACCTCCGTTCTTATCGAAGCGAAGGACGCTGACAAGGCTGTCGCGGCTATCCACGAGAAATTCTTCGGCTAAGCGACTCTGCATCCGATCCGCCTGTTACGGATCAAAACCTGAATATAATAACAAAACGCCATTCCCGATCACCAGAGACGGAATGGCGTTTTTTGCGTATAATTTTCTTAAAACCGGATTCTTTCATTTTTCAGCCTTGAATACATTTATAAACCGTGATATAATAGGCTTTGTGATAAAAATATAACAATTTGGAGATGAACATATGGAGTACAAGTTTTCAGACAGAGTCCAGACTCTTAAGCCCAGCGCGATAAGAGAAATTTTTAAATATGCCGCCGACCCCTCGGTGGTATCGCTTTCGGCGGGAAATCCCTCGCCCGACGCCTTCCCCGCAAAGGAGATCGCAGAGATCTCGGCAAAGGTGCTTGCCGAAAACCCGATCTCGGTTTTGCAGTACAGCGTTTCCGAGGGTTACACTCCGCTCAGGCAGCATATGATGGAGTATATGCAAAAGAATCACAACACCGGCAGCGACAACGACGATATCCTCATCACCACAGGCGCGCAGCAGATCATGGATCTGTGCACCAAGGCGCTCGTCAACGAGGGCGAGGTAGTTATCTGCGAGGCTCCGTCGTTTATCGGCTCGCTCAACACCTTCCGCAGCTACAACGCCAAGCTTGTGGGCGTTACCGTTGAGCCTGACGGTATGAGCACCGTTGAGCTTGAGCAAAAGCTAAAGGAAAATCCCAACGCAAAGCTTATTTACACTATCCCGAACTTCCAGAACCCCTCGGGCGTTACAATGAGCCTTGAAAAGCGCAAAAAGGTCTATGAGCTCGCCAAAAAGTACGGCGTTTTGATAATCGAGGACAACCCCTACGGCGACCTGCGGTACAGCGGAGAAAATCTTCCGAACATCAAGAGCTTTGACACCGACGGTATCGTTATCTACGCGGGCTCATTCTCGAAGGTAATCTCGCCCGGTATGCGCGTGGCGTACACCATCGCGCCCAAGCCGGTCTTTCAGAAGCTCGTTGTATGCAAGCAGGGCAACGACGTCCACACGAACATCTGGTCACAGTACGTCTGCGACGAATTCATCACAAAGTACGACTTT
>CACYIC010000073.1 GCA_902774325.1 uncultured Ruminococcus sp.
CACTTCGGAACGGATAAGTATGAATTTGCCATCCGTGAAACGCGCACCCGCGATGTAATCGACGACGTGGCTTCCGGCAAGAGCGAGATCGGTATATTGTATCTCAACGACTTCAACCGAAAACCGCTTGAAAAGCTGCTGAAATCGAACGGCTTGGTTTTCACGCCGCTGACGGAGTGCAATGCCTACGTATATTTATGGAAGGGTCATCCGCTCGCGCAGAAGGATAAAATCCGCTTTGAGGATTTGAAGGACTACCCATGCCTTTCGTTTGAGCAGGGCGACAGGGGCTCTTTCTATTACGCCGAGGAGATACTGAGCACGAGCGAGTACCCCAAGACGATACGTGCGACCGACAGGGCGACCATGCTCAACCTGATGATCGGGCTGAACGGCTATACCCTCTGCTCCGGCGTTATCAGCGAGGAGCTCAATGGCTCGGATTATCTTGCCGTGCCGTTTGAAGCGGACGATGACACCGTCGGGAGCAATATGGTCATTGGCTACATTTCAAAGAAAAACCTGCTTTTGAGCCATATAGCGCAGCTTTATGTGAAGGAGCTTGATAATTACCTTAGAGCTTATAAGAAAGTGCACAAGTGAACCTCAAATAAATAATTGTATGATCACCCGGTTATAGACTGAATCTATAGCCGGGTATATATTTTGTGTATTGGACAAAACCTACCAACATAGTATATAATTGAACCATCGAAAGAAAAGGAGAAGAAAGCCATGACGCTTATTTTGAAAAAACTATCCATGCGAATGTGCAGGCAATAACACCCACGCCTTATCATATCATTATCAAAGAAAAGAAAGAGGTATTTACCATGTCAGAATATAGATTTGAAACAAAACAGCTTCACGTAGGACAGGAACAGGCAGACCCAGCAAGCGACGCGAGAGCGGTGCCGATCTACGCGACCACATCCTATGTATTCCATAACGCTCAGCACGCCGCCGACCGTTTCGGACTCGCTGACGCGGGCAACATCTACGGCAGACTCACCAACTCCACGCAGGGCGTGTTTGAGGAGCGTATCGCGGCTCTCGAGGGCGGCGTAGCGGGCTTGGCTTTAGCCTCCGGCGCGGCGGCGATCACTTACACGATCCAGGCTCTCGCGACTCAAGGCGAGCACATCGTCGCCCAAAAGACCATCTACGGCGGTTCCGCTAACCTGCTGGCGCATACCTTGCCGCTTTTCGGCATTGACACCACCTTCGTCGATATCCATAACCTCGATGAGGTCAAAGCGGCTATCCGGCCCAACACCAAGGCTATCTACATCGAGACCCTCGGCAACCCCAACAGCGACATCCCCGACATCGACGCGCTCGCCGAGATCGCTCACGCACACGGACTTCCGCTCGTCATCGACAACACCTTCGGCACTCCGTATCTTATCAGACCCATCGAGCACGGTGCAGACATCGTCGTTCACTCAGCGACTAAATTCATCGGCGGTCACGGCACTACCCTCGGCGGTGTGATCGTAGACGGCGGCACCTTCGATTGGGCAGCCTCCGGCAGATATCCGTGGATTTCCGAGCCGAACCCCAGCTATCACGGCGTAAAATTCACCGACGCCGCGGGCAAAGCCGCTTTCGCGGTTTATATCCGCGCCATCCTGCTCAGAGATACCGGCTCCTGCATCTCTCCCTTCGCCGCTTTCCTGCTCCTGCAGGGAACAGAGACCCTTTCGCTCCGTCTTGAGCGCCATGCCGAAAACACCAAGAAGGTGCTCGATTATCTCGTGAATCATCCGCTTGTCGAAAAGGTCTATCATCCCTCGCTCGCAGACCATCCCGACCATGAGCTGTATAAAAAGTATTTCCCCAACGGCGGCGGTTCGATCTTCACGTTTGATATCAAGGGCGGCAAGGAGGAGGCGTTCCGCTTCATCGACGGCTTAAAGATATTCTCGCTTCTCGCCAACGTCGCGGACGTAAAATCCCTCGTTATCCATCCTGCCACCACGACCCACTCCCAGCTCACCGACGAGGAGCTTGACGCGGCAGGCATACACCAAAACACCATCCGCCTCTCCATCGGTACGGAGCACATCGACGACATCATCGCCGATCTGGAAAACGGATTCGCCGCGGTTTAAGCCGTTTCCGCGACGGGGCAAACATCATTTTTAAGAAAAGGAAGCCTTCCTGCAACGGAGCGTCAAAACGCGGGTTTGGGAGGTTTCCTTTTTTTGATGTGTATATTGACAATCAGATTATGATATATTATAATTAACCTACTATGCTAATAGTCGAATATATTCGCTTGGAGGAAAAGCAATGCTTCTCGACTTCAACAATTCAAATATAAACCGACTTACTGTGTGGAGAGAAACGGCAAGTACCTCAACTTCCCTCCGGTCAATATTTTGGAATATTTCACGCGCGACAAGCTGACGGGAGAATACACGGAAAACGGTCGGCATATCTTGATGGAATTTCAGCCGCAACCCGACGATATCGCCTATTTGCGCACCTTTAAGTTTGTGGACCTGACCTACCGCGGCACGATCGAATACCGCAGCGTC
>CACYIC010000074.1 GCA_902774325.1 uncultured Ruminococcus sp.
ACGCACTGCTCGGCGGAGTCGCCGCGCTGGTCGTACTGTCCGGGAAGATACTCCATCGCAAACACGCGCCAGCCGTCCTCAACGGGCAGGGTCTCTTCATAAATCACATCCGCATTCGGCTCGGAAAGGACAATGCCCTTTGCCTCGTCATATTCCGTCTCTGTCAGACCCTCGATATCGTAGCGCACGATATAGCGCAGGTCGGTGACGGACATCATGCGCAGATTGTGGCGAATATCCCACAGGGTCTGCTTGGCTACGACGTTGAAGCCGTCGCGTTTTTCCACAAAAATTCTGATTACATTTGACATAGCTCAGCCTCCGTGAAAGGCAAGCCCACAGCATGCGGGCGTTGCCTGTGCGTTTTCAATTTATTGTATCACAAAAACCGTTCCTTATATTTCACCTAAAGCAATATACTGATTATAAACGCCGAAAAAGTGGAATTCTTGGGAAAAATTCTGCAAATCCGTTGTTGACTATTTCGCAAAAACAAGGTACAATATAGAATGACTGAATAGGCAACAATCAGACTGAATTGGAGGATATGATGAAGAAACTGGTTTCCGTTCTGTTGGCGGCAGCCGTGGCGCTGTCGTCCGCTTTGATGATGACGGGCTGTGAGGAGCAGGAATATCCTGTGAGCATTGCCAACTACACGATCGAAAAAGAACCCGAAAACGTGGTCGTTCTCGACCCGATCACCGCCGATATTATGGCGTATATGGATTTTGAAAGAAAATTTGCCGGCAGAAGCAAGGCTGTCACCCAGCCGGAGCTGAAGGCCGCGCCGGTCGTGGGCACCGAGGAGAATCCCGACATCGACCAGATCGTCAAGATGAAAACCGACCTCGTTTTCTGCAACGACAAAATCAACGAGGACGCCCAGAAAAAGCTCGAAAGCAAGGGCATTCAGGTGATCAAGCTTCAAAAGCCCGAAACGACCGCCGAGGTCAAAACGAATTATGAAACCATCGGCAAGGCGCTCGCCGGCACCAAAAAGGGCAGCGCCGCCGGCAAGGAAGCCTATAACAAGCTCGTGCAGGATCTGGACAAGCAAAAGCGCGAGATCGAGGATCTGAACAAAACCGGCGCCCTCTACACCGTCTGCTATCTTTATATCGACGGTCAAAAGCTGAACAAGCTCTCGAGCGGCAGCTTTGGCAATATCCTGATGGGCTACACCAACTGCGTCAATATCTTTTCGGTCGGCACCAACAGCACGTCTGTTTCGCCCAGCAACGACACCGCCAAGGTCGTGGCAAGCGCCAATCCGGATTTTATTATCTATGATAAAAAAGAGACCCTTGAACAGCTCAAATCGAGCAAGACCCTCTCCAAGCTCAACGCCCTCAAGACCGAACGTACGCTGGAGATCCCGCTCGCGGATATGTCTCTGCCCGGTATCACCGCCGGCAAGACGCTGAAAAAGATGATAGATTTTATCTATCCGGGTCACGGCGCAACACCGGACGAAGCCGTCAAAGCCACTTCTCCCAAAAACGAAAAAACAACCAAGCCGCAGGAAACGACCGCTCCCAAGGGCGAGGACGTTTCGGCGCAGTATAACATCAGCCTGACCGACCTGACGCTCGCGGTGAACAGCGAAGGCGAAAGCGTCAGCGCTCTGCAGCAGCGTTTGGTGGATCTGGGCTATCTCACCCAGAGCGAGGAGGATTCCAACGTCACCGGCTACTACGGCGAAGCCACCGTTGACGCGGTGAAGGCGTTCCAGAAGAAGAACGGCATCAAAGAAACCGGCGACGCCGACGCCGCCACCCTAAAGGCTCTCTTCCTCTCCACGGCAAAGAAGGCGAACTAAGCAGTTACCACAAATACCTATATAGAAGTCAAGCCCCTGCGTGTTGCAAAACGCGCAGGGGCTTTGTGTTTATTCGGATGCTACGATCGGAAGTTATAACAGAAAAATGTACGAAAGCTTCTTGCCTAATAAAACACCGCCTAAGCATAATCCTACGCTGAGAAGTACATACAATCCTCCGAGAAAAAACATCTTTTTTTCAAATAAAGTAAATGCTTCGAGCGAGAATGTAGAAAAAGTGGTAAAACCTCCGCACACTCCTGTTTTCCAAAACAAAAGCAAACGGTGCAG